>DATCGM010000189.1:0-8431 GCA_036508915.1 Gemmatimonadaceae bacterium
TTCGGCGCGGCGGCGGCGAGCGGCGAGCCGCTCATCATGCCTGTCGGCAGCGCCTTCGTGATTGCCGAAATCCCGCCGGCACGCGCCACGATCCACGCGCGATAATCGGCCGCCGGATACTTCGACGCCATCGCCGCGTCACCTTTCGCCGCGGCGATGAGCACGTCGCCCGTCGCCCGCGTGTTGAACACGGGATCCATCACGGGCTGCTGCAGCCCGAGCGTTCCCTTCGCCGGCTCGGCGTCGCCCCAGCTCTCGAGCGAGTGGTTGTCGGGGAGAATCAGATCCGCCAAATCCGTCGTTTCGTCCGGATAGCTCGAGAACGAAACCTTGAACGGCACCTTCGCGAACGCTTCGGCGAACTTCACCCCGCCGGGAAGCGAGTACGCAGGGTTCGCACCGCGAACGAACGCGAGCGACACCTGGCCCGCCGCCATGCGCTCGGCCGCTTCACGCACGGCGGAATGCGAGGAAAGCCCCTCGTAGGCGAGCGAAGAATCGCTCGGCCTCACCGTCACGCCGACATTTCCGAGCGCCTTGTTGAGATCGTTCACCACCGTGCCGAGCGCGGTGCCGTCTTCGCCGGTGCCGCCCGCGAGCAGCAGGCTCGGCTTCGCGGACTGCAGATCCTTGGCAAGCGACTCGAGCGACGCGACCGAAACGCCGGCGGCGGCGGCGGCGGCCGTGAGCGCGCCGGCACCCTTTCCCGTGACCGCGGCGAGGAGGGCATCGGCGAGGCCCTTCTCGCTGCCCGGCTTCGCGGGAATCCACGTGTCGCTGTTCAGCCCGGTGAGCGAACGGCGCGCGCCGATGTAGACGACCTTCGGCCCGCCCTCCAGCTTCGCGCGCGCCTCGGCGAAATCGAGCTGCTGCGTGACCGAGAGTCCCCAGCCGTCGAGATAGTCCGCGCCGAACGAGACGATGACCTTCGCCGCGGCGAAGTCGAGCTTCGGCCACGCGACGCTGTACGACGCGCGGTTCGCGGCGATCGTCGAGAGCGGCGCCTCGGCGTCGTAGCTGACGTGCGCCGGCATGCCGTAGCCGCCGAGCCACTGATCGAGGAACGCACCGAACGATCCCTGCTCGTGCTGATTGATGAAGACCGCATTGGCTGCAGGACCTTTACTCTTTGCTTCACCAAGTTTCTGCGAGAGCAGCTGCAGCGCCCTCTCCCATGTGACCGGCACCAGCTTGCCGCTCTCGCGCGTCATGGGGCCGCGGAAACGATCGGGATTGTAGAGGCCCTGCAACGCCGACTGGCCGCGGCCGCAGAGCGCACCGCGATTCACGGGATGATCGGGATTTCCCTCAGCCTTGATGGCCCGGCCGTCACGCGTCTCGACGAGCACGCCGCAACCGGCGGCGCATTCGCGGCACGTCGTGGCGTAGTAGGTGGAGACTCCTGGAACCGTGTTGTCGGGCGACGCGACGTAGGGGATGAGCTTCTCCACCTTGTCGCTGTAGCATCCGACGGCCGCCACCGCGGCGCTCGACACGCCGACCACCTTGAGAAAGTCACGTCGCCTGACGCCGGGCTTCGGGTCGCTCACTGCCGTGTCGCTTGGGTCCTGGCTCATCTCGCGATTCCTAGTAGTGGCAGTTGGAGCAGTCGTACGACGCCTTCTTGCGCGGCAGCGCGATCGTCGCCGAATCGGGCACGTAGCCGGCAGCCTTCAGTCCCTCGGCCGGCGAGTAACCCTGCACGTGGCAACTGACGCACCAGCCCATGTTGAGCGATGCGTACTGGAAAACCTGCGGCATGTTGTTGATCTGTCCGTGGCACGTCTGGCAGGTGACGCCGGCATTCACGTGGCGCATGTGCGGGAAGCGCACGTACTCGGGCACCTTGTGCACGCGCACCCATGGCACGGGCTGCTTCTTGTTTGCGTATGCCGCGAGTTTCTGGATCTCCGGGCGGTCGGCGCCCATGATCAAATGGCATCCCATGCACGTTCCGACGGCGGGGAGTCCCGGATCAGGCGACTTGAACGCGGCGAAGTGGCAGAACACGCAATTGATCTTGAGCGTGTTCACGTGCACCGGGTGAGGAAACTTGATGGGCTGGACGGGCGAGCGACCGGTGCCCTGCCCGAGGTAATGCGTGTACCCGGATGCGCCGCTGTAGGCCCATGGCCCGGGAACCGCCTTGCCGGCGGCCTCGCGGTTGGCGGCTTCGGTGGGGGTTTCTTTTTTCGGAGCGGCGGTGGCGGCACCCTGTTGTGCGCCTGCATAGGCGGACATCATCGTGGCTGTCACAGCTATGGCGGCCACGCCTGCAATGGCAGCCCACTTCCTGAGTCCGGTCATTAACAATCGGGGAAGTTTCGGAGTAGACGGGGTTTAATTCGGTCTTGTGAAAGTCTTCACAATGGCCGATCGGGACGGGTTAAAATGATTGTCGGAGCGGGAGTTCGCAACCCTTAACGGATGAACGGCGCGGGAGTTGAAGCGACGAGCTCAGTTTCTAGTCGGGCAGCCCTTTCCGAATCCTCTCGATTGTCCGCAGCACCTCGATTCCCATCGCGCGCACGAGCATCAATTCGCGCCCATCCGGCTCCGCGCGCGCGAGCAGCGATCGAACCGATCGCATCACGTTGTCCTGATTCCGTGTCCGAAAAAATCTGATCTCCTCCAGCGCACGCGCGAGATCTGCGTACGTCTGCTCCCACTCCGCCTGCGCCGCCGGCGGCGCCTCCTTCTTCGGCGGCGCGAGTACCCGCGTCGCATCTCCCGCCGCGAGGTGCAGCTCGTACAGCGCGACCATCACCGCCTGCGCGAGGTTGAGCGAGCTGTGCTCGGTAGTCGGGATGTGCACGAGCAGCTGCGCCAGGTCGAGCGCTTCGTTGGGAAGGCCGTGATCCTCCTGGCCGAACAGCAACGCGACCTTGCCCTCGGCGGCGGTCTCGATGAACTGCGCGGCCATGTCTCTCGGCGTCGCCACTGCCCAGCGCACCGCCCTCCGCTTCCCGGCGAACGCCGCGACTCTCACGCAGTCGGCGAGTGCGGCCTGCAGCGAGTCGAAGTGCTTGATCCGATCGACGAGATCTCTCGTGCCGTGCGCAACTCCCTCGACGCGCCACGGATCGTACGGCACCGGGTTCACCAGGCGCAGATCACGCACCCCCATGTTCTTCATCACGCGAATCGTAGCCGCGATGTTGATGGGATCCTGCGGTTCGTTCAGGACGATGACGACTTGATCGAGGACCGACACGTCAGGATGGAAGATCGAAGATGGAAGATGGAAGGACGAGACATCAGCGGTGAATGATAGTATTCTTCCCACGTCGACCGCGCGCGTTCGATCTTCCATCTTCCATCTTCGATCGTTCCCATTGCACTCGCTCACCGACCTCCTCCACGCGCTCCGCGATCCGTCGGCGCTCATCAGCGCGGTCGGAATGATCGGCATCCCCGTCATCATCTTCATCGAGACCGGGCTGCTCTTTCCCATGCTTCCCGGAGATTCGCTGCTGGTGACGGCCGGACTGCTCGCGTCGCAACCCGACGGGCCCGTAAAGCTGAATGTCTGGGTGCTCGCCGTGTGCTGCTCGATCGCGGCGATCCTCGGCAACACCAGCGGCTATTTCATCGGGAACCGCGCGGGACGCGCGCTGTTCACGCGAGAGGACTCGCGGTTCTTCAAGCGCGCGCAGCTGATTCGCGCGCACGAGTTCTACGAGAAGCACGGCGGCAAGACGATCATCATGGCGCAGTTCATGCCGATCGTTCGCACCTTCGCCCCGGTCGTCGCGGGTGCCGCCGACATGAGCTACACGACGTTCATCACCTTCAACATCGTCGGCGCGGTCGGCTGGATCTGGTCGATGCTGCTGCTGGGATACTTTCTCGCCAGGCAGTTCCCCGTCGTCGGCAATCACATCGAGGGATTGGTCGCCGTGGTCATCCTGCTCTCGATCTCCCCGCCGATCGTGACATGGCTGAGATCCCGGGGGACGAAGCGCGCCTGACACACTGGTGCAGTCCGGCTATATTGAGTTAGAACCCACTGGAGAATCGCATGGCGCATACTCTTCCGCCCCTTCCCTACGCTCCCGACGCGCTCGAGCCGCACATCGATGCGCAGACGATGCAGATCCACCACGGCAAGCATCATCAGGCGTACGTCAACAACCTGAATGCCGCGATCGAGAAGGCGCCCGAACTCGCGAGCTGGTCGCTCGACGACCTCTGCCGCAACATCGCGAAGGTTCCGGACGCCGTCCGAACCGCCGTGCGCAACAACGGAGGCGGACACTGGAACCACTCGCTGTTCTGGACGCTGATGCACAAAGCGGACGGCTGTGAGCCGACGGGCGCGCTCGCCGCCGCGATCAAGAGCGCGTTCGGCGATCTCGCGAAGTTCAAGGAGCAGTTCGCCGCCGCCGGCGTCGGGCGCTTCGGATCAGGCTGGGCGTGGCTCGTCGCGGCGAAAGACGGAAAGCTCTCGATCGAGAGCACGCCGAACCAGGACAACCCGCTGATGGACGGGAAGCACGCGGTGCTCGGGCTCGATGTGTGGGAGCACGCGTACTATCTGAAGTACCAGAACCGCCGGCCGGATTATATCGGGGCGTGGTGGAGCGTGGTGAACTGGGGAGAGGTCGGGAAGCGGTACGACGCGAGGTGAGGCTCTGAAACCTAACGCTCGAATCGGCTGGAAGAGCAACGAGCGACGGGTGAGGGGCGATCTGGGAAGAGCGACGCGCGATGGGTGAGGAGAATGTCTCTTCGCTCCTCACGCGTCGCTCTTCGCCAAGGCGCCCCTCACGCGTCGCTCGTTCCCAGTTTTGAAAGCCCCTCACTTGTCGCTCGTTCGTGTTGGTCAGTGCTTCCGCCCGACGGTCGTCTGCCGCGGTCCGTCCGGCGCGAGAATCTCCGGTCCGCTCAGCTCCTCGCGCTCGAGCGATTCGTCGCGCCTGATTACGGCGCCGAGAAGCGGCGGCGCCACGAACGTCGTCACGACGACCATCAACAGGATCGCGCCGAACAGCTCCGGTGTGATCGCACCAGTCGAGAGTCCCATCTGCGCGAAGATCAGGCCCACTTCGCCGCGGGGGACCATCGCGACACCGACGAGCAACTTGTTCCCCTGAAAGTTCCAGGGCGCGAAGCCGGCAATCACTTTGCCGAGTATGCCGACGGCGATGAGCGCCGCACCGATTGCGAGAATGGACGGGCTCGCCAGCGCGGACAGCTCGATCGACGCGCCCACGACGGCGAAGAAGATCGGCACGAACAAATGCCCGATCTGCGCGGTGGTGCGCTCGATCTCCTGGCGCTGCGGCGTGGGATGGAGGATCATGCCGCCGACGAACGCGCCGATGATCATCGCGGTTCCGCTCGCCATCGCGATCGCCGCGAGCAGCAAACCGAACGAGATCCCGAACATGCCGAGTGACCCCTTCGCGCGGATTCCATCGAGCACGCGGAAGAGCGGCGGGATCGCATACCTTCCGACGGCGAGCGCGATCACGATGAATCCGACGGAAATGGCGGACGTGCGCGCGATACCCATCGCGGACACGCTCTCGCCGCCGACCAGCGCCACCACGACCGACAGGACGATCAGCCCGATCACGTCGTCGGCGAGCGCGGCGCCGAGGACGACCTGTCCTTCCCGCGTGTGCAGCACGCCCTTGTCGCCGAGCACGCGCGCGGAGATCGCCATCGACGTCGCGGTCAGCGACGCTCCCGCGATCACCGCCGGGATCACCGCGATGCCCAGCGCGCGCACAGCGAGAAACCCCGCGCCGAACGGCAGCACCACCCCGGCGACCGCGACCATCATCGCCGACGAACCCACCCGCCGCAGCGAGCGCATGTCGGTGTGGAGGCCGAGCTGGAAGAGCAGGACGAACAGGCCGAGTTCGCCGAGCGCGTGGATCGCCGGATCGTGTGCATCGAGCACCGCGAGCGCACCGCCGCCGAGCAGCACACCGGCGAACAGTTCTCCGAGAACGGACGGCTGCCCGAACCGCCGCGCGAGCTCGCCGAGAAGCTTCGTCGCGATGATGACCGCCGCAAGCGAGAGAAGGAGTGAGTACACGGTCTCCGTGCGCGGAATTGTCGGCGAGTCGTTGTCTGGCGGCTAGATGCTGATAGCTGTCAGGTGATAGCGTTGCAGGAAAACTGCCAGACGGCAGCCGTCACCCGCCAGCTGCCGGACTAACGTGCCGCTTCTCCTTCCAGGTAGGTGTAGCCTTCAAGCCCCGCCACATATTCCGCGATGAACATATTCGCCTCCTCGCGCGAAATCGCCGTCGCCGCCTGCACCTTCCGGCGGAACGTCGTGAGCAGGTCGGACGCGCGGAACTGCACGTAGTTCAGCACTTCCGTCACGGTATCCCCGTGCACGAGATCCGTGATCTCGTACCCCTGGTCCGTCAGCCGCACGTGCACGGCGTTCGTGTCGCCGAACAGATTGTGCAAATCGCCGAGGATTTCCTGGTACGCGCCCGTGAGGAATATCCCGAGGATGTACGGATCGGCGTCGCTGAACGGATGGAGCGCCATGCTCGGCTCACCGGTGCGGCCGCCGACGAACCGGTCGATCTTGCCGTCGGAATCGCACGTGATGTCCTGCAGCGTCCCTTGCCGGCTCGGCTCTTCGTCGAGCCGGTGGATCGGCATGATCGGGAAGAGCTGGTCGATCGCCCAGCTGTCGGGCAGCGACTGGAAGAGTGAGAAGTTGCAGAAGTACCGGTCCACCAGCGCGGCGTCGAGGTCCGCCATGATGTCCTCGAACTCGTCGCGATGCTTCTGCGCGACGCGCGCGATCTGGTTGATCGAGCACAGGTACAGCCGCTCCGCGAGCGCGCGATTCCGCAGCGACAGCACGCCGCTGTTGAAGAGCGCCTGCGCGCGTTCCTTGTCGAACACCGCGTCGTGGTACACCTCGCGCACCCGTCGCAGCGAGGCATTCTTGCGCGTCACGGTCTTGAGATCGTCGGACATCTCGTGCAGCAGCTGGTGATCCTCACCGTTGATCGCGGGCACCGGCTGCTCCGCCGCCGATTCCACATCGATCACGCTGATGAGCAGCAGCGCATGGTGCGCCGTGAGCGCACGTCCCGACTCGCTGATGATGTGCGGCATCGGCAGCTCGCGATCGCGGCACACTTCCGCGAGCGTGTAGACGATGTCGTTCGCGTATTCCTGCAGCGAGTAGTTCACGCTCGCCTGCGCGGTGGACTGCGAGCCGTCGTAGTCCACGCCAAGGCCGCCGCCGACGTCCACGTGCGTGATGTCGAGGCCCATCGCGCGCAGTTCGGCGTAGAAGCGCGACAGCTCCTGCAGGCCGCGCTTGATGAAGCGGATGTCGGTGATCTGCGATCCCAGATGGCAGTGGATCAGCTTCACGATGCCGAGCTTGCCGGCCGCGGCCAGCTTGTCGATGACCTGCATGAGCTGGGCGGGGCTCAGGCCGAACTTCGACTTCTCGCCGCCGGACTGTGCCCAGCGGCCGCTGCCCTCGGTGCTCAGCTTGATGCGCACCCCGCACTCGGGCTCCACGCCCATCTGCTCCGCGACCTGCAGCAGCACGTCGAGTTCGCTGACCTGCTCGATGATGATGAACACCTTGTGCCCGAGCCGCTGGCCCATGAGGGCGAGCCGCATGAACTCTTCGTCCTTGTAGCCGTTGCAGACGATGAGATGGTCGGTGCTCTCCCGCAGCGCGAGCACGGCCTGCAGCTCCGGCTTCGATCCGCATTCGAGACCAACCCCGGTCGCCTTGCCGAATTCGACGATCTCCTCCACCACGTGGCGCTGCTGGTTGACCTTGATCGGGTACACCGTGGTGTAGCCGCCGGTGTACGCGAACTCCTCCATCGCGCCGTGAAACTTCGTGTTGAGCGCCTCGATCCGGGAGCGGAGGATGTCGGAGAATCGCAGCAGCACCGGCAGGGTCACACCCTGCGCTTCCAGGTCGATCGCGAGCTCGAACAGGTCGAGTGAGCGATCCGGATGGTCCTTGTCGGGCCTGACGACGACGTGTCCCTTCTCGTTGATGTCGAAGAATCCGTCGCCCCAGCCCTCGACGTTGTACAGCGCGCGCGCCGCGTCGATCGTCCAGCTGGTTCGAGGCTCGCCGGGCGGCGTTACGACGGCGGGATCGGGTGAAGTCGTGGTCATGGCCTTCAATAGTAGGCGCTTCGCGGCATCTGCGGTACCGGCGAGTGGGAGAGTGAGTTGGTGGGAGGGTTGAGTAGTGACGAGAGCGAGTACGAGTCGGAGGGATGAGTTGGAGAAAGTAGTTGGAGTCTGAGAGCGAGCGTGAGTGGGAGTCGAGTGGGAGTGGGAGTTTAGTGGGCGTCGAGTGGAAGTCGAGGGAGCGCGAGAACCGCCTGCAACCCTGACCTCGCACTCCCACTTAGTTCGCACTCCCACTTCGCTCGCACTCCCACTCAGCTCGCACTCCAACTCACGC
>DATCGM010000190.1:0-11243 GCA_036508915.1 Gemmatimonadaceae bacterium
AGTGTTCATTGCGCCGGGCCCGGACGACACCGCCTGAGGCGGTGACGGGTCTGACTGTCTGACTAGCCTCTTGAAACTTCCGCGCCATAGTCCCGTACGGCACTGTGACCTCAACACACAGGAATTTTCCTCCAATGCGTACTTTGGTGTTCGCGCTCGCCGTTGCCGCCGTTGCCCCAGTCGTTGGGGCCCAGAGCGGAACGGTCCCCACCAGCGCAGTGCTCACCCTGGACGACGCCATCACGCTCGCCCGGCGCAACAACCCCGTGTACCTCTCGCAATCCAACGCGCGCCGCACGGCAGATGCCGCGATTCGGAGCGCGAAAGGCGCCCTGCTGCCATCCGCTGACGCCTCGTTCAGCAGCCGCTACCAGCAGGCCGGCCAGCAGGTCTTCAGCGGCCAGTCGTTCAGTAACAGCTCGGCCACGCTCCAGTCCGGCTACAACATCGGTCTGAACTATCGCGTCAACAAATCGACCTTTCTCACGCCGAGGGCCGCCCAGGCCAACCGCGATGCGGTCGAGGCAGACATCACCGGCTCCGCCGAGCTGCTGCGCTCCACGGTCACGCAGCAGTATCTGAGCGTGCTGCAGGCGCAGGCTCGCTCCGCGCTTCAGGATACGCTCGTCAAAACGGCGCAGGGCCAGCTCGATCTCGCCAACGCGAAGGTGGCCGTGGGCTCGGGCACCTCGCTCGACATCCGCCGCGCCGAGGTGGGACTCGGGCAGGCGCAGGTCGCCCTGCTTCGCGAGCGCAACAACGTGGAGATTGAGAAGCTTCGCCTCTACCAACAGATGGGTGTCGCTCAGCCGGAGAATGTGCAGCTGGTCACGGATTTTCCAATCATCGCGCCGAACTTCAATCTCGCCACCCTGCTCGACGACGCACGTCGCCAGAATCCGGCCATCGTCGCGCTGCGCGCGCGCGATCGCTCGGCCGATCTGAACGTGCAGGTCGCCAAGTCTGCCTACACGCCGACGCTCTCCCTCAGTACCGGAGTGGGCGGCAATTCCTACCAGTACACGAACAGCGATTATCTGGTGAACCTTGCGCAGTCACAGGTGCTCGGTGCGCAGACCGGCTGCTTCCAGCAGGATTCCATCCGCACGCGCGTCGGCCTGCCGAGCACGGGCTGCAACGGACCGAGGTATGAGTTCACGTCGGCGCAAGCCGATGCCATTCGGGCGGGGAACAGTCAGTTCCCCTTCAGCTTCCAGCGTTCGCCGATCGCACTCAGTGCGACGATCTCTCTCCCCATCTTCGACAACTTCGGCCGCGAAGAGCGTGTGCAGCAGGCGCAGGTGGACAAAGACGACGCGCTCTATAACGTCAAGGCGAAGGATCTGGCGCTGACCGCCGACGTCACGCAGGCCTATCGCACCCTGCAGACGGCGATTCAGACCGTTGCGCTGCAGGAGCAGACCGCGTTGAAGGCGAAGGAGGAGCTCTCCTTCGCCGAGGAGCGGTACAAGGTTGGTGCCTCCACATTCCTCGACGTCGTCACGTCGCGTGGCAGCTACGAGCAGGCGCTGATCGACCGGGTGAACGCGGTTTACGACTACCATAAAGCCTTCGCCGCGCTAGAGAACGCGGTCGGGCATCCTCTCCGTTAGTACTTCCCCACCGAGAATCCTACTATGAGCAAGCGCGTGAAATTTTCCGTGTTCGGCGGGGTGATCCTCGTCCTGGTGGCGGTCGGCGCCCTGACCGCCGCGAAGCGGGGCAACAAAACGGTCGAAGTCCGCACCGAGCTGGTGCAGGCTCGCGATCTCGTCGCCTCCGTCACGGCCAGCGGCCAGGTGCGGCCGCAAACCAAGGTGGACCTGAGCTCGGACATCTCCGGCAAGATCGTCAAGCTGGCCGTGAAGGAAGGGCAGATGGTCACCAAAGGCCAGTTCCTCCTCCAGATCGACGCCCAGCAGGCCGAGGCGGCCGTGCAGCGCGTGCAGGCGCAAGTCGCGTCGAGCCGGGCGCAGATGGCGCAGGCGAACGCCAACCTGGCGCAGGCGCAGAAGAGTCTGGAGCGCACGGGAGCGATCAAGAAGACGAACCCGCAGCTCATCTCCGACGAGCAGATGGAGCAGCTCCGTACCACGGTGGACGTGAACAAGGCGATGTACGAGTCGTCGCGCCACTCGGTGGACCAGTCGACCGCGTCGCTGCGCGATGCCCAGAGTGCGCTCAGCAAGACGTCCATCTACGCGCCGATGTCGGGCCGCGTGACCCGCCTCGTCGTCGAGAACGGCGAGACAGCCATCCAGGGCACGATGAACAAGGACGCCGCGACGCTGTTGACGATCGCTGACATGAGCGTGCTCGAGACCAAGGTGAAGGTCGACGAAACCGACGTCGCGCGCATCGCGCTCGGCGACTCGGCCGTCATCCAGATCGACGCCTTCCCGGACACGACCTTCATCGGCCGCGTCACGAAGATCTCGAACAGCGCCGTGACGGGTGCCACGGCGAGTACCGGCGCCGATCAGGCGGTGGACTACGAAGTCACGATCCAGCTCGTCAACACACCGGCGGAAACCCGGCCGGACTTCTCTGCCACGGCCAAGATCATCACGGACACCCGGAAACAGGCCCTCTCGATTCCGATCATCGCCCTCACGGTCCGAGAGAACGAGGCGCTCACCAAGGGTGATACCGCGGTCGGCCTCGGGAAGGCGCGTCCGAAGAAGGAAGTGGGCAAGAAGGACGTCGAAGGGGTCTTCGTGGTGTCCAAGGACAACAAAGTGACCTTCCGGCCCGTAAAGGTAGGGATCGCGGGTGAGAAGCACTTTGAGGTGCTCAGTGGCCTCAAGGCGGGTGACAAGATCGTCGCCGGCACCTACCAGGCGATCCGCGAGCTCAAGGACGGCGCGGTGGTTCGCGAAACGAAGGTAGACCCGAAGAAGCCGGCAACGGCAACCAAATCGTGAGCAACGAAACAATTGAAGCGCCGCTCGGCATGACAGCCGAGCGGCAGGCGGTGGTCGCCGCCCAGGGGGCGGCCCCCGACAAGGAGTGGATCATCGTCACGCGCGGCATCAAGCGCGAGTACGACATGGGCGGTGAGATCGTGCGCGCACTGCGGGGCATCGATCTCGCCATTCAGCGCAACGAGTATGTCGCCATCATGGGCCCGTCCGGCTCCGGCAAGTCCACGCTGATGAACGTCATCGGCTGCCTCGACACGCCGAACGCCGGCGAGTACTGGCTGAATGGCACGCAGGTCTCGAAGATGAGCGACGACGAGCTCGCGCGCGTGCGGAACAAGGAGATCGGATTCGTCTTCCAGACGTTCAACCTCCTGCCCCGCGCCACGGCGCTGCACAACGTGGAGCTTCCCCTCGTGTATGCGGGCGTCAGCGGCGACGAGCGGAAGCACCGCGCGAAGGAGGCCCTGGCGCGCGTGCAGCTGGACAATCGCATGGACCATCGTCCGAACGAGTTGTCGGGCGGTCAGCGGCAGCGCGTCGCCATCGCACGCGCGCTCGTCAATAACCCGTCCATTCTCCTGGCCGACGAGCCGACCGGTAACCTCGACTCGAATACGTCCGAAGAGATCATGCGCGTGTTCGAGAGTCTGGCCAATCAGGGCCAGACGGTCATCATGGTCACGCACGAACCCGAAATCGCTTCACACGCCCGCCGTGTCGTCGTGCTTCGCGACGGATTGATCGCGAGCGATGATCGCCGGTCATCGTTCGTCGAGAAGCTCGGCATAAGCGCTCCCGCGCTCTAAACCACTGTCGGACAGTCCGACCTAGAGGTTTCCCAGTGCCATTTCTCGAAGCGGTCCGCCTAGCCCTCCAAACGATCTGGGTGCAGAAGCTGAAGAGCTTTTTCACCCTGCTCGGCGTCATGATCGGTGTCACCTTCCTCATCGCCGTCGTTTCGATCATCGGCGGGATGAACCGCTACATGAGCGACGAGCTCGTGGGGAAGATCATCGCGATCAACTCGTTCGAGCTGCGCCAGCGGCCCAGCATCAACATCGGCGACAACTCCGAAGAGCATCGGCGCGAGCTTCGGCGCCGCCCACCCATCCGAGAGGCGGACATCGAGCCCGTGACGGCGGTTCTCCCGCCGGACGTGCGGTGGGCCGCGGTGGGAATCGGCTTCCTGCCCGCTGAATCGAAGTATCAGCTCCGGCCGAAGCCCGTGCGGGTGTACACGGTCACCAGCGACTACTTCGACATCAAGCGAATGGCGCCGGTGAAGGGCCGGCTCTTCAGCCCGCAGGAGTACGCGCACGGCTCCAACGTGATCGTCATCGGTCAGGATGTGGCGACGTACTACTTCGCGGGCCTGGAGCCCATCGGCCGCGAACTGATCGTGAAGGGCCTTCCCTACTCCGTCGTCGGCATCATGGAGAGCCAGGGCAGCGTGTTCGGCCAGTCGTTCGACCAGTTCATCATCGCGCCGCACACCTCTCCGCTCAATCGCCTGGTGAACCCGCACGGCGTGATCAACTCGGTCATGATCCAGACGCCGAGCAGCGGGGGAATGATCTCGACGATGGAGAACGTGCGCGAGGTCATGCGCGTGCGGCACCACCTGCGCCCGAACCAGAAAGACGACTTCGAGCTGCAAACCTCCGATTCTGCCCTCGAGTTCGTGAACAAGATCATGGGCTATCTCGTCATGGCGGGGGTGGCGCTGCCAGCCATCGGGCTCATCGTGGGCGCGATCGTCATCATGAACATCATGTTGGTGGCTGTCGCGGAGCGCACACGCGAGATCGGTATCCGCAAGGCGCTCGGCGCCAGGCGGCGTGACATCATGTCGCAGTTTCTCGTCGAGAGCGCGACGCTCAGCACCGTCGGCGCCGCGCTCGGCGTCGCAACCGGATTCGGCTTCGCGAAGATCATCTCGCTGATGAGCCCACTCCCCGCGGCGGTGGAGCTCTGGTCCGTGATCGTCGGCATCTCGATCGGTGCCGGCGTCGGCATCGTTGCCGGTGTGTACCCGGCGAGCCGCGCCTCGCGACTGGATCCCATCACCGCCCTGCGGCAGGAGTAGAAGATGGCCATGTCCATGCTGCAGCAGCGGCTTTTCGGCATGCGCGAGGGCGTGACGATCGCGATCGACTCCATCCGCGCCAACAAGGTTCGCGCCGGCCTGACGATTCTCGGAATCGCCGTCGGCGTGTTCGTCGTTGTCGTGATCTCGGCCGCCATTCACGGCATCAACGACAGCGTCGCGAAGGATTTCGAGAGCGCCGGGCCGACGACTTTTTTTCTCTCGCGCTACCCGATCAGTTTCGAGGCGTGCGATGGAACCGAGAATACCTGCAAGTACCGGCGAAATCCACCGCTCGCGCTGGCTGACGTTTCGGCGATCGAGCAGCTTCCGTCCGTTCGAACGGTCGGCGCGCAGCTCCAGACGTCGCGAAACGCCTCGTATCGCGACAAGCGAATCAGCGGAGTCTCCATCGTCGGCTACACCGGCAACTGGCAGCAGATTGACGGCGGGGGTGATCTGTATCCTGGCCGGAACTTCACGGCGAGCGAGGCGAAGGCCGGCGATCGGGTGGTGATCGTGAACGAGGAAATGGCGAAGCAGCTCTTCGGCGAGTCCGATCCGATCGACAAGACGGTCAACATCGCAAACGAGCCATTCCTCGTCCTCGGCGTCTATCACTACAAGGCGAGCTTCCTCGGCGGCGGCGACAGCCCCAAAGGCATCATCCCCATCGAGGCGGCTCGGAAACACCTGGGAGCGACGTACAACGAGATCGGCGTGTCGGTCATCCCGGCCACCGGTTCGACTCGTGCGCAGACGATCGACGACGTGATCGCCGCGATGCGCGGTCGGCACGGACTGCGCCCCGCGGCAGACAACGACTTCGCGATCATCACCCAGGATCAGCTCTTCGAGATCTACAACAAGATCTTCGGGGCGTTCTTCCTCGTGATGGTCGTCTTGTCCGCGGTCGGGTTGATCGTCGGCGGGGTCGGCGTCATCGCGATCATGATGATCTCCGTGACGGAGCGTACCCGGGAGATCGGCGTCCGGAAGGCGCTCGGCGCGACCCGCGGGACGATTCTCTGGCAGTTTCTCGTCGAAGCGGTGACCCTCACGGGCGTAGGCGCCGTGATCGGGCTCGTACTCGGCGCACTCGTCTCTTTCGCGATCAAGTCGATGACCCCAATCGCGGCCAGCGTCCCGCCCATGGCCGTGGTGGCCGCGCTGCTGTCGAGCTGCTTCACGGGAGTGCTGTTCGGGATGCTGCCGGCCGCTAAAGCCGCGAAGCTGGATCCGGTTACCGCCCTACGGTACGAGTGAAGGCCGGGTCAGACAGTCTGACACTTTTCAGGCACGCGGAGCGTAGTTGAAGGAACCAACTCCCGGCCTTACCACAATGCCTTTCCTCGACGCTGTCCGACTCGCGCTCCAGCAGATCTGGGTGCAGAAGCTGAAGAGCTTCTTCACCCTGCTCGGCGTGATGATCGGAGTCACATTTCTGATCGCCGTTGTATCGATCGTCGGCGGCATGAGCCGCTACATGACCGACGAGCTCATCGGCAAGATCATGGCGATCAATTCGTTCGAGCTGCGCAACCGTCCGAACATCAATATCGGCGATCACGGGGACGACTACTGGCGCGAGCTGCGCCGCCGTCCGCGCATCAAGGAGTCCGATGTCGAGCCTGTGGTGGCGGCTCTGCCCGACGGGGTGAAGTACGCCGTCATCGGCAACGACAACCTCTCGGCCGAGTCGAAGTACATCTCGAAGCCGCGGACGGTACAGACGTACACGGTGACCGAGGACTACTTCGACATCAAGAAGATGGCGCCTGTACGCGGCCGCCTTTTCTCGCCGCAGGAGTACGAGCGGGGAATGCCGGTCATCGTCATTGGACAGGACGTCGCCGACTACTTCTTTCCGGCGCTCGATCCGATCAACCGCCAGCTCACGATTCGCGGCATCCCCTACACCGTCGTCGCTCTGATGGAGAAGCAGGGGAGCGCGTTCGGCATCTCGTTCGACAAGTTCATCATCGCGCCACACAGATCGGCGCTCAATCGCTACGTGAACGCGCACGGCGTCATCGACGCGGTCATGATTCAGACGCCCAGCCGTGAGGGCATGCTCGAGACGATGGAGGCGGTGCGGCAGGTCATGCGCGCGCGCCACGGCCTGCGTCCGAACCAGAAGGACAACTTTGAGCTCGAGACCTCCGATTCGGCGCTCGAGTTCTGGAACAAGATCAAGGGGTATCTGGTCATGGCCGGCATCGCGCTCCCCGCGATCGGCCTCGTCGTCGGCGCCATCGTCATCATGAACATCATGCTCGTGGCCGTCGCCGAGCGCACGCGCGAGATCGGCATTCGAAAGGCACTCGGCGCGAAGCGGCGCGACATCATGTCACAGTTTCTCGTCGAGAGCGCGACGCTCAGCACGGTCGGCGCCGCACTCGGCGTCATCACGGGATTTGCCTTTGCGAAATTGATCGCCGCGCTGACGCCCTTGCCCGCGGCGGTCGAGCTCTGGTCCGTCCTCGTCGGAATCTCAATCGGCGCCGGCGTGGGCATCGTTGCGGGCGTCTATCCGGCCAGCCGTGCGTCGCGGCTCGATCCCATCACCGCGCTGCGCCAGGAGTAGCAGATGTCCGTTCTATCGCAGCGGCTCCTCGGGATGGGCGAAGGCGTGACCATCGCGCTCGATTCCATCAAGGCGAACAAGGTGCGCGCCGGTCTGACCATCCTCGGAATCGCCGTCGGCGTCTTCGTCGTGGTCGTCATCTCGGCGGCCATTCACGGCATCAACAACAGCGTCGCCAAGGACCTCGAGAGCAGCGGGCCGACGACGTTTTTCGTCTCGCGTTTTCCGATCACATTCGAGGCGTGCGACGGCACCGATGACACGTGCAAATGGTTCCGCAATCCGGCGCTCACGCTGACCGACATGGAGGCGATCGACCGGCTCTCGACGGTTCGCACCGCCGGCGCACGACTCGACCTCGGCGTCCCGGTCGCATACAAGGACAAGCGGCTGACGGGAATCCAGGTGATCGGATTCACCGGCAACTGGCAGCAGATCGACGGCGGCGGAGACATCTATCCGGGGCGGAACTTCACAGCCGCTGAAGCGAAGTCGGGCGATCGTGTCGTCGTGATCAACGACGTACTGGCGACTCAGCTCTTCGGCGACTCCGACCCGCTCGACAAGCAGGTAGAGCTCAACGGGCAGCCGTTCCGCGTGCTCGGCATCTACCACTACGAGGCGAGCTTTCTCTCCGGCGGAAACAAGGGCCGCGCGATCATTCCGATCGGGTCCGCTCGCAAAGCGCTGAAGGCCCGGATGAATAATCTCGGGCTCGCCGTCATTCCCGCCGCCACGTCGTCGCGTGCCGAAGCGATCGACGACGTGATCGCGACGATGCGCGCTCGCCGCGGCCTGCGGCCCGGCAGCGAGAACAGCTTTGCCATCATCACACAGGATCAGCTCTTCGACATCTACAACAAGGTCTTCGGCGTCTTCTTCCTCGTCATGGTCGTCCTCTCGGCCGTGGGACTGATCGTGGGCGGTGTTGGCGTCATCGCGATCATGATGATCTCCGTCACGGAGCGGACTCGCGAGATCGGCGTGCGGAAGGCACTCGGCGCCACCCGCGGCACGATTCTCTGGCAGTTCCTCGTCGAGGCGGTCACCCTCACGGGAATCGGCGCGGTGATCGGCCTGGTACTCGGGATGCTGATGGCGTTCCTCATCAAGTCGATGACCCCGATCGCCGCCAGTGTCCCGCCGATGGCCGTGGTGGCCGCGCTGCTGACGAGCGCATTCACCGGTGTGTTGTTCGGAATGATTCCGGCGGCGCGCGCGGCCAAACTGGATCCCGTTACCGCTTTACGTTACGAGTAGCCGTATATTCGATCCATGCTCGCCCACACGACAGTCAGTATTCTCGCCATCGCCGCGCACCGCGACGACGTCGAGCTCACCTGCGGCGGCACGTTGATCAAAGCCGCGAAGCTCGGCCAACGAACGGCCATCCTGGACCTCACGCAGGGTGAGACGGGAACGCGTGGGTCCGCCGCACTACGCGGAGCCGAGGCGGACAAGGCCGCCGAGTTGCTCGGCGTGAGCGCGCGCGAGACCCTCGGCCTTCCCGACGCCGGCATCGAGAACACACCAGCGACGCGCGAAGCACTCGCGCGCGTCATTCGGCGCTTCGCGCCACGCGTCGTGATCGCGCCCGCGCTCGAGGGGCGACATCCGGATCACCGCATCACCGCCCAGCTCGTGCGCGACGCATGCTTCGTCGCGGGACTCGCGAAGGTGGCGCCAGAGGTGCCGAAGCATCGGACGCACAAGATCGTGCACACGCTCGCATACCGGCAGGACTTCGTCCGGCCGACGTTCGTCGTCGACATCAGCGACGAGTTCGAGCAGAAAATGAACGCCGTGCGGTGCTACGCGTCGCAGTTCGATGGTGCGACACAGGCGGGCGAGGTCTATCCGACCGGCGAGCCGCTGTATGACGTCATCACGCACTACGCGGCGACATACGGCTCACTCATTCGGACACGGTACGGCGAGCCTTTCTTCACCACCGAGATGATGCGCGTCGATGATCTCGGCGCGCTCGAGGTTTCGACATTTTGAGCGACGGCGCCAGCGGCGTTTGTTGACGTTCGGAGCGGCGACCACCACCGTCAGATGAGAGCTTGCGGCTGTGGACTCGGCGGTGGCCGTAGTTTTCAGTTGGCCTCCGGATGGGGGAAATCGTTACCTTTGTCGCGTATGCCTGATCCCATCTATCTCGATCACGCCGCCACCACACCAGTGCGCGACGAGGTGCTCGAGGCAATGCTGCCGTTCTTCGGCGCACGCTTCGGCAACCCGTCCAGTGTGCATCGGTGGGGTCGCGAAGCGCGCACCGCCCTCGATGAGGCGCATGAGCGTGTCGCACGATGTCTCGGCGCCTCGGCAGACGAGGTCGTCTTCACGTCCTGCGGTACCGAGGCCGACAACATGGCGCTGCTGGGGGTCTGGCGCGCGCGGCGCGCTCAGGGTCGCTCAGCCGTCGTCACGACACCGATCGAGCACAAGGCAGTGCTCGCCGCGGCGCATCAGGCGAAGAAGGAAGGCGGCGAGGAGCGTCTTCTCGCGATGACCACCGATGGCCTCGTGGACGACGCATCGTTCGATGCGCTGGTGGACGAGAAGGTCGCGATCTGTTCGGTGATGTGGGTGAACAACGAGATCGGCGTGCTGCAGCCGGTCCCTGCCCTCGCGGCACGCGCCAAGGCGAAGGGTGTGGTCTTCCACACCGACGCCGTGCAGGCATTCGGAAAGGTCCTCGTCGACGCGAGGACCACGGCGTTCGACGTCCTCTCGCTCTCGGGCCACAAGATCGGCGCACCGAAGGGCATTGGTGCGCTGTATGTGCGACGCGGAACGCCGATCGAGCCGTTGATGTTCGGCGGCACGCAGGATCGCGGACGTCGCCCCGGCACGGAGAACGTTGCGATGGCGGTTGGACTCGCGCGCGCCGCGGAGCTGGCCGTCGCCGAGCGCGAGCACGAGTGGACGACGCTCGCCGCGTTGCGCGATCGGCTCGAGGCGGCGTTGCTGGAGCGCATTCCCGACGCGGTGATTCACGGACGTGGCGCGCCACGCGCACCGCATATTCTGAACATCTCGGTGCCGGGCACGGACAGCGAGTCGCTGCTCATGGCGCTCGACCTGCGCGGCATCGCCTGCTCGGCCGGCTCGGCATGCCAGAGTGGAAGCATTTCTCCGTCGCACGTGCTGGCCGCGATCGGTGTACCGGCGGATCTCGCGACCTCGGCAATTCGCATGAGTCTCGGCTGCCTCACTACCGACGCATGCGTCGATCGTGTGGCCGACGTGTTCCCCATGCTCGTCGAGAAGGCGCGCCGTCTCACGATGGCGTGACAAGCCTGATGCGCGAGCGCGTGCTGGTCGCAATGAGTGGCGGCGTGGATTCGTCCGTCGCCGCGGCGTTGCTCGTGAAGCAGGGGTACGACGTCGTCGGGGCGACGATGAAGCTGTTCTGCCACGGCGAAGATCTGCCCGACCGGCCGTGCTGCTCGCTCGACAGCGTGAACGACGCGCGCCGCATCTGCGAGCAGCTCGGCGTGCCGCACTACGTGCTCAATCTCGAGAGCGCCTTCGGGCGCGACGTGGTGCAGGACTTCGTCGCGGAGTACGCGCGCGGCCGCACGCCCATTCCCTGCGTGCGCTGCAATACCTTCACGAAGTTCCGCGATCTGCTGAAGAA
>DATCGM010000191.1:0-14896 GCA_036508915.1 Gemmatimonadaceae bacterium
TGTAGCGCACGAATCGGCGGATGTTGTCGTAGACGCGGCGTCCCTCGCCCACGGCATTCACGATGGATGAGAAGTCGTCGTCGAGCAGGATCATGTGCGCGGCTTCGCGGGCGACGTCGGTGCCGCCGCGTCCCATCGCCACACCGATGTCGGCAAGGCGAAGCGCAGGCGCATCGTTCACGCCATCGCCCGTCATCGCGACATACTCGCCGACGCGCTGCAGCGCCTTCACGATGCGAATCTTGTCCTCGGGCGCCACGCGGGCGTACACGCGGATCTCGCGCACGCGGGCGTCGAGCTCGGCGTCGGTGAGACTCCTGAGCGCCGTGCCCGTGAGCACGTCGCCATCCGCCGCCGCAATGCCCACCCGCGCCGCAATGGCGCGCGCCGTGGCAGGATGATCTCCGGTGATCATGACGACGTGAATGCCCGCCGACTGGCACAGTGCGACCGCTTCCCGTGCCTCGCGGCGCGGAGGATCAGCGGAGCCGACGAGCCCGAGAAAAGTCTGCTCCGTCTCGGCAGCGCTCACGTCATCCGGAATCGAGTCGAGCCGGCGCATGGCGATGGCGAGAACCCTCAACCCCGACTCGGCCATCTGCTCTGCCTGTGCGAGCACCGCGGCATGATCGAGCGGCGCGAGACCGCCCGCACTCAGTCGGTCGCGGCAGGCCGGCAGCACCTGTTCCGGCGCGCCCTTCGTGTAGGCGACGACCTCGTCATCGCGACGATGGAGTGTCGTCATGCGGGCACGCGACGCAGTGAACGGCAGCTCGGCGATTCTCGGCAGACGCAGCGCAAGCACCTCCTTCACGAATCCCGCCTCGGATGCGGCGCGATGCAGCGCGGTCTCGGTTGGATCGCCCTGAAGTTCACCGTCCTCTCCGCACGTCGCGTCATTGTCGAGTGCCATCGCCTCGAATAGCCGTGGCGACTCCACCGGATCATCTCCCGTCCACACCTCCTCCACGTGCATCCGGTTCTCGGTGAGCGTGCCGGTCTTGTCGGCGCAGATGTACGTCACCGACCCGAGCGTCTCCACCGCGGGCAGCCGGCGGATGAGCGCATGGCGCCGCGCCATCGTGCGCGCGCCCAGGGCGAGCGCGACAGTCACCACAGCCGGAAGGGCTTCGGGAACCGCTGCAACGGCGAGACTGAGCGCCGTCATGAACATCAGCCGGGCCGGCTCTCCGCGAAGCAGGCCGGCGGCGAAGATCACTCCGCACAGGCCGACCACGGCGACGGCGAGGCCCTTCGCGAAGCGGCCCAGTCGCTTCTGCAGCGGCGTCTGCGGCATGTCCTCATCACCGAGCAGCGTGGCGATACGGCCGAGCTCCGTGCGCATCCCGGTCGCGACGACGACGCCGGCACCACGCCCATGGCGCACGATCGTGCCCTTGAATGTCATGTTGCGCTGGTCGCCAAGCGCAATGTCCGGCGCGTCGAGCGGGTCGGTGCTTTTTTCGACCGCCTGCGACTCGCCAGTGAGCACCGCCTCCTCGATGGTGAGACGATGTGCTTCGAGGACGCGGAGATCGGCTGGGACGATGTTGCCGGCCTCGAGGAGCACGATGTCGCCCGGCACCAGCTCTGACGCGGGCCGAGAGGCGCTCGCACCGTCTCTCCGTACCCGTGCCGAGAGCGCGGACATCGCCTTGAGCGCATTGATCGCACGCTCGGCGCGATACTCCTGGACGAATCCGAGGATGCCGTCCAGAACGACAATGGCGATGATGGCTGTGGCTTCGCGCAGTTCGCCGAGCATCCCAGCGACGATCGCCGCGCCGATGAGGATGAGCACCATCGTATCGGTGAGCTGCGCGGCCCCAATGGCGATGGCGCTGCGACGACGCGCTTCAGCGAGGACATTCGCGCCGTACCGCGCAAGGCGCGCCGAGACTTCGACCGTCGAGAGACCATCTCGCTCGTTCGACTCGAGCAGCGCGAGAACGCGATCGGCCGGCAGGGCGAACCACCGCTCGTCGGTCGCGCGGCCACCGGGCGGCTGGGAGTTCATGTGTGCACGCGTGAAGATGGGACCGAGACTGCGCCACCTGCATCGTATGCGCCCCTTGTCGGCACGCTGTCGGGAGGGGCGCGAGCGTTATGTCAGGAGTTCATGCATCATTATTATAAGATGGCGCTCGCATGTCAGCCGATGGCGCACCGGCGCTCCTACGTTCGTGTCCGCAATTCCCGGACATCGTTCGCGGGGAAAGGACGATATTGTCGTGGAGCCGACGTCGGCAGTGCTCCGCCGCGCCAGACATCTTTCCGATCAGGTGAGGACGCAATGACCACGACGCTCGCACCCGCGCTCACGACAGCGCCGTCTCCGGCGGTAACCCGCGCGAGCACCACGCTCGTTCTCGACCTGGCCGACGTGGGACGTGCGATGCTCGCGCGCGTCGGCGGCAAGGGGGCCAACCTGGGCGAGATGCTCCACGCCGGTCTCCCCGTGCCGCCGGGTTTCGTCCTGACGGTGGATGCGTACGAGCTCGTCCGCGAATCGGCGGGCATCGGCGCGCGGATCGACGCATTGCTGCGCGGAGTTCCGATCGACGATCCCGCAGCGCTCCAGCGCATCGCCGCGCAGCTTCGCGAAACGTTCGCGCGCGTGCCGATCCCGGAGGAGCTCATCAGCGACGTCGAGAGCGCGTATCGTCGGCTCGCTTCCGGCGACGGCGACGCGCTCGTCGCGGTGCGCTCCTCCGCCACGGCGGAGGACACCACCGAGTTCTCCTTCGCCGGCATGTTCGAGAGCGTGCTCGGCGTGCGCGGCCGCGACACGCTGCTCGACGCCATCCGCCGCTGCTGGAGCTCGACGTTCGGCGCGCGCGTCCTGTACTATCGTCTGTCGCGCGGCATGCCGGCGGAGATGCCGGTCGCGGTCGTCGTGCAGCGGATGATCGTGTCGGAGAAGTCGGGGGTCATGTTCACCGCCGACCCGGCAACGGGCGCCACGGAGCAGATCGTCATCGAGGCTGCGTGGGGCGTCGGCGAAGTCGTCGTCGGCGGCCAGGTCACGCCGGATCACTACGTCGTCAACAAGCGCACCGGCGCGATCGTCGAGCGGCATGTCGCCGAGAAGGAATTCCTGCTCGAGGTGCTGCCCACGGGCGGCACCAGACATGTAGAACTCGCGGGAGACGCCCGCGCGAACGCCGGCGTGCTCACCGACAGCGAGCTCACGACGCTGGCGAAGCTGGCACTTGCGAGCGAGACGCACTACGCCGCGCCGCAGGACATGGAGTTCGCCGTCGCGGGTGACCAGATCTTCCTCACGCAGACACGGCCGATCACCACGCTGCCAAAGCCGGCGGGTGCGATCCCGGCCACCACTGTGGCCGGGTCTACAGCGCCCGCGCAGGAACCCCTGCTCCGCGGATTGGCCGCGAGCCCGGGAGTGGCAACGGGACGCGTTCGTGTCCTGACCTCCACAGCGGAATCGACGACGCTGCTTCCCGGCGAGGTGCTGGTTGCCAAGATGACCTCGCCCGACTGGGTGCCGATCATGCGGCGTGCCGCGGCGATCGTGACTGACGCGGGCGGCATGACGTCGCACGCAGCGATCGTCTCGCGCGAACTCGGAGTTCCCTGCGTCGTCGGGACGCGGACCGCGACGCGCACGCTGCACGACGGAACGCTCGTCACCGTGAACGGTCGCGACGGAACGGTGATGGCAGGTGCGGTACCGTCGAGCGATGGCTCCGCGAGGCCAGTGACGACACTGAGCGTGGCGTCGCCGACCATCACGGCCACGCACATCTACGTCAATCTTGGCGAGCCCGCGCGCGCCGAAGAGATCGCACGCCGCGATGTGGACGGCGTGGGACTGCTGCGCGCGGAGTTCATGATGCTCGACGCCCTGGGCGGCGTGCATCCGCGCGAGATGGTGGCCCGCGGCAAGATGGAGGAGTTCGTACACCGCATGGCAGACGGTCTCCGCACCTTCGCGGCAGCGTTCGCCCCACGGCCGGTGATCTACCGCGCGATGGACTTTCGGTCGAACGAATTTCGCGCGCTCGACGGCGGTGCGCAGCACGAGCCCACGGAGGCAAATCCGATGATCGGGTATCGCGGATGTTTTCGGTATACGCGGGAGCCCGATCTCTTCGCACTGGAGCTGCGCGCCCTCGCTGAGGTGCGTCAGGAACACCCGAATCTCCACCTGATGCTTCCCTTTGTCCGCACCGGATGGGAGATGCGCGAATGCCGCAAGCTCATCGACGCGAGCCCGCTCGACGGAGCACGCGGCCTCGAGCTGTGGATCATGGCCGAAGTTCCGTCGGTGGTGAGCTGGCTCGACGAGTACGTTCGGCTCGGTGTCACGGGCGTATCGATCGGATCGAACGATCTGACACAGCTCATGCTCGGCGTGGACAGGGACAGCGAGCTGCTTGCGCCGTACTACGACGAGCGGGACCGCGCCGTACTCGATGCCATCCGCGCAATCATCGAGCGCGCGCATTCGCTCGGGATTACGGCGTCGATCTGCGGGCAGGCGCCCTCGGTGCATCCAGAGTACGCCGCGCAACTCGTGCGCTGGGGGATCGACTCCATCTCCGTGAATCCGGATGCGATCGAGCGGACGCGGCGGAACGTCGCTGCGGCCGAACAGAAGCTGTTGCTCGATGCAGCCAGGCAGCGGAGCGCGAGCACGTGACGGCGCCGGCCCGACGGCGTACACGACGAAGGGGGCGCCTCGCGCCCCCTTCGTCGTCCCGCGTGGCACTCAATGCACGGGTCGCGGGGGCACGATGAGCACGCTCGTGCGTCCGTCACGCACGAGATCGGTGCTCACACTGCCGATCATCCAGCGATCCAGACGGCTGTGCCGAGCGCTGCCTGCCGCGATGAGGTCGGCGTGCGTGCCCTCTGCGTAATCGAGCAGCAGCTTGGGGACGGTGTGTGAGAGCTCGTGAGGCAGCACGACATGCTCGACGCTCAGGCCGGGCCGCGCCAACTCCGCGGTGGTGCGCTCCAAGCCAACCTGCGTGCCCAGTTCGTGGATGACGCCCTCGCCATCGCCGGGCACGTAGGCCATCACCGGTGGCACGTACGTCAGCACGAGAGAGCTCTCGTCGCCAGCAACCGCGCTTGCGGCGCGCGCTGCTTCGAGGCTGGCGGAACTGAAGTCAACCGCCGCGACGATACGCTGGGGCAGCCCGGCCGTGTGGGGTGTGACGCCCAACACCGGGCAGGCGGCCGATCGAATCACGCCCAGCACCGTCTCGTCATTGATCGCGCGATCCAACATGCCATGCCGCCGCAATCCGAGAATCACGAGGACGGCGCCCAGGCGCTTTGCCTCCTTGGCAATGGCGTGCGCCGGTGTCCCGAGCTTTACGCGCGCGGGCCAGTCGCAGCTTTGCTGGGTCGTCTCGGAGATCATCCGACGTAGCGCCTCGAGCTGCCTCTCGTGCACACCCTGTCCGCCCGCGGCGTCCGCCATGGCGAGCGCCATGTCGAGCGGAGGCGGAATGGGTGCGGGACTCGTATCGACGACAGTCACGACGTGGATGCGCGCGTCGTATCTCTTCGCCAATGCCGCGGCGAACAGCGTTGCCGCCTGCGCTGCGGGCGATCCATCGGTCGCCAGGAGCACTGAGCGGCCCGCAAGATCGAGTGGATGAGTTTGCGTAGTCATGGTACCCCTCCGCGAAGTGAAGACACGGCGGCACCGTGCATGGTTGTAACTTGGCGCACACCTCGCCGTCAGGCAAACACCGACGGTGCGCGGCTCCTCGGCGCAGCATGATTTGCGTGTGCTCTTCCGGCGCATTCGGCGCAAGAAGGGACATGGATCACCGGGCGTTCGCGAAGGCGCGCTCGCCCGGCAGCGCGGAGGCGAGTATGACGCATACGACGGAGCGCACCCTGCGCGGCGACGGCGTTCATTCACGAACGGCGAAAGGGCCGATCATCGCCGCCGTTGGGCCGACGGGAGGAGAGGCCGCGCTTCGCATGACGCGCGCACTCGCGGCGCGGCATTCAAGTGAGGTTCTCGTCGTCTCGGCCGTGTATCCACCGCCGGTCTACGCCATCGATACTGGCCAGCCGATGCTGAACACCTGGCCCATCGAGGAGCGCAGGACGGAGCGGCTGCAGCAGGTGCACAACCGGCTGCATCGGCTCGGCCGCTGGTTGGCATCTGGCGAGGAGCCGGCTGTGGAGATCCCGTACGGCGACGCGAGCAGCTCGATTGCCGACATCGCCGACGAACGCGACGCGGCGCTGATCGTGATGGGAGCTGGACCGCATGAGCTGAGCAATCGGCTCTTCGCCACGGAAACCGCGCTTGCCACGATGAGAAAGGTCCATTGTCCGGTTCTCGCCGTGAGCGAGAAGGCGCAGGATATTCCGAGAGTCGTCGTCATTGCGACGGACTTCAGCCCGGCAAGCGTGTATGCCGCGATTCAGGCGCTGCCGCTCGTCGCCGACGGCGCGATCATCCATCTCGTGCACGTCTGGAGCCGCATCCGGACGCCCTATCCTCTGGCGACGCTTCGCGATCTCGACGATACGTACGAGCGCTCGCTGCCAGCGCGCTTCGAACGAATGCGAACCGCGCTTGGCCGAGCGCATCCACTCATGTTCACCACCGTCGTGCGCGAAGGTCCCGCCGCGCAAACGGTGCTCGAGGTTGCGCGCGCGGTCTCCGCGGATCTCATCGTGGCCGGTACGCGCGGATTCGGGGTGTTGGAGCGGATGCTCATCGGCAGCGTTTCGACCGCGCTGCTTCGTGGCTCGGCGTGCTCCGTACTGATCGTGCCCGGACCGAACGCGACGGAGCGCACGCGGTTGCAGCGGCACATGACGGGCACCTCGACGGTGCAGGCACCGGAGGAATGGGCGGAAGAGCTGGAGGCGTTCGCGCGCCGCAATCAGCGCCGCCGCACGTCACTGGAGATCGACGATCGCTCGCTCGGCGCACAGATTCAGGAATCGGGCTATGCACTGAGGGGCGCCACCTACGATCCGCACGATCGGTGCATCGAGCTCATGTTCGAGCGGCCGGACCGGGTTGGCGATCATCTCACACGCAGTATCGGGAACGTGCGCAACGTCGCGGTCACGAGCGACACGGACCAGCAGGATGACGCCCTGTGCATCGAAACCCAGCACGGCAGCGCGTTGCTGACCTTTCTCAGGAATCGCGGAGAGGAGGCCGTATGAAGACTGACACCGAACTGCGCCGCGCCTACCGCGCCGACGGCAGATAGGGCTCCATGTGCACGTGCACGTGGTCGACGACGGGGAGTCGACTGCGGATCGCCGCCTTCACGGCACCACCGAGCGCGTGCGCGTCCAGTAAGGTGAGGGCGGCATCGGCCTGCACGTGCAGCGAAACGTCGTACGTCAGTCCTGTCTTCCGTACGGCGAGCTTCTCGACGAAGCAGACCCCCTCCACGCTTTCCGCCGCCTTGCGGATCGGCTCCACGATGTCCGGCCCCGGCATCCGGTCCATCAAGTCGTGCAGCGCGGGCACCAGCATGCTGAGCCCGTTGTAGGCGATGACGATCGCGGCGACCACCGCTGCCCAGTCGTCAGCCAACTCCCAGCCTGACCCTCCGCCTACCCGGCTGCCGATCAAGGCGATCGAGATCCCGATGAACGCCGCCGCGGAGGTGACCGCGTCACTCACGTGATGACGCGCGTCGGCCGACACGGCGGTGCTTCCGATGGCCGCGCCCACCGCGCCGACGCGACGCGAGAGCACGGTCTTGATGACGATGACGCTCACGAGCACGATGAGCGTCCAGGACGCCGGCAAATGATGCGGCATGCGCATCTCGCGGATGGACTGGATCGCGATCCCAAGCGCCGCCGCGAGCAGCATCAGCGACACAGTCGCGGCCGCGAGCGCCTCGGCTTTGCCGTGGCCGAACGGATGGTCGTCGTCGGGCGGCAGCGCCGCGATGCTCAGTCCGCCCCACACGATGAGCGAGCTCGCGATGTCGGCGAGCGACTCGATGCCGTCGGCGACAAGGGCGTACGAGTTCCCGACTATTCCGGCAACGATCTTGATCAGCGCAAGCACGGCGTTGATACCGACGCCGATCTGCGCGGCGCGAATACCGCGCTTGGTGGTTTCTGACATGGGAACGGTTAGCGGTGAGGATGTGCAGTGCGGGGACCGCAGTGCGTGCGTCACCATGCGCCAGCGTCGCATCTCCACATCGTGCGGAAAGTTACACTGCCCGTCCGGCGATGATGCAGTGTGCCGACCCTTGCGCTGCGCGCCTCCGGCTTCTCGGTTTCCGACGCGCAGACCCGTGCGATCGTGGCCAGTGGGCTGGCGCCTCGCTCCGTGATGGTGCGCCGCACCGCGCGTCTCGGAGAGAGTCGCGGACGGTCGCCGTCACCTTGCGGCGACGCTCCCGAGCGCGCCCTTGAGCATCAGGAACTCCATGACGTTCTCAGCCGTGAGCAGCCCTACGAGCTCGCCATCGCGGACCACCGGCAGCGAGGCACCACCACCCGTCGCCAGTTCCTTCAGGCCTTCCTCCGGCGTGTCATCCGGCGTCGCAGAGTGGAAATCGCGTCGCATCGCGGAGCCAACCGTGCCGCCGGTCCCGTGATTGGCGAGCCCACGAACGAGATCGGCTCGACCCAACATCCCGACGAGCGTGCCGTCATCGATGACGGGGAAATCCTGCTGGTATCCCTGGATCGTGAGCTCCGCCGCGCGCGAGAGCGGGTCGTGAGGCGCAAGCGTGCGAACGTCGGTGATCAGCAGACTGGCGAGTGGCACGTCCGCGAGTGCGGCGGCGGTCTGCGCGGCGGTCGCCTCACTCGCCGCGGAGAGCCAGATGAAGAGCGAGATGATGACGAGCATCGGGCTGCTGATCACAAAGAGGCCGACCAGACCGAACAGGAGCGCGAACGCTCGGCCGACGCGCGCGGCGGTGACGGTGGCCTTGACGTAATCGCCTCCTCGCATGGCGAGAAGCGCGCGCAGCGCACGGCCGCCGTCGAGCGGGAAGGCAGGGAGGAGATTGAAGAGGGCGAGCGAGACGTTGACGGCGAACAGCTGCGCGAGGGCGGCCGCGGCGGATGTCGTTGTCGTCGTGCCGGCCTCGTTCAGCTCCCGCAGTTGCGCGAGATCACCCGAGAGCGCCAGCGTGGCGTACAGGATGATCGCGAGCACGACATTCACCGCCGGGCCGGCCAGCGCGACGAGCAGTTCCTGGCGTGGCTCGCGCGGCATGCGCTCCAGACGGGCGATGCCGCCGATGGGCAGCAGCGTGATGTCGCGAGTGTGGATCCCGAAACGCCGGGCCGTGAGCGCATGCGCACACTCGTGCAACACGACGAGCACGAAGACGGCCAGCGTCAGCACGACAGCGCCCAGCACCGCGGCCGGCGTGGCCCCGCCGCGGACCGCGATCAGTGCGATCCATGCGAAGAGCAGGGGAAACGTCGCGTGGACGCGGATGTCGATGCCGGCAATTCGGCCGACGTGCCAAGACCACTTCATGACGACCCTCGCGGTTGGCGGAAGTGCACCCGCAGCAGAGCGGGCAGGTGGCTCGCGGGTGTGCTGGCCACGACAGGTTGCGCACGTGTGGGCGCCAGCGCAGTCCGGCTTTCGCTGACACGGTGCCCGGCTTCGGCGACGCGAGCCTTTGGAGCGAAAGCGCTATCGGGCCAGGTGAGCGTTCGCGTACTCCAGCTCGTTCGTCACTTCGCGATCCATGACAGCGCGCAGCCACGGCGGCAGCTCGACGTCCATGTCCGGCGCCGGAAGCTCGATCTCGGCGACGACGAGGGTGCGGTCGAGAAACTCGTCCACTTCCCACAGCACGTCGCCGGACTCGCGGATCGAATAGCGGCGCTTGTGAATGCGCCGCCCCTTCGTGAGCCGCCACATCACGCGACACAGCTCGGCGTCGGCCTCCTCCTCGAGCTCGAGGCGCTCGATGCCGCTCCCGATCTTCACGGTGCGGAACCAGCGCTCCGCCCCGTCGGGCGACCGCACGCGCCGGATGCGCTCGACCAGCGTCTCGCCCGGCAGATAACCCTGTTCGATCTCGACTGACGGCGCGGCGAGCGCCTCCTCCGGGAGTCGTTCGAGGAGATACTTGCGCTCGATCTCGGTGCCGAGCGACGCGCGGCGCGTGATCTCGGCGGCAAGATCGCGGACTCGATCGAAGAACGATGCTCCGGCGTCGTTCAACCAGTCGCGCTCGATGCCCGCGTAGGCGCGCGCTCCTCGCTCGTGCAGACGACGCGCGAGGCGAAGGAGTCCGGGGCCAGGATCCCGCGACCGCGCGCGCCGCACGCGATCGTCTCCATTCTCCTCGCCAAGCACGACCTCCGAGACACGTCTCGCCTGTGAGGCGGCCGCGTCTTCGGCGGCGGCCACGACCTCCTCCGAGAAGACGTGGACGTCGTGCAGGTCGCCCAGCGAATCCTGCAGCGTCTTGAGTGTCTCGATGATCGCGTCGCCGTCGCTGGCCAGCTGCGACACGGGCTCCGCAAGATAGCGGAGACGCTTCACGGCAATGCGCGCGCGATGTGACTCATCGACGTCGGTGGCATGGTGGATGGCGGCGAGATGGCCTCGCAGCAACTCGCTCTCCTGCAGCAACCGCTCGGCGAGCATCGCTCCGAACCGCGCGGGGCGCTCGTGCGCGAGCACGGCGGAGCGATAGACGTTCAGCCGCCGCGTGAGCTTTGCGACCATCGCGTCGAAGTCGCTCGCCGCCGCGAGCGCCGCATCGGAACCGTCCTTCCGCTGAGTCTCCAGCCGCTCGCGCAGCCAAGCGTGCCCGACACGCTGCCGCGCACTCAGCGCAGGTCGTTCCTCGCGCAGCCATTCGAGGTGCACGGTCGCGTCGCGGGTCGCCGCCGTTGCATCGGCGATCTTGGACAGACGTCGCCGTTGCTTGCGCGATACGGCGTCGCGGAGCCGCGGCGTGAACGCGCGGATCCAACTGCGCAGCCGACGGACGGCAACACGGAAATCATGCAGCGCGTCGTCGCTCCCGGCGTCGCCGTCGCGAAGCTCCCGCGCGACGCTCATCAGCCTGTCGCCCGCCTTCTGCGCGTCAGCGAGCAGCGACAGCGCCACCAGGCGCACGCAGCGATCGGCCGGCTCCCGCAACAGACTCTCGTCGACCATGCTCCTCCTCCCGGCCGCTCAGCGGCCGATGCGACGCAGCTGCGATGGAGTGAGTGCCCACTGCAATGTCGCGCCGCCGGCCGCTGCGCGCGCGGACAATTCGAGGAGGCAGGCGCCGCCCTTGCGCAGCGCGACTCGCGAAGCCAGCCGTTCGGTCATCAGCCACGTGACCAATATGCCGAGGTGCGGCTCGTGCCCCACGATGGCGACGACGTTGGCCGAGCTTTGCTGTCGCAGCCAGCGCACGAGGGCACGCGGCTCGCTGTCTGGCGAAAGCGCCTCGACGGTGTGCACGGGCAGGCCGCCGTAAGCTTCGGCGACGATCTCCGCCGTCTGCTGGGCTCGCAGCAGTGAGCTGGCGCCGAGTGCGTCGAGCGTGCCGACGACGCGCCGGAGACCGGCGGCGACGTCCTTCATCTTTCGCTCGCCACGCTTCGTGAGCGGCCGGCGCGAGTCGTCCTCGCCGGTTGCGGCGAACGTTTCGCGCTCCTCGGCGATACCGTGCCTGATGACCAGTAGTTGCATGCGCGTCGGCAGAAAAGCGTATCACTGCGGCTCAGCAGCCACCGTGAAATGTAAGCATGCCGTTGTCTCAGCGTCCGTTAGGCGTCCTCGAACTCCGCGCGGGCACGGCCCAAGGCGCCACCGTCCACCACCCGCCGATACCCTAACTGCCGGAGCTGCGCGGCCGCCAACGCCGACCGCGCACCGCTTGCGCAGTAGACGAGAATTCTGGAGTCGGCGGTCACGTCGGAGTGCTTCTTCAGCCCGTCGGCGAGCGCACCAACGGGGATGCAGCATGCGCCGGGGAGATGCCCGAAGAAGAACTCGATCCGCGAGCGAACATCGATCACGATGTCCACCGACGTCTTGCGAAATGATGGCATGATGTCTTCCCTCAGTTCAGTCGCCGAAGCTCCAGCCGCGTCGGCTTCGCCGACGAGTGGAACACCCGCATGGTCGCCTTCTGAAAGTCGGACGGCTTGGCTTCGAAGATGTTGGGTACGAAGCGCTGCGGGTTGCGATCGATGTGCGGGAACCACGTGCTCTGCACCTGCACCATGATGCGGTGTCCACGCTTGAACGTGTGGTGGATCGAGGGCATCTCGAACTTCAGCGAGTCTGCCTGATTCGGCACCATTGCAATCGGTTTCTCGAACGAGCGCCGATAGCGCGCGCGAAACGGTTCGCCGCGCACCAACTGCTGGTAGCCACCCACGGTGAAGCCCGACGGGTCGCCTTGCCAGTTGGCCGCGGAGTCGGGAAAGACGTCGATGAGCTTCACGATGAAGTCGGCATCGCTGCCGGTCGTGCTCACGTGCAGCACGGGGCTGATCGGACCGGTCAGTGTGATGTCCTCGGTCAGCACCTCGGTCTGGTACGTGAGCACATCCGGACGCCGCGATGCAAACCGCTGATCGGCGGTGATGTAATCGCGCGGCATCCCGTTGCTCTCGATACGATCAACGAGCGGCACGGGCTTGGCCGGATCGCTGAGGTACTCGTCGAATGCGGCACCCGCCTTGGGCGGCGTAAAGGCGAGCTTGCCGCCAGGGTGCAGATACAGCGACGCCGGTGTGGAGTTCTTCGCCGGCCACGCGTCGTAGCGATCCCATACATCGCCACCGGTGCGAAACACCAGGACGCCAGGAAGCTTCGGATCAGGCGCGCCGGCCAGATGGTGCGCGAAGAACGGATACTCCACCGAATCGCGATAGAACGGCCCGGTCTTGTACTTCCACTGCAGGTTGCCCAGCACGTTGCCATCACCTCGGCTCCAGCCGCCGTGCGACCACGGGCCCACGACGAGGTGATTGTCGGTGCCTTTGCTCTGTGTTTCAATGCCACCGTACACCCACCACGGCCCGTGCAGATCTTCCGTGTCGTAGTAACCGCCGACCGTGAGCACGGCGGCTTTCACGTCGCGCAGATGCGGGCGCACGTTGCGGGCTTGCCAGAACGCGTCGTAGCTGGGATGCGTGAGGATCGACTGCCAGAGTGGTGCGGTCGCTGAATCGAGCACCTTCCGCGTTCCGGGGCCGAGCGGACCCAGGTCCAGATAGTACTGATACGCGTCGCGCGTGCCCATCGAGAACGGATACCGCGGATCAGGACCCAGATCCTTCGCGCGCGGTCCGCGTCCAAACCCAGTATAGAAGCCGAAGTTGTGCGCGAGCAGGAAGGCGCCGCCGTGGAAATTGTCGTCGCCCATCCAGATGTCGGTCATAGGCGCCTGCGGTGAGCAGGCGACGAGCGCGGCATGCCGCGACAGGCAGCTGGCGGTCGAGTAGAAGCCGGGATACGACGTGCCGTAGATCCCGACCTTGTTGTTCGTCGGCAGGTTCTTCAGCATCCACTCGATGGAATCGTACGTATCGGTGCCTTCATCCACTTCACTCGGCCCGTTGTGCTGGTCGAGAATGGGTGTCATGTCGCGGAAGGTGCCGTCGGAGTAGTAGCGACCACGCACGTCCTGATAGACGAAGATGTAGCCGTCATCCACATAGCGTGGGTTGCCCGATGGACCAAGCGTCGCCTTGTAGTCGACACCGTACGGCGCCACCGAGTACGGCGTGCGCGACAGCAGCACGGGATATCGCTTGGTGGTGTCCTTGGGCACGTAGATCGACGTGAACAGCTGCACCCCGTCGCGCACACGAATGCGCACCTCGCGCTTCGTATATCGCTCCTTGATGCGAGCGGCAAGCGCTTGGTCGGCACCGGAGAGTGTCTGCGCCGACGACGTCGACAGCGGCGCGACAGCGAGCAGCAGAAGCGAGCACAGCACACGTGCAGAGCGCATGGCAGGAATGGCCAGGGAGTGGTTGAACGAGCGCGACGCCTGTCGAGCCTTCGACGAGGGCGCGGTTCAATCTACTGGCTTGGCTAGCGCACGCGAGCGTCCGAGGACGCTTTTGGATGAAGGCGAGGCCCCGCACTTGCAGCTAGTCCGTGCGAACTCCCATCCTGGAGGAAGAATCATGAGATCAATCGCGATCAGAATGCTCTCGATCGGCGTGCTCGTCGGCTCCGTTGCGTGCGGTGTGAAGACCAAGACTACCGACATAAATCCCGCGTTGTCGCGTCAGCCGACGTGCGAGAATGCGATCGAGATCTACGAGGGACGCTCCGACGTGCCCAGCAGCTATTCCGAGCTGGCATGGATCGAAGCGTCGGGCAATAGCGTCTGGACGACCGACAACCAGATGCGTGATGTGATGAAGAAGCGCGCCGCCGAAGTCGGTGCCAACGGGTTGATCGCGAACCCGGTGCAGCAGAACAGGGTCGGCGTCAACGTGATCGGCGAGGCCGTCGGTGCGAGGACCGCCACCGCGCGAGCGAGCGGTCTGGCGATCTGGATGCCTGACGGCGCTGCCCGCACCCGGCTGGCCTGCGGGCGTTGATCCTCGCAGGCTGATCGGAATTGGGAGTAGGAGAGGGTCACTCTCCTACTCCCCTCCCACACCACCGGTGACGCGCGCAGTGCGCTGCAGGCGTCGCGCTGCACGCGCGCCATGCGGCCCGGGTCGTCAGCCGAGCCGAGGCTCAGCGCAGTGCGCCGCGATCGCCTCCGCCGCGCGCTCGCGCTCGCGCAGGCGAAGGGACGTCATTGACGTAGCGCGAACATTGCCGTACACTGTACGGACAGGGAGAATCATCAATGCCAACAGACACAGAGCTCGCTTATCTGGAATTGCCCGCGGACGCTCGCATGGAGGTGCGCTTGCCTGCCCTCCTGAAGGAGCACGCCGAATTGGTGGCTGC
>DATCGM010000192.1:0-18384 GCA_036508915.1 Gemmatimonadaceae bacterium
ATGTCGGGCACCACGACCGTTATCGCATCGGCCTCCTCGCGGGCGGCATCGACTGCAGTCGGGGCGTCCCGCCGCCGAACGTGGATCTCGCGCTTGTCTGTTCCTGCACTTGTCGGAAGCGTCGGGAGTCGAGTGGGCCGAGGAGATCGGCCGACCTCCTTCTTCGCCCAGTATCCACGCCCCGGAACCGGGACCATCATGCGGGCGCATGCCTTCGCGAGCCCCACATCCGATAGCTCAAACCGGCGCGCTAGGCGGGTCATCGGTTCCGACCACACGAGCGCGTAGAGGTCCTCACGGGAGACGACTTCGGGGAGGTCAGCGGATTTCTGGGCTTCGAGGACTGGCCGCTCTTCTTCCATCCCTGACACGTTACCGCTCTCAGTGGATATAACCAGTCATAAATAGGTAGAAATGGATCCCATCACTATTAGTTGTGGCCGCTTCGATGGGATGACCTGTTCCCCGCGCGGGTGGGACTCAACCGCCGGTTCAGCGTGCACGTGTCGCCGCGCCCCAACAGCCCACGGTGGTCCGTATCCCCTTCTATAGTAGCGGTCTCGTCGTACACCGTGTGCTCGTCGAGGCATCCGTACCCATTCACCGTCATCTCCAACCTGGCGTGGATATAGTCCTTCCCTCGGAACGACCGCTGGAGGAAGATGTCGCCGCTCTCCGGCCGCTCGGAGAGCATGCCGCAGTCCGCACCGAACAGCGCCAGCTCGTGCGGCGACATCCCCAGCGGCACCGGCCACGCTGACGTCTGCACCAGCTCGTCATAGGAGGCACGAAAGCCGAGCTGCTCCAGCCATCGCACATCCAGCGGCGCGAGCGCCGCGGTCAGCTCGTCGCTGTCCGCACCGTCCGGGATGAGCGGCGCGTGTTCCGCAGCCAGCGTCGTCGATCGGGCATACGCGACTACGGCCGCACAGCAAACGTGATGTAGTATCTCCACTCCTTCGTCACCGGCGCATCCAGCGCGCGCGCGAACCCGGCCAGCACATCGACGTCCGGGGTTCCCAGCGCGGGCACCGCGGCGACGCGCTGCCGGAGCTCCACGCCGTAGCTCCGCAGCGATGTCTTGAAGAGATCCGGGCTCGCTCCGGCGTAGAACAGCTCTACCGGAGGCACGGGCAGCGCGACCCGGAACGAGCTGAACGAGGTGGAAGTCGAGCTGCCGACCGGATACGCAGGTGCATCGACGCGTCGCGCGTCGAGGAGCGGATCGATGAGGGGGGAGGCGAAGCCTCCGATCACGTACCGCTCGCGGTCGCTGCCGTCCCGGCCACCCACGGTTCCAAAAGACAGACGCGCTGAGGTGAGCGGGCGAGAACCTGCGCCAACGCCGAAGAAAAAGGTGCTCCGTTGCCGGCTGTAGGAGCCGGCGCCATTGCTGCCGGCTTCCACGATCGCCGAGAGCTGCTCCTGATATCGCAGCTCCTCGTCGCGCTGGTGCCCGACGATGGTGAATGCACCGATGGCGGCATCCCGGGTGCGGGAGCCGAACGCGGATGAGTGCTGCCGCTCGGCGAGCAATGCCACGGTACCGAGTAGCTCGCCGCCGTCGATCACACTCGATCGCTGTACCCTCACCGCGCCACCCGATCGCGTGAGGTCGAGTCCTTCGTCGAATGCGCCGGCGAACTGTCCTGACGGCCTTTCGTGCGAGTTCCACAGATTCAGGATTCGCTCAGTGCGGGCGGCGCGCGAGGTGACGTTGAGCGCGATGCCTGCCGGCAGCGCGCCGGCTCCAACCGCGCCAAGCACCGCAACGCCGAGCCGCCCGACAGGGTCGCTGCGGACGACGCCCAGCAGCAACGAGGTGCCGCCGAACCCTGTCGCCGCGCCTGGCAGATAGCGGAATCGGGACGGTCCCACGCCGTAGGGCCGTTCGTCGCTCACGGCCGAGCGCGCAGGGCGCCGGCTGGAGTCCGACGCCTGCGCGAGGACGCGGGGAGGAAGGATCGGAGAGAGCGAATCTACCAAATCGAGATGGAGAGGCGCCGACGCTTTGCTCGCGCGACTGATCGAGGCGCTGTCCGGACGAATGCGGCGGAGGTCGTAGCCGCTCGCCTGAAGTGAGAGAAACCAGAGCGTCCCGTCCGGTGCGACGTCCGCGGCCACGGCAGCGCCGGTCACGGCAGTGAGACGGGTGGCGCGCGAGTCGATCGGATCGAGCCGCTCGAGGTTTGCCACGCCTCTGGCTTCGGAGGTCGTGACGATCGTGCGTCCGTCTGTGTCGAAGGTCGCATCGTAGCGCGTCACGCCATCGTCGGGATCTGCGTAGCGCAGGGCCCCAGTCTCCGGCGACACCCGCACCACGCGCCAGCGGTCGCCCGACTGCTCGGCGACGACGATTTCTCCGGTGCGCCTGGAGACGCGAGGCCGATAGTAGTTCCGCGTCTCGCTACCAGGGACGAGCACGCGAACGGCGCCGGTGTTGAGGTCGACGCGCACCAGATCGCACCAGCCGCGGTCGCAGCGAACCGCCGCCGCCCAGCGACCATCCGCCGAGGGGTCGGGATCGCGTAACGCCGCGCCAGTCGTCATGCGTCTGAGTGCGCCATCCTCCGCGCTCCAGATAAAGAGGTCGGGGCGAAGTGTGCCGTCGCTCATCGGCATGCGCCGGGTGACCAGCAAATGCTTGTTGTCGGGCATCCACCGCGGCGACTCATACGGCGCGCCGTCGTTCGCGATGAGCGAGATGATGTTCCGCTTGGCCGCTGGGTAGAAGGCGTGATCCGGCACGTCGTCGGGATCGCGCTTGAGCAGTTGCTCACGCCGGAGGGAGGCGAGTGTGTCCGGTTCGTCTGCCGTCCCCCATACGACCAACTCGCTCGGCGTGGTCACATGCCGCACGACGAGCGCGACGAAGTGGCCGTCGGGAGAGACGGCCGGGTCGCCCGTATTGCGGATGAGCCGCTGCACGAGCGTGCCAGACACGAGCGCATCGCGGGTGAGTGCACGCTCGAAGGCGAGGGCATCGGCCGTGAGCTCGGCGACGAACCGCTGGTACAGCGTCGCCGGAGCGTCGCCGTAGACGCCGGCGAAGGACTCGTCGAACGAGCGAACCGTCTTGGCCGTCATGCGACGCCAGAGCGCGGTGACGCTCGAGTCGCCCTCGCGCCGCGCGAGCCACTCGAGAAAGGCCGAGCCGCCGAGGTAGGCGAAGTTGCCCGTCTCCCATGGGCCGGTTGCGCTCAACTGTGCGTAGCCGGGCAGGCGCCCCTCGAGGGCGAACTGGCGCAGCACGGCCGCGCGCCAGGCGTGGTTCGGGCGGCCGGAGCCGGTGACGCGTCCTTCCACGTATGTCGCGTAGCCCTCCAGCGCCCAGCGCGGAGCGCCAACGGGAATTGGGCCGAGGGGGACTGGCGAGAGCGACCAGTACAGGTTGTGGAGGCGATTGCGGGAGGGCCGGTTCAGGTGCGCGACGTGGGCGAACTCGTGCGTCGCGATCAACTCGCCCCACACGCGGAAGTTGCCAATCTCTTCGCGCGGATCGGGGGGGGTGGGAAAAAGGACGATCGTCGGCGCGTCCAGCGCGGTGAAGGCGGCACCATTGGCGTCGTTGATGGGGTCATCGACGACGATGTGCACTCGACTGGGCGGGAGATAGCCAACGACGCGCCCCACCTGCTCTCGGACTCCTTCCATGCGCCCGGCGAGGGCGAGCGTCCAGGTGCGATAGCGCTCGGGAAAGTGAAAGACGAAGTTCTCCGTCTCCACCGTGCGCCAGTCGAGCCATGGACGAACCGTCTGCGCCTGGGCTCCGGGACGGGCGACCAACGTGGCGAGCACCAGAAGTGCGTGGCGAATGCGCCGCGTCACCGCTGGGTGAAAAAATGGAAGGGACGCGTGCACGAAGCACGCGTCCCTTTCCGAGATGCCCCTCTCGACTAACGCAGCGCGTTCAGCCACGCGCGGGGGACTTCCCGCGCACTCGATCCTGCAACCACGTGAGCGGGACGATGAACAGCGGCGTGAGGACCACACCGAGCAAGATGTTGATCCACGCGAGCGCGATGTAGAAGCAGCAGAGGCCGAGGCCGACCCAGAGAACGCCCAACGGACCGTGAGTTTCCAAGAGAATGCTCCTGTCGCCGTGATTCAGATGTAACGGCGGGAAGATAGCGGCGCGCGCCAAGAGGAGCCAGAGGACACCGATGCGACTATATTTTGGTGATGCACCACGATCCCTCGCGTGTCGTGCTCTCCGCGGCGCGCCGAGCTGCGCGAACGGCGGACCGGCCGCTCCTGCTCGCCGTCTCCGGCGGGCTCGACTCCATGGCGCTGCTGAGCGCGATGGCGGCTGTTGCGCGCCCTCACATCGCGGCAGTGGCGACGTTCGACCACGGGACCGGCACGGCGGCAACGAAGGCGGCCCGTCACGTCTGCGAGACCGCGGCGGCGGCGGGGCTTCCGGTCGTGATCGGGCGGATCGATGCAGAGATGGTCGTGAGCGAAGGGCGGGAGGCGGCGTGGCGCGCGGCGCGTCACCGCTTTCTGAGCGAGGCCGCGGCGCGTCTCGGAGCGCGGGTCGTGACGGCGCACACCGAGGACGACCAGATCGAGACGGTCCTCATGCGCATCATGCGCGGGAGCGGTGCGCGAGGACTGGCCGGACTGTACACCGAGGGGCCGATCCTTCGCCCATTCCTCGGGCTGCGACGCGCCGTGCTCGAGGCGTACATGCTCGCCGCCGGCGTGGCGTGGGTGGATGATCCGAGCAACGTAACGACCGAGTTCGTGCGCAATCGTGCGCGCCGGGATCTGCTTCCCGCGCTTCGCCGCACCGATCCTTCCATCGACGCCGGGATCCTCGCCGTTGCGCGACGAGCCGATGCGTTGCGTCGCGATGTGGAGACATTCGTCAGCCGTATTCTTCGGCCGCAGACGCTCGCGAATGGGCGCCTCGTCGTTGCCTCGGGGGAACTGACGGGCTATGATCGAGATTCCCTTGCCGTACTCTGGGCCGCGCTGGCGGGGCGCGCCGGTCTCGCGCTCGACCGGCGCGGAACACAGCGCATTGCCGCGTTTACAAGCTCTCACCCTCGCAGCGGCAGCATTCCGTTGGCGGGGGGATGGCGTCTCGAAGCCAGCCGCGATGCCTACATTCTACAGAAGCTGTTGGCGACGTCGCCATTGCCGGCTGTGCGGCTGCCGGAACAGGGGGGAGGGTCGCTCGACTGGGGTCGCTTTCGCTTTCGGATCAGCAAGGCCGCAGTGCCGTCATCGCTCTGGACGGCGTCGATTGCGGGTCCGGCGGGAGGAATGGTTCGCTCCTGGAGCGCCGGAGACCGGTTGGAACCGGCAGCCGGACAACCGCGACGGCGCGTGACACGCTACTTATCTGATGTCGGCGTGAAGGGTGCGGATCGAGCTGGCTGGCCCGTGGTGGTGGTGGGAGACGACGTCGTATGGATTCCAGGAGTGCGCCGCAGCGACGCGGCAACCGATCGGTCCGGTAGACCGGTTCGACATTATGTCTGTGAACGAATCGATCGCTGATCCACGTCTCGAAGGGCGAACGCTCAAGCGCATCGTGTACGATGCGTCCGCCATCGCGAAGCGGGTGCAGGAGCTGGGTGAGGAAATTACGACGGACTATCCGGACGGCGAGCTGCTGGTGCTCGGACTACTGAAGGGCAGCTTTATCTTTCTCAGCGATCTCGTCCGTCAAATCAACCGGCCGCTGCACGTGGACTTCCTCGTGGCCTCGAGCTACGGCGAAGGTACCGTGTCGAGCGGAAACGTCCGGCTGGTGTATGATCCGGAAACCAACATCGAGGGTAAACACATTTTATTGGTGGAGGACATCGTCGATACGGGACGAACGCTCAACCGGTTGATGGGGTTACTCGAGACACGGAATCCGCGTTCTCTCGAGATCTGCGCGCTGCTGCACAAGCACATCGCCGACGAGCTCAAGTACGAGACGAAGTTCATCGGCTACGACGCACCACACGAATTTCTGGTCGGTTACGGGTTGGATCACGCCGAGAGTTTCCGGCATCTGCCATATATCGCGAGCTTGCTGTAATGCCTGTGCCAACACCGCCGAAAAACGGCAACAACAACGGATTCAACTGGGGACGCTTCTCGAAGACGATCTCCTTCTGGATCCTCATCATCCTGATTCCCGTGGCGCTCATTCAGTTGAGCGGCCAGCGCGCTGATTCGGCGACGGAGATCTCCTATACCCAATACAAGCAGGAGCTCGATCGGAACAACATCGCCGAGCTCACCATGTCGGCGGGGAAGAATGTCACCGGCTCGTTCCGCGAGCCGACGACGGTCGCGGGAAAGCCGGCGAAGAAATTCACCGCGCAGCTTCCCGTCGCGAACTCCCAGTCCGCGCTCGACCAGCTCGACGCGAAGGGCGTGACGGTCACGTCGCAGGATCCCAAGCCGAGTGTCATGGGGTGGGTCATCAGCTTCCTGCCCTGGCTGCTGCTGATCGGGTTCTATCTCTTCATCTTCCGACAGATGCAGGCGGGGGGGAACAAGGCGTTCTCGTTCGGCAAGTCGAAGGCGAAGCTCCTCACGGGCGATACTCCCAAGGTGACCTTCGCCGACGTTGCCGGTGCCGACGAGGCCAAACAGGAGCTTCAGGAGATTATCGAGTTCCTGAAGGATCCACAGAAGTACACCAAGCTCGGCGGTCGTTTGCCGAAGGGCTGCCTGCTCGTTGGGCCGCCGGGTACGGGCAAGACGCTGCTCGCGCGCGCGGTGGCGGGCGAGGCTGCACGTCCATTCTTCTCGATGTCGGGATCCGACTTTGTGGAAATGTTCGTCGGCGTGGGCGCGTCTCGTGTGCGTGACCTGTTCGAGCAGGGCAAGGCCCACGCGCCGTGCATCATCTTCATCGATGAGATCGATGCCGTTGGCCGGCACAGAGGTGCCGGCGTGGGCGGCGGACACGACGAGCGCGAGCAGACGCTGAATCAGTTGCTCGTCGAGATGGACGGGTTCGAATCGAACGAGGGAGTCATCCTGATTGCGGCGACGAATCGTCCGGACGTCCTCGACCCGGCGCTGCTGCGCCCGGGCCGCTTCGACCGGCAGATCGTCGTCGACCTGCCGGATCTGCGCGGCCGCGAGGGCATTCTCAAGGTGCACCTGCGCAACAAGCCGGTGGGCGAGGACGTGAACATCATGACGCTTGCACGTGGAACTCCAGGCATGGCGGGTGCCGACCTGGCGAACCTCGTGAACGAGGCGGCGCTTCTCGCCGTCCGTCGTGAGCACGACAAGATCTACATGGACGACCTGGAAGAAGCGAAGGACAAGGTCATGCTCGGCGCCGAGCGGAAGTCCATGGTGATGAAGGACGAGGAGCGTCGGCTGACCGCGTATCACGAGGCCGGTCACGCCCTGTGCGCCATGAAGGTTGTCGGCAACGATCCGCTGCACAAAGTGACGATCGTGCCGCGCGGACGTGCGCTCGGTCTCGCGTTCACACTGCCTGAGGACGACCGCGTCTCGATCACGCGGCTGCAGCTCGAGGCAGCGCTCGTCATGACGTATGGCGGTCGTACGGCGGAGGAGCTGGTGTTCGGCTACGATCGGGTGACGACCGGCGCCTCGAGCGACATCCAGAAGGCGACGAGCATCGCGCGTCGCTATGTCACGCAGTGGGGACTGTCCGACGCAATCGGGCCAATCCTCGTCGGTGACAACGAACAGGAGCTGTTCCTGGGGCGCGAGATTCAGCATCGCCGCGAAGTCAGCGAGCAGACGGCGCAGCTCGTGGACGCCGAAGTGAAGCGCGTCATCACGAAGGCGTACGATCGGGCGAAGCAAGTCCTGAGCGAAAACATCGAGCTGCTGCACACGCTCGCGGGTGCCTTGCTGGAGCGCGAGACGTTGACGGCGGAAGACATCAAGATGATCGGGCGCGGCGAGGCGCTGCCGCCGAGGATGAGCGAAGTCCCGCCCACGCCGCCGCTGGTGCCCGTCGCGACGCCGACGCCGGTGATTGAGCCGCGGCGGACGCCGTTGCTTGGTGGGCCGGAGCCCTCTCCCGCCTGAACCAACGGTTGGTCGGTTGGTCGGCGAATCGGCGGGTTGATCGGTGAATTGCAACACAATGGCCACACACCACCGCGGAGACCTCGCCGAGGCATCTCTACGCTGGTCGTGGCCATTGCCGTTCAAGTGCCGAGTAACCCGCCGATCAACCAATACACCGATCAACCGATCAACCGCATTATCTTCCCGCCCATGCCCACCGCCTGGACCGTCCGCGATCGCATTGTTACCCTCGACCATGCGCTGGTCATGGGGATCGTGAACGTCACACCAGACAGCTTCAGCGATGGCGGGAGTTTCTTCTCGCCGGGAGCGGCGCTCGCGCATGCGGCCAGGCTGCTCGCCGAGGGCGCCGACATCCTCGACATTGGCGGCGAATCCACGCGGCCGCAGGGTGCGGAGCCCGTTTCCGCGGACGAAGAGCTGCGCCGAATTCTGCCGGTCATTCGCGCGCTGGCGGCAGAGCACCCCGACGCGCTGCTCTCGGTGGACACGGTGAAGAGCTCGGTCGCCGAGGCGGCCATTCTCGCGGGAGCGCACATCGTGAACGACGTGTCCGCGATGCGGCTCGATCCGGCGATGCCGGCGGTGTGCGCGCGACACGACGTCGGCATCGTGTTGATGCACTCGCGTGGCGGTGTCGAGGACATGGCGACGTATGCGCATGCCGTGTACGCCGGCGACCCGCTGGACGAAGTTCTCGAAGAGTTGCGTGATCGCGTCGAGCTCGCGCTGGAGCAGGGGATCGCGCGCGAGCGTATCGTCGTCGATCCGGGGATCGGCTTCGGAAAGCGGAGCGCGCATTCGCTGCGACTGCTCGGGTGCCTCGAGCGGTTGGCAGCCTGGGGGTTTCCCGTGATGATCGGAGCGTCGCGCAAGAGGTTCATCGGCGAGATTATAGGGGTCGCGGAGCCACGGCTCCGCGTTCACGGAAGCGTTGGCGCGGCGGTGGCGGCGTACGAGCGCGGCGCGAGGATCTTTCGCGTGCACGACGTGGCCGCGACGCGGCAGGCACTCGACGTTGCGGCGGCCATTCGCGCCGCCGGCCGCGCATGACGGAGCTCGAGCAGCTGCGGCTGCTGCATCCGGGATGGCGCGATGTGCTGGAGGTGCTGGTCGTCGCGTACGCGCTGTATCGCGTGCTGCGGATGTTCCACGGCACGCGCACGCTACAGATCGTCTCGGGGATGGGGATTCTGCTCGCCGTGTACGCGGCGTCATGGCTCCTCAAGCTCGAGATGATCAGCTATCTGCTGGGCTTCGTCTTTCAGTATGGCGCGATCGCGCTGCTCGTCGTCTTCGCGCCGGAGCTGCGCGCCGCGCTCGCGCATCTTGGCCAGGCGCGTTTCGCCCGGATCTTTCAGGAGATGGAGCAGCACGAAGTGGCCGAGGAGATTCACGAGGCCGTCGAGCGTCTGAGCCGAACGGGCATCGGCGCGATCGTGGCGCTCGAGCGCGACGTTCCGCTCGACAGCTACGTCCAATCCGGCTCGAGAATCGAAGCGAAGGTGTCGGCCGATCTGCTGATGACGATCTTCACGCCGTACTCGCCGCTGCACGACGGCGCCGTGATCGTTCGTGGCGACACGATCATCGCGGCAAGCTGCATCCTCCCGCTCTCGCAGAAGGCGCTGGCGGATCGCGCACTCGGCACACGCCACCGCGCCGCGCTCGGACTGAGCGACGAGACGGATGCACTCGTCATCGTGGTGAGTGAAGAACGCGCGACCATCTCGGTGGCCGAGCGCGGCCGGCTGTGGCGCGATCTCACCCCTCTCGAGTTGAGAGCCGTGCTGGAAGGACGTGTGCCGGTGCGCGACGATCTGGAGCCGGCGGGAGCGTCGAGCTGACGGCGCGACGAGCGGGGTGGCTCGCTGGCGCCGTGCTTCTCGTCGTGTACGTGATGACGATGGCGCCGGGCGTCACCTTCTGGGACGCAGGCGAGTTCATCGCCGCAGCGCATGGCTTCGGCATACCGCATCCGCCCGGTACGCCCATCTTCGTTGCGATGGGACGCGTGTGGACGCTCGCGCTCGGCGGCATTCTCGGTGTCGCGCGTGCCTCGAATCTGCTGTCGGCCGTAAGCACGGCGCTGGCGGGCGCCCTTGCGGCGTGGGTGGTGGCGCGCGAGGCAGTGCACGAGCGCGACGTGGCGTGGGGTGCGCTCGCGGGCGCGCTGTGCGCGGGACTCATGTCGAGCGTGTGGGCGAATGCGACGGAGACGGAGGTGTACGCAGTCTCTCTGCTGCACGTCGCCGTGCTGCTGTTCTGCGCGCAGCGCGCGTCCGATGGGGTGGACGGGCGCGACGGACGCTGGCTGCTCTGCACCGCCTATCTCATCGCGCTCACGCCGGCGGTGCATCTGAGCGCGCTCGTGGGCGCGCCGGCGGCGATCGCCATGGCGTCGCGACGGCGTGACGGACGCTGGTGTTTCGACCGCGTTCTGCTGCTTGGCGGAGTGCTGGTGGCCGTTGCGGGCGTGGGGCGCATGTCGTGGACGCTCGTTGGAGTTGGCGCATTGATCGCCGCATCGTCGGTTGTCGTACGACGCAAGCAGGATCCGCTCCGGGCTCATCCGATTGCACCATTTGTCGCAGCCGTCGCGCTCGTCGCGATCGCTTCGAGTGCGGTGCTGATCATGCTGCTTCGAGCGCGGCACGATCCGCCCATCAACCAGGGGAATCCGTCGACGCTCACGACTCTGGCCGACGTGATTGCGCGCCGGCAGTACGAGGTGGCGCCGATGTGGCCGCGCCGCGCGCCGGTATGGCTGCAGGTCGCGAATCTCGCGCAATACGTGGACTGGCAATTCGCGCTCGCGTGGGGGCGCGGCATCTTCACGACGCCGGCGCGCGTGATCGTCACGACGATCTTCCTCATCCTCGGCGGCTCGGGATGGCGCGCGATGCGCCGCGACGTCCCGAGAGCGGCAGGGGCGCTCACTGTGCTGACGGTGTGCGGGACGATCGGGGTGTGCGTCTATCTGAACCTCAAGGCGGGCGCGACCCTCGGTTACGGATTCGTGCCCGGCGACGCGCACGAGGCGCGAGAGCGCGACTACTTTTTCGTCCTTGGTTTCTGGGGTTGGGGTCTCTTCGTGGGGTACGGTGCCTTCGCGTTCGTGCGAGCGCGCAGGTGGCCCGCGTGGGTGGCCGCCGCGGTGGCGATCGTTCCGATCATCGGAAATTGGGCGGCGAACGACCGGCTGCATGGTCAGGGAGCGGCGGCGCCGCGAGACGTCGCCTTCGCGCTGCTGACGAGCGCGCCGCGCGACGCGATGCTGTTCGTGGCCGGCGACAACGACAGCTATCCGCTCTGGTACCTGCAGCGCGTAGAAGGCGTCCGCACCGACGTCACCCTCGTGACCGTGCCATTGCTCCCCGCCGATTGGTACGTGGCGGAGATCGCTCGGCGCACCGGTCTGCGCTGGCCGGCGAGCGAACACGTGGGAGGCGCGAAGTGGCAACATGAGGAGCGGGCGGCGCTGATCGCGCGCGCGGCGAGGGTGGCTGGTCGCCCGGTTGCGGCCTCGCCGGCACTTCCGGCAGGGGAGCGCGCTCTTCTCGGCTCCGTTTGGCGGCTCGATGGGGCCGTGTATGTATCGTCGGGGGCCGCGAATGGCTCCAATGCCCCCCCTTTGATCGACAGTCTCAGTGCGCCGGTGGGCTGGCGGGCGTCTGGTCCGACCGGCGCTCACGGGGCACGGCTTCCGGACGACGTCAGCGCCATGATGCTGGGCCTGCTCGACTGTCCGAGGCTTGCACGGCTTCCAGCGGGTCGTTCAGCGTCACGGGACTCGCTTGAAGTGAAGTGCAACCTCCGGTAAATTCTCGTGTTATGCCTTTTCAGGACCTACCTGCCCGGCTTGCCGAGGTGAGGGAGCGGATCGAGCTGGCGACGGAGCGGGGCGGGCACGGCCAAACGGTGACGATCGTCGCAGTGACGAAGACGTACGGTCCGGACGCTCCAGTCGCGGCGTGGAATGCTGGGCTGAAGGACGTTGGCGAGAACAGGGTGCAAGAGGCCGCTTCCAAGATGCCGGAGGTTGGGGTGCCGCTCCGGTGGCATCTGATCGGTCATCTTCAGCGGAACAAGGTGAAGGAGCTCGACGGGTTTCACCTGGTGCACTCGATGGACAGCCCCCGTCTGGCGGACGCGCTGGCCTCGTATGGATTGGCGCGCGGCCGGCCGATGGAGGTTCTGCTGCAGGTGAACGTGTCCGGCGAGGGGACGAAGGGTGGCTATGAGCCCGCGGACGTGGAGCGGGAGGCGGCCCGGCTGAAGGGATTTGCCGGATTGGCGGTACGCGGGGTGATGACGATGGCGCCATTCGACGCCAGCGGCGCGGTACTGCGCGCTGTGTTCAGCGGGGCGCGCGAATCTGCGGCACTACTGCGTGCGGCCGGCCATCCGGCGACGGAGTTGTCGATGGGGATGTCGGGAGATTACGAAGTCGCGGTAGAAGAGGGCGCCACTCTGGTGCGCCTCGGAACCGTGCTGTTCGGAGCGAGATCCGCCTAATGGACGAGACTTTTTATCTCACACCGCTCGACGTGCGGCGCTACGACTTCGGCAAGTCGCTGCGCGGCTACGATCCCGAGCGCGTCGAGCAGTTTCGCGCACAGGTCGCCGAGGAGCTCGAACGGCTGACGCGTATGTCGCAGGATTTCGAGCAAAAGGCGAAGGGCTTTCACGAGCAGCTCCGCGCCTTTCGTGAGCGCGACAAGGCGCTGAATGAGGCGCTCGTCAGCGCGCAGCAGCTTCGCGCCGAAATCCGCGAGTCCTCGGAGCGCGAGGCCGCGCTCCTCATCCGCGAGGCGCGGGCGCAGGCAGAGAGCGAAATCGAGAACGCGCGAGGCGAGATCCGAAAGCTCGAGCTTCACCTCGCGGAGCTCGACCGTGCTCGACGCAATCACCTCACTCAGATGCGGGTCGTGGCGGAGCGGCAGCTCGCCGAGATCTCGGCGGCGGAGAATGCACCGAGCCCGCAGTTCCCCACGCTCGCTCGCAAGAGCGGATCGTTCACCGACAGCGGAGTGACGGAGCAGGCATGACGCCGACGATGGCCGCCGCACGCGGTGCGCTCGCGAGTGTGCATACGCTGGAGGCAGTCGAGGCCGCGGCGGCCGTCGTGCGCGTGCACTGCGGCATCACGCCGGAGATCGCGATCGTGCTCGGCACCGGGCTCGGCGGTCTCGCGAACGAGATCGACGTCGAGGCGTCCGTGTCGTACGCGGAGATCCCTGGCTTTCCGCTGTCTACGGTGGAGAGCCACGCCGGCCGCCTGCTCATCGGCACGCTGGGCGGAAAGAAAGTGGTCGCCATGCAGGGGCGCTTCCATCGTTACGAAGGCTACACGCTACAGCAGGTCACTTTCCCGGTGCGCGTGCTGCACGCTCTGGGCGCGCAGACGCTGATCGTGTCGAACGCATGTGGCGGGATGAATCCGTGGTGGCAGGCGGGCGATCTGATGCTGATTGGAGACCATATCAACTTCCTCGGCGACAACCCGCTCATCGGCGCCAACGATGACCGTCTTGGCGCACGCTTTCCCGACATGTCGGCGCCGTATGACGAGTCGCTGCGCGAGCTCGCACGCGCCGTCGCAGCGGAACAGCGCACGGTGCTGCGCGAAGGAGTGTACGTCGCCGTGTCTGGGCCGAATCTCGAGACGCGGGCCGAATACCGGATGCTGCGTGCACTTGGCGCCGACGTCGTTGGCATGAGCACGGTGCCGGAGGTGATTGTCGCGCTGCACGCCGGCATGCGCGTGCTCGGGCTGTCGATCATCACCGATCAGTGTCTGCCCGACGCGCTCGAGCCGGCGGATATCGCGACAATCATCGCGACCGCCGCTCGCGCCGAGCCAAAGCTGACGGCGCTCGTGCGCGGCGTCCTGGAGCGGATGTGAGCGTCTCCGGCATGACGCAGCCGCGTTTCGCCCTCATGTCCGCCGATCAACCCGCGGCAGAGCTGGAGCTGGCACTGCTCGCGAGATGGCGCGAGGAGAATCTCTTTGCGCGCACGCTCGCCGAACGCGAGGGTGCGCCGCCGTTCGTGTTCTTCGAAGGTCCGCCGACGGCGAACGGACGACCCGGCATCCATCACGTGTTCGCGCGCACCATCAAGGATCTGTTCTGCCGTCATCGCGCGATGAAAGGATTTCGCGTCGAGCGCAAGGCGGGATGGGATACGCACGGGTTGCCGGTCGAGATCGAAGTCGAGAAGCGGCTGGGACTCACCGGCAAGCAGGACATCGAGACGCTGGGCGTGGCGGAGTTCAACCGGCTCTGTCGCGAGAGCGTGTTCACGTACCGCGCCGAGTGGGAGCTGCTCAGCGAGCGGATCGGTTACTGGCTCGACTACGAGCATCCGTACGTCACCTTTTCGCCCGAGTACATCGAGAGTGTCTGGTGGTCGCTCGCCACGCTGCACGCGAAGGGCCTGCTTTCTCGCGGGCACAAGATCCTGCCGTACTGCCCGCGCTGCGGCACGACGCTCTCGAGCCACGAAGTCGCGCAGGGCTATGAGGACGTAGAGGACCCGAGCGTCTACATCGCGCTCGATCTGGGCCTGGTGCGTGGCGAGGTCGTGGAAGACGCGGCCGACATGCCGGGCCGGACGTCGCGCCGGATTCTCGTGTGGACGACGACGCCGTGGACGCTCGTGTCGAACGCCGCGCTGGCCGTGAATCCGGAGCTCGTGTACGTCGAGCTACGAAAGACGGACAGCAGGGACACGCGCACGATCATCATGGCGGAGACCCGCGCGCCGGTGGTGCTCGGCGAGGACTACACGGCGCGCTGGACGCGAGTGGGCACCCTGAGTGGCACCGAACTCGTCGGCGCACGCTATCGCCGTCCGCTGGATTGGCTGTCGTATCCGGAAGGCACGAACCACGAGATCATCGTCGGCGAAAGCTTCGTCAGCGCCGACGACGGATCGGGCGTCGTGCACATGTCGCCCGCGTTCGGCGCGGATGATTACGCGGCGGGCCAGCGGCACAATCTCGCGTTCCTGCAGCCAGTGAACGCGCGCGGAGCGTTTCCTGCGGACATGCCGCTCGTCGGTGGCAAGTTCGTGAAGGACGCCGACGCCGAGTTGATTGCGGAGCTGAAGCGGCGCGACGTACTGTGGAAGGCCGGCACGCTGACGCACTCGTATCCGCACTGCTGGCGCTGCCGCACGCCGTTGCTGTACTACGCACGGTCGTCGTGGTTCGTCCGCACGTCGACGTACAAGCACGAGATGCTGGCGCGCAACGCGCAGGTGAACTGGAATCCGCCCGAGGTGGGGGCGGGCCGGTTCGGCGAGTGGCTCGAGAACAACATCGACTGGGCCGTGTCGCGCGAGCGCTTCTGGGGGACGCCGCTACCGCTATGGGTGTGCGACCGCGACGCCGATCATGTGGACGCCGTCGGGAGCTACGCGAATCTGGCCGAGCGCTCGGGCGCCGCGTTGCCGGCGGACTTCGATCCGCACAAGCCGGGCATCGACGACTTCTCGTGGGGGTGCTCGGTCCCGGGCTGCGGCGGTCGTATGAACCGCACACCCGAGGTCATTGACGCCTGGTACGACTCGGGCTCGATGCCCTTCGCGCAATGGCACTACCCCTTCGAGAATCGGGACAAGGTCACGGACCAGTTCCCGGGCGATTTCATCGCCGAGGGCCAGGACCAGACGCGCGGATGGTTCTACTCGCTGCTCGCGATTGCGAGCGGGCTCGGCGACGAGCTCCCGGGCAACGGGAGCGGGACGGCGTCGCCATACCGCAACGTGATGGTGAACGGCATCGTCACCGATGCCGAAGGGAAAAAGATGTCGAAGAGCCGCGGCAACATCGTCGAACCGTTCGGGGTGATCGAGCGGCATGGTGTGGATGCGGTGCGCCTGTTCCTGGTGAGCAGCAGCAAAGTGTGGGAGGAGCGCCGCTTCGACGAGGCAGTGATTCGTCAGGGTGCGGGGCGTTTCCTCCGCACGCTGAAGAACATCTACAGCGGCATGTTCGCCAACTACGCGAACTTCGGCTGGTCTCCGTCGGACGCCGATCCCGCGGAGGCGGACCGGCCGGTGATGGATCGCTGGATTCTGTCGCGTCTCTCGACCGTGGAGCGCCGCGCGGACGCGTTGATGCTCGGCTACGATCCGTTCGCGGCGTCTCGAACCGTGATGGACTTCGTCGACGACGATCTCGCCAACTGGTACGTGCGCCAGTCGCGGCCGCGTTTCTGGGCGGCGGACAACGTCTTCAGCGATGACAACAACGCGGCCTTCGCGACGCTGCACGAGGTGCTCGTCGTCGTGTGCCGGTTGCTCGCGCCCTTCGCACCCTTCGTGACCGATCAACTGCATCGCGAGCTCGTCGGCACGTCGGTCCATCTCGCGTCGTATGTGCGAGACGGCGCTCTGGAACCGGATGCCGCGCTCGAGACGTTGATGGCGAGTGTGCGCACGCTGGCGACGCTGGGTCGTGCTGCGCGCGAGCAGGCGAAGATCAATGTGCGCCAGCCGCTGTCGCGCATGGTGTGCGTGGCGCCGGCGGTGGACGACGAGGCGCTGCGAGCACTGCTGCCCGTGCTGGCGGCGGAGCTCAACATCAAGACGATCGAGCTCGCGACGAGCGGTGATGCGCTGGTGACGCTCGAGGCCAAGCCGAACTTCCGCGCACTCGGCAAGAAGTTCGGAAAGAAGACGCCGCTTGCCGCGGAGGCGGTGAAAAAGTTTACGAACGCACATCTCCGCTCGTTCGAGCAGGGCGCGGAGCTGCTCGTGACCGTGGATGGGGAGACGCACGGGCTCGGGACGGACGACCTTACAATTGTGCGACGCGCGTCGGGCGAGTTGGTCGTCGAGGAAGAACGCGGCTTCTTCGCCGCGATCGATCCGGCGCTCACGCCTGCGCTCGAGCGCGAAGGGCTGGCACGTGAGGTGATCAGCAGGGTACAGCGTATGCGAAAGGAAGCTGGCCTCGCGGTGAGCGACCGGATCCGGCTGTGGGTTGCTGGCGATGCGGCGGTTCTGGACGCAGCGAGAGAACATCGCGAATGGATCGCCGACGAAGTGCTCGCGACTGAGATCACGTTCGGCGATGAAGTGCGGGCGAGTGAGAACATGCTGGCGAGGCAGTCCGTGGATCTCGATGGGATCCACGCAGCCCTTGCCCTAACCAAGGACGAGTAGCGATGCCCACGTCAGACAGCGCGACCGCGAAGGCAGGGAAGCTGAAGCCGATGTCCAAGAAGCAGCTCCAGCACTTCGAGAAGCGGTTGATGGAAGAGCGGAAGCGCGTGCTCAAGGAGCTCGGCCACTACGATGAGGCGTTCAGCAGCACCTCGCAGGAGTCCGACGGCGATCTCAGCAGCTATTCGTTCCACATGGCGGATCAGGGCACGGATGCGATGGAGCGCGAAAAGGCGTTCCTGTTCGCGAGTCAGGAGGGGCGGTTCCTCTGGCACATCGACGAGGCGCTGCGTCGTCTCTATCGCTCGCCCGAGACATTCGGCAAGTGCCACAACTGCGGGCAGGAAATCGCCTTCGAGCGGCTCGATGCGCTCCCGCACGCCCGTTTCTGCATTCAGTGCAAGCAGCAAGAGGAAGATGCGAAGGCGAAGTAACAGCACGCTCTTCTGGCCGGTTTTCGCCTTCGTGATCGTGATCGATGTGGTGACGAAGGGGTTTGCCGAGCGACTGCTCGCGCCACAGCGCATCCAGCACGACGTGCTGGGGAGCTGGATGCGGCTCACGCTCGTGTACAATCCAGGCGCTGCGTTCGGGCTCAACCTCGGCGCGCACTCGCGGTGGATCTTCACCGCGCTCACGCTCGTCGCGCTCGTGATTCTCGGCCGGCTGTATCTGGCCACGACACGTGGCGATGCGCCGCGCACCCTGGCGCTCGCCATGGTGTGCGCCGGCGCGTTTGGCAACCTGCTCGACCGACTGCGCTCCGAAATGGGCGTGGTGGACTTTCTCGACGTCGGCTTGGGCGACGCACGCTGGCCGACCTTCAACGTCGCCGACATGGCGGTGAGCCTCGGTGCCGTGCTGCTGGCGTGGGTGCTCTGGCAAGAAGATCGCGCGGCAGTGTTGCAGGACGCCGAGCGGCGCGTGCTGACGCCGGTGGGCGCGACGTCGGCCGTGGACGGGGGAGACCTCGTCTGACGACCTCTCTCGCTCCGACGCGCCCGAGCGCGCGTCTCTTCTGGGGTACGGCAGGTTGCGTCGTCGCCGCCGATCTGGTGACGAAGCTGCTGGCGGAGCGCATGCTCGCGCCGCGCTACGTACCGCATCGCATCATTGGCGACGCCGTGCGCTTCACGCTCGCGTACAATCCCGGCGCGGCATTCAGCATGTCGC
>DATCGM010000193.1:0-2083 GCA_036508915.1 Gemmatimonadaceae bacterium
GATTGTTCTCGAAGATGATGCTGCGATCGTCGTAGGTAAAATCGTGACCGAGCGTCGTCACCGTCGCCGCGAGCGCGAGAACTGCGAGCGTGGCGACGGGAAGCCAGCGGCGATGCGCCGTCTTCATCGTGTGAGACTGAACTTCAGCGTATGCCAGAAGGCAGCAATTCCGTCGCGCCAGTTGATCTTCTTTCCCTCGGCATACGTCCGACCAGCATAGGAGATCGGCACCTCATAAATGCGGGAGTCCCGCTGCGCCAATCGCGCGGTGATTTCCGGCTCGAACCCGAACCGGTCCGACGTGAGATGCAGCGTGCGCGCCAGATCACCGCGAACCGCCTTGTAGCAGGTCTCCATGTCGGTGAGGTTGAGATTCGTCAGCATGTTGCTGAAGGTGGTGAGCATCGTGTTGCCCACCGAGTGCCAGAAGTAGAGCACGCGATGCGGTCCGCCAAGGAAGCGCGAGCCGAAGCAGGCGTCGGCCTTGCCTTCGATGAGCGGGTGAAGCAGCGCCGGCCAATCCTGCGGATCGTACTCGAGATCGGCGTCCTGGACGATGACGACGTCACCCGTGCTCGCGGCGAGCGCGGCGCGAATCGCCTTGCCCTTTCCGCCGTTCTGTGGCTGGAAAATGAGGCGATCGATGAAGCCCGCGGCGTGCAGCTCGACGAGACGCTCGCGCGTGCCGTCGGTCGAGCCGTCGTCGACGCAGATGATTTCCTTCCGCACTGGCGTCGCGTGCACGCGGTCGAGAATCGTCTCGATCGTGTTGCGCTCGTTGAACACTGGAATGAGCACCGAGAGGCGAAAGGTGCGCTCGTCGAGCGGCGTCAGCTCGCGCGGCTTCGCGGCGAGCGTGAGGCCGGACGCAGAAATCGTAGGGACTGAGGACGGTGTGAGATTCATCGTGTGAGCACGGTGAAGGCAGCTCCGCCGGCAAACTGATCGCGCAACCTGAGCAGTGGGACCGGGCGCGTGGCGAGATACTGCGCGGCGTTAAACGTTTTGATGCTTCCGACGAGTACCGCGCGGAGTGGATACGTGGCGAGAAGCGGGACGAGCCCCTCCTCGGCTTCAACGACGGCGGACCGCTCGCGCAGATAGTACGCGGTGGTGAACGAGGCGACGGGAACGGCGCGCCGGCCAGTGTAGAGAAAGACGGCGCCTTCGTCGTCGGAGGCGATGACGTCCTCCGGCGCGGTGTTCGCGAGCGTCCACGCAATCGCGGATGCAATGCGCTGGTCGGCGGAGCGCGAGATGCTCGCCCACCAGTGCCCTCGTACGGCGCGCTGCTCGTACGCCGAGTAGCCGGCAGCAACCCAGAGCAGCGCTCCGGCCGCGAGCACGCGCAGGAGCGGCGGAGTCCTCCGATCCTGCGAGGCAATGGACCGGCCAGCGGCAAGGAGAACGAAGAGCAGGAGCGGCCACACGCCCCAGACAAATCGCGACGGCGAAAATGGCCAGATGAGGACGACCGCCGCGTAACCGGCGAGAAAGAGAAGCGTGACCGGCGCGCGCCGCCGCAGCGCAATCGCGCCAAGGGCGAGACTCAGCACGAGGGTCACGAGGGACATCGTGTGCGCCGCGATGCCGCGGACAGGCGAAAAGAGCGATGAGAGCATCGCGAGCGTTTCAGGCACCGTACGCCGGAGCGTCTCCGGAATCATGGACGGACCCATCTCGCTGAAGCCGCGCATCCACCAGCTCATATACGAGCCGTAGTTTCCTGTGAGTGGAGCGGGCAGCGGTCCCGCATGAGAAACACTCCAGAGCTGCCAGGGCAGCAGGACCGCAAGAGCGCCAGCCGCGAACACGGCGGTCTCGCGCCACCGGCGTTGCGCAAGCAGCGGCAGCACGATCGCGGGGAGCAACACGATGCCATGCGACCGCACCAGCGTCGTCACACCCACGAGCAGCCCGAGTCCACCGGCGAGCCGCGTCGACGCAGTGCCCGAGACGAGCCGCTCGGCGAGGATGAGCGCGGCGAGCAGAGCCACGAGAAACAGTGGCTCGGACAGCACCATCGTCACCAGGACGAGCAGAGGCACGCTCACCGCCGTCACGATGCCGGCGCCCAGCCCCC
>DATCGM010000194.1:0-5482 GCA_036508915.1 Gemmatimonadaceae bacterium
CACCGTCACGCGCAGTATCCGATCGAGCAGCGGGTACGCTCGATCCATGTAGGCATTGCCCCCCGATTCCAGCGGTCCCTGCCTGCCCTGGCGCACGCCGCTGCCCGAGCTCTCGCCGTAGCCGGCATACAGGCTGTCGAGCACCGCCATCCCGTCGATCACGGTACCGAGGATCGTGAACGCCTCCGCATCGTTGCGATTGTTGTTCGCGAGGTTCACGTAGATCTGCGTGTTACGCGTGCCGGGCACTCCCTTGAACGCAAAGGCGAACGTCCCGCGTGCGTTGGCCGAGCGCGGCGGATCATCGGGGAGATACTGATCCTTCCACGCGGCGTTGACTCTCGGATCGCCATGCAGGCCGAACTGCGCGATGTAGTTCGGGTTGACGCGATGAAAACGGGTGTCGTCGTAGTAGCCGAGTCGCGCGAGGTTGTAGAGCCGGTCCGCGCCGATCGGCCCCCACGCGCGCACGAGTTCCAGCGTGAAGTCGCCCTTCGTTGTCTCGAACCGAAGGTGCGACACGTCGGGCGACGGCTTTCGCCATTCCGGGTTCGCCGGATCGAGCCACAGCACGGCGCGGTTCTCGGCGACGCTCGCGGGAGCGCCGGCGGTGCTCGCTCTCACGACGCAGCCGAGCGTGCCGAGTGACACGATCGCCGAGACGGTAAGGAACAGGCGGAGCGAAGGCGTCACTGCCGAAGCATCCGCATGCCGTCGGGATGGTAGCGCTCTCCCGCTGCCGCATCGCGCGGGAACGCCGCGTCGAGCGACGCAAGATCGTTCGCGTCGAGACGAACGTCGAGCGCACCGACGTTCTCCTCGAGGTACTTCACCCGCTTCGTCCCGGGAATCGGCACGATGTCGTCGCCCTGCGCGAGGACCCACGCCAGCGCGAGCTGGGCGGGCGTGCATCCTTTGTTCGCGGCCATCGCGCGGACCGTCTCCACGAGCGCGAGATTCCGCTTGAAGTTCTCACCCTCGAAGCGAGGAGAGTGGCGACGAAAATCGTTCGCGTCGAAATCTGCCGGACTGGTGATCTGGCCGGTGAGAAATCCGCGGCCGAGCGGACTGTACGGAACGAGCCCGACGCCCAGCTCTCGGCACGTCGGAAGCACGTCGTCCTCAGGGTCACGCGTGAACAGGCTGTACTCGCATTGCGCCGCCGCGATTGGATGCGTGGCGTGCGCGCGACGGAGGGTTTCCGGCGCCATCTCCGACAGTCCTACGTGCCGAACCTTGCCCTGCCGAACGAGTTCCGCCATCGCGCCCACCGACTCCTCGATCGGCACGTCGGGGTCGATGCGGTGGAGGTAGTACAGATCGATGTAGTCGGTTCCGAGCCGCGTGAGACTGTCCTCGCACGATTTCCGGATGTACTCGGGCCGATTGCTGATGCGCCGCTTCTTCACGTCGGCCGGAGCGCCGGCATCACGGACGATGCCGCACTTCGTGGCCAGCGTCACCTCGCCACGCCGGCCGGCGATGGCGCGACCGATGAGCTTCTCGTTCGTGTACGGCCCATACATGTCCGCCGTGTCGAGAAGAGTGCAGCCGAGCGCCAACGCGCGAACGATCGTCGCGACCGATTCGGCTTCGTCGGCTCGGCCATAGAACTCGCTCATGCCCATGCACCCAAGACCGAGTGCCGAGACGCGAAGGGAACCGAGATTGCGTTGCTGCATGATATCTCCTGTGTGCGAAGCGCACGAACTTCGTTGGCCGACGCGGGTGGCGCAACGCCCTGGCACCGGTGCACGTTTGCATAACGGTCACGTCAACCTACCCCGACCTCCGCCGAGATTTTCCATGCGTCAACCTTGCAAGTTACTCTCCCTCGCGGTGCTCACCGCCGCCGCGGTGCCGCTTCACGCCCAACTTCGCTCGACGGTCGCATCGGCACCGATCGTCGCGCCTGCCGGGACGGTCGCCGCTCCCCCGTACACGATCGACCAGTTCCTCTCACCCGCATCTCCCCTCGAGGTGAGCGCCGCCAGGAAGGCCGATCGCCTCGCCTGGGTCACGTACGAGCGTGGCCTGCGCAACGTGTACGTCGCGTCGGCTCCGGCGTTCAAGCCGGTGCGGATCACGAACTTCATGAAGGACGACGGCGTCGACGTCGGCTCGGTCCGTCTCTCCGACGACGGCACGATGGCAATCTTCGTGCGCGGGTCGGGGCAGAATCGCGAAGGATGGGTTGCGAATCCCTCGCACTATCCCGAGGGCGGCGAGCGCGCCGTGTGGGCGGCCAGGACCGACGGCAGCGGAGCGTGGCGCCTCGCAGTTATCACGGGCACGCAGATCGGTGGTCGTGCGGGTTCGCCCGAGCTGTCGCCGGACGGCCGGTACGTTGTGTTCGTGCGAGACGGCCAGATCTTTCGCGCGAGCACCGCTCGCGGAGCGAAGGCCGCTATCGATACGGGCGGCGTGCCGTTCATCAAGGAGTGGGGACGTCAGAGCAATCCGCAGTGGTCGCCCGACGGCTCGAAGCTCGCCTTCGTGAGCACGCGTGAGAATCACGCCTTCATCGGCCTGTACGACATGAAATCGCACTCGGTGGCATTCCTCTCGCCGAGCACCGATATCGATGGCAGCCCGACCTGGTCACCGGATGGGCAGCGGATCGCGTTCATTCGTCGACCCGGAACTCCGTTCGGGCAGCAGACGGTGGTGACCGGTGCGCCGTTCGGCCAGGCGGCAGCACCGGGACAGATCGCGGGCGCCGCGGCACAGGGTGGAGCTGGGGCAGCGCGAGCGAGTGGCTGTCCGGCCCTGGGCAGCGGATTCGGTCGCGGCGGTGGCGGTGGACGCGGCGGCGCCGGCAATGACACAATACCAGTCGCTGCGGACGGACTCTGCCGCGCCGCCTTCGCCGGTGGCTACACGGTGTCGTTCTGGGTGGCGGACGTCGCCACTGGCAAGGCGCATGAGTTCTGGCACAACCCGCCGCTCGATCGAACCTTTGGTAACATCAACAGCATCGCGTGGGCGGGCGACAACGTCGTGTTCGGCGCACAGCCGCAGAACGACGAGTGGGATCGCTACTACTCCGTGAGCATCGCGAACTCGCAGCCCAAGCCGGTGCTGCTGACCACCACCGACGGCTTGATCAATGACGGCGTGGCCGACCGCACCTTCGTGACGACCGCCGTGTCGCCCGACGGCAAGACGTTCTTTTACAGCACGAATGCGACGGACATCGAGAAGCGGCACATCTGGGCGGTGCCGACCACCGGTGGTACGCCAAAGAAGATCTCGACCGACGATGGCGTGGAGGTGTCGCCGACGCCGCTCGCGTCGGGCAAGAGCGTCGCGGTGCTGTACTTCAACGCCGCGCAGCCGGCGTCGATCGGGATCGTGCCGGCCGTAGGAGGAGAAACGAGGGTGGTGTATCCGACATTGCCGAAGGACTTTCCTCAAGCAGCGCACGTGACGCCGCAGATCGTTCTGACGAAGGCGCCAGACGGTCTGGAGATTCACAATCAACTCTTCCTGCCGAAGGACATGAAGCCAGGCGAGCGACGTCCGGCTGTCGTGTTCGTGCACGGCGGACCGGCGCGGCAGATGCTGCCTGCGTATCACTACATGCAGTTCTACCACTGGTCCTACGCCTACAATCAGTGGCTGCAGTCGCAGGGATACATCGTGCTCTCGGTGAACTACCGCGCCGGTGTGGGCTACGGCAACTCGTTCCGCCGCGCGCCGAACACGCAGGGCCGCGGCAACTCGGAGTATCAGGACGTCCTCGCCGGCGCGAAGTATCTACAGGGCCGCGCCGACGTCGATCCGTCACGCGTCGGCATCTGGGGACTGTCGTACGGCGGGCTGCTCACCGCGGAGGCGCTCGCCCGCAACTCCGACGTCTTCGTCGCCGGAGTGGATCTCGCCGGCGTGCACATCTACGGCAGCGCGACCGATACGACGAGCCTTGCCTTCCGCTCCTCGGCGGTCGGGCACATCGACACCTGGAAGTCGCCAGTGTTTCTCCAGCAGGGCGACGACGACCGCAACGTCGACTTCGCGCAGATGGTCGGTCTCGTCGATCTACTGCGCTCACACAACATCTACTATGAGTTGACGGTCACCCCCGACGACGTGCACGAGTCGCTCCTGCACAGCCGGTGGATCGACATCTTCAGCCGGAGCAGCGATTTCCTGCGCCGGTTCGTGTGGGACAAGCAGGCGCCGCCGATGACAACCAGCAACGGGAAGTAGTGCATCTGGAATCGGCATGAATTTTCGGGCACGCCACAGTCGCCAAGGCGGCCCTTCACCACACATCGCGAGTGAGCATGGTGTACCACTATCTACTGAAGCACATCGTGTTCGTCTCTGCTGCAACGTGCGCGGTCGTGTTCGACGCGCACGCCCAGGACCGGTCGCAGTCGCGCTCGATGGTCGCATCGCAATCCGGTGTCGTCGCCAGTGAAAGCGTGCTCGCTTCACAGGTCGGCGCGCGGATTCTGGAAGAGGGCGGAAACGCGATCGACGCGGCCGTCGCCACGAATGCGATGATGGGGCTCATTGCTCCGATGAACGACGGAATAGGCGGTGATCTGTTTGCGATCGTCTACGAAGCAAAGACAGGCCGGCTTTACGGGCTGAATGCATCGGGCTGGGCGCCGAAGGGGCTGACGGCCGACTATCTACTGGCGAAGGGAATCAAGACCATGCCGGCACGGGGCATTCACTCGGTGACGGTGCCCGGCGCGGTGGATGGATGGGACAAGCTCCTGAAACGCTTCGGCCGCAAGAGTTTTTCCGAGGTGCTCACGCCAGCCATTGCGTACGCCGAGGGAGGCTTTCCCATCGGCGAGGTCGTCAGCGCGTATTGGCGCGACAGCGAGGACGTCCTCAAGGCCGACGAGCCGACGGCGAAGACCTATCTCGTGAACGGGCGAGTGCCCGCGGCAGGCGAGGTGTTTCGCAATCCGGATCTCGCGTGGACCTATCGCCAACTCGCATCGCGCGGCCGGGACGCCTTCTACAAGGGAGAGGTGGCACGTCGCATTCTCGCGACCTCGGCGAGCCATGGCGGCACGATGGACGCCACCGATCTCTCCGACTTTCAGAGCGAATGGGTCGAGCCCATCTCGACAACCTACCGCGGCTGGACGGTGCACGAGCTGCCGCCCAACGGCCAGGGCATCGCGGCGCTCGAGATGCTAAATATCATGGAGAACTTTCCTCTCGCCGACGCCGGGCACAACTCCGCTGCCGCGCTGCACTTCATGATCGAGGCGAAGAAGCTCGCGTATGCAGACATGCGGCGCTACGACGCCGACCCACGCTTCGCGACGATTCCCGTCGGTGGATTACGGTCGAAGGAGTTCGCGAAGGAACGCGCGAAGCTGATCGACCCGGCGCGCGCAAACTGCAACGTCGTTCCGGGAACACCGCAAAGCACCGACAACGGCACCACCTATCTGAGCGTCGTCGATCGCGATGGCAACATGGTCTCGCTGATCCAGAGCAACTACTCGAC
>DATCGM010000195.1:0-41210 GCA_036508915.1 Gemmatimonadaceae bacterium
CGCGCAGATCGGCAAGGCGTTCCGCAACGAGATCACGCCAGGAAACTTCATCTTCCGCACGCGCGAGTTCGAGCAGATGGAGATGCAGTTCTTCGTCGAGCCTGGCGAGGACATGAAGTGGTTCGAGTACTGGAAGGCCGAACGCATGGCCTGGCACCAGTCGCTGGGTCTCGCGCCGGAGCGGCTCAACTACCACCAGCACACGGGCGCCGAGTTGGCGCACTATGCGCGCGCCGCGTTCGACATCGAGTTCGACTTCGGCGGCACGCTCGGATTCCAGGAGATCGAAGGCATCCACAACCGTGGTGACTTCGATCTCTCGCGGCATCAGGAGTTCTCCGGCAAGAAATTGGAGTACTTCGACCAGCCGAACAACAAGCGCTATCTGCCGTGCGTGATCGAGACGTCGGTGGGTGCCGACCGCTCGACGCTCGCCGCCCTCGTGAACGCCTATCGCGAAGAGACGGTGGACGGCGAGGACGAAGGACGCACTGTGTTGCGGCTGCATTCGTCGCTCGCGCCCATCAAGGCGGCGGTGTTCGCGCTGACGAAGAAGGAGGGCATGCCGGACATGGCGCACAGGATCGCGCGCGAGCTGCGCCCACATTTCTCGGTGGATTACGACGAGACGGGAAGCATCGGCAAGCGCTACCGCCGACAGGACGAAGTCGGGACGCCCTTCTGCGTCACGGTGGACACGGATTCCGTGAAGGACGGCACGGTGACGGTGCGCGACCGCGACACCCTGAAGCAGGATCGCATCTCTGCCGACGCGCTCCTGGGGTATTTGAAGGAGCGTCTTCCCGGATGACCGAGCCAATGTCCATCGAGCGACTGCGCCGAGAGGGCGAAGCGTTCACGCAGGAGCTGTCGCTCGAGTTCTACCAGTCGCTCAGCGGGCTGAAGCCCGAAGCACAGATACAGCAGTTGTACCAGAAGTACCGCGCCATCTTCAGCGATGAGTCGCTCGAGGTGGCGCGCGAGATGTTCGCCGGCAGCGCGGAAGGGAGTGACGACCGGCGGTCGGCGCGGATTCTGCTCGATTGGCAGGTCGAGTCGCGGAGCAGCCGTCAGCTCGCGCCGCTCGACGAGCGCGAGATCGCGTGGGAGGGCGAGACGATCGTCCGGCTACCGGATGGCCGGGAGATTCCGTATCAGCGGACGGCGATTGAGATCGCGAACAGCACCGATCGCAACGAACGAGCAATGATCGAGTCGGCGCGCGTCGCCATCGTGCAGCGCGAGCTCGCACCGCTGAAAAAGGAGCGCTTCCAGCGTGAGCGCGACATCACCGAGTCGATCGGGCTCGCGAACGGCTACAACGCAACCTGGGAGCTGTTGAGCGGCATCTCGCTCGGCACCCTGCGCGAGGAATGCGCGGCCTTTCTGCGCGACACCCAGCCGATGTGGGACGACGTCGCTGCCGCCGTCGTGAGGCGCGTCCTCGGCATGGAGCTTCGCGAGACGAGCCGTGCCGACGCGCTCGCGCTCTTCCGTGCCCGCGAGTTCGACGAGTTCTTTCCCGCACGCGAGATGGAGTCGACGATTCGCCGTCAGGTCGGCGAGATGGGAATCGATCCGGCGGCGGGAGGGCGCATCGTGTTCGACACGGGCGAGCGAGAGGGAAAACGCTCGCGTGCGTTCTGCTCGCCGGTGAAGGTGCCGGACGAGGTGTACCTCGTGCTCAGACCGCATGGCGGCCAGACGGACTGGAACACCTTTCTCCACGAGTACGGGCACGCGCTGCACTTCGCCTACATGCGCCCCGACCACCCGATGGAATTCCGGTTCATGGGGGACAACTCGGTGACGGAGGGCTACGCAATGCTCTTCGATCACCTCATGCAGGACAGCGGCTGGCTGCAGCGCTACACGGGACTCGAGAGGAAGACGACCCCGGCATTTCTGCGCAGCGCCGGGTTCGAGGAGCTGCACTTCCTGCGTCGCTATTGCGCGAAGTTCATGTACGAGACGCAGCTCTACGGCGGCGATCCGTCGTGGGACGCGCTGCCGGATCTCTATGTGGAGCTGCTCACGAAGGCGACGAGCTTTCAGTATTCGCGCGCCGATGCATTCGTCGACGTGGATCCACGCTTCTACTCGGCGCGCTATCTCCGTGCCTGGCAATTTCAGGCGCTGCTCACGGAGACGCTCGTCGAGCGGTACGATGCGGACTGGTGGCGCAATCCGCGCTGCGGGCCATGGATGGTCGAGTGGCTGTTCGGTGAAGCGCAGCGCGAGCTGGCGCACGAGCAGGCGTTGCGGGTGTCGGGGAAGACGCTGAGCTTCGCGCCACTCGTGCGCAGCATCGAGCGGATGCTGGGGTAGGACCGACCTGCCGCGCGGCGCGAAGCTACGGTCTGCGCGCCCCTTCCATCGTCACGCCGCCTTGCATCAGACGCGCCTTCACCGCCGCGCCGTTCTCGAACACGACAGTGAGCCGCAACGACGCATCGAACTCCGCGCCGAAGGAATCGCTGCCGAGATAGACGAGCCGAATCGTGCCCTGCCCGGGCGCCTCTCCCTTCGCGGCCAGTCCGTCCGCATCGCCGAAAACACGCAACGGCAGCACGCGTCCGCTTGGCAGGACGATGTCGTACATGCCCTGATACTTCGCGCGGTCGGCGGCCGCGAGAAACACCGATTGCGGAAGCTTCGTCTTCGTGCGCAGCGGCAGGCCGATCACGGTAGAGGCGAGATTGCGCGCGAGGAATTCCGGATTCGAGCCGAGCGTGTTGGTGAACACGACGACGCGCAGCGAATCATCCGGAAGCCAGAGCTGCTCCGCGCTGAAGCCGTGCACGTCGCCGCCGTGATGGATCATCGTGCGCGTGCCGAGCCGCGCCGGCATCAGACCGTATCCGTAGTTGGTCAGGCCACCAGTGCTGAGCGTGTCGGAGGTGGACATGCGAGCATACGTCGCCGCGGGAACCACCTGGCCAGTGGTGAGCGCCGTCTGCCAGCGAAGGAAATCGGGCACTGACATGCAGAGCGCGCCCGCGGCCCAGGGCTGGGTCATGCTGAGATATTTCGTCGGCTCGATCCTGCCGGCGTTCAGATCATAGCCGGAGGCGTACGCCTTGTCGGTGGGGCGCGACGGACAGTACGTCGCACTTCGCATGCTGAACGGTACGAAGAAGGTGCGGCGGATGTACTCGGCGTACGGCACGCCGGTCGTGCGCTCCAGCACCATGCCGAGGAGCATGTAGCCGGTGTTGTTGTATCGCCACTGCGTGCCAGGCGCGAAATCGAACGTGTCCTTCGCGACGAAATCGACAATCGCGGCCGGCTTGAGGTCCTCCTTCCAGTGCCGTGGCCATTCGCCGCTCGTTGTGTAGGAATGAATCCCCGACGTGTGATTGAGCAGTTGCCGGAGTGTGACGTTGCGCCACTGGGGATACTGCGGCAGCAGCTTGCCGAGCGAGTCCGCCAGACTCAGCGTGCCGGCGTCCACGAGCCGAAGTATCGCCGCAGAGGTGAACTGCTTCGTGATCGAGCCGATGTGATAGATGGTGCCCGTCTCGGCGGGGAGATGCCGATCGCGATCGCGCTCGCCGACGCCGGTGAGGAGGAGTGTGTCCGACCCTCGGACGACAGCCACCGTCGCCCCGATGGCTGGCGCCTCCTTGAGAAAGTCGCGCGCGAGCGAATCGAGTCGCGCTACGAGCTCGGCACGAGTTGTCGCGGGCGCTGTTGTGGGTTGCTGCGCGCCGAGTGCGACGGCGAACAGGCTGGCGGCGAATGAGAAATGAAGAGGACGCAATTGGTGTTGAGTCCAAAAACAAGGAAAAGCGTGGGAAACGGATCTTACGAATGAAACGGAAACGGCCGAATTAAACTTTTTTGATTTGGCCGTTTCAGGCCGTTTCCGTCGAATCCGCTCCTCACGCTCTAGAAGTCGAAGAATCGCTGTGTGCTAGTGTGACGTGTACAACCGGTAGAGCGCCTGCGTGCCGGAATCCTCCCACCCTAAGGCAGCCACTCTCTCGTACAGCTCCTGGGCGCAGATCAAACCCGGCAACTCGAGCTTCATCTCAGCCGCGCTCTCCACCGCGATGCGGATGTCCTTCAGGATGTGCTTGACGTAGAAGCCCGGCGCGAAGTTGGCGCTCAGGGCGCGCGGCGCAAGATTGGTCATCGCCCAACTGCCGGCTGCGCCGCCGCTGATGCTCGCGTGTACTGCCTGCGGGTCGAGGCCAGCCTGGCGCGCGTACGCGAGCGCCTCGCACCACGCCACCATGCCGACCGCGACGGCGATCTGATTCGCCATCTTGCAATGCTGGCCGGCGCCTGCGGGACCGAGCAGCGAAATGTTCTTGCCGAGCAGTTGCAGGATCGGCTGCGCGCGCTCGAACGCGGCCTGCTCGCCGCCAGTCATGATCACGAGCTTTGCCTCGCGCGCGCCGATGTCGCCTCCCGACACCGGTGCGTCGAGCGCCTGAAGCCCCCGCGCGGCGCCAGCGGCGGCGATACGGCGCGCAAGCACGGGGCTCGACGTCGTCATGTCGATCAGCAAGGCGCGGTCGCGCGCGTGCGCGATGACGCCATCCTCTCCGAGGTAGGTTTCCTCGACGTCCGTCGGAAACCCGAGCATCGTGATCACCACGTCGGCAGCGCGGGCGACGCTGGCGGCGGAGTCGTGCCAATGAGCACCCGTGTCGAGCAGGCTCTGCGCTTTCGCCTTCGTGCGATTGTGTACTTCCAGCGTATAGCCCGCCGAGGCGAGATGTCCGGCCATGCTGTGGCCCATGACGCCGGTTCCGATGAATCCGATGATGGGTAGATTAGGCATGCGGCGAAAATAAACCGTCCGGCTGGTCACCGGGAAGTGGCACCGGCCCTTGTGAAAAGCGAACCGCAGAGGGCGCCGAGGGACGCAGAGGAACAATATGTGAGGGCCTCGGCGTTCCTCGGCGCCCTCCGCGGTAAAGACCGCTCTAGTTAAGATTCGATATGCACTCTCGTTGCCTGCTTGCGCTCGCCTTCCTCATGACACTACCTGACGTGCCCCTCGCCGCACAGGACCCGGATTGGACTGCTGCGAGCAAGGAGACGCTCGCGAATCTCCAGACGATGATTCGCATGAACATGGTGAATCCGCCAGGCAACGAGATTCAGGTAGCACGGTTCCTCGAGACGACGCTCAAGTTGGCATGGCAACGATGAGCGTATTCCGCTCGCAAGTCTCGAGTTCGGCACGAAGATGATCTACGGCGCGATCTCACGAGTGGCGCGATGAGCGCCCCTATTGCTGGCGTCGCCCTGGTGACCGGCGCGTCGCGCGGGATCGGGCGTGCAGTTTGTCTGCGCCTCGCTCGCGACGGATACGAGATCATCGCCGTTGCGCGAGATGCGGCCGAGCTGGATGCGCTCTGTGTCGAGATTGGCTCGGCGGGCGGGCGGTGTCGCGCGATTCCACTGGATCTCACCGACGCTGGTCGCATCGGCGCGGCGTTCACGGGACTTCACGTCGACGTTCTGGTCAACAATGCCGGCATCGGGGTGATCAAGCCCCTCGTCGATCTCACGCCAGGCGAATGGCAGCGGATGATCGACCTGAACGTGAATGCTCTATTTCACGTCACTCGCGCGGTGTTGCCGGGGATGATGGCTCGCGGCACCGGACATGTGTGCACGATCGGCTCGATCAGCGCGCGAAGTGCGTTCGTCGGCGGGTCGTGCTATGCGGGGACGAAAGCGTTTGTGACCGCGTGGGCGGAGTCGCTGATGCTCGAGGTGCGCGACCGTAGAGTGAAGGTTTCGGTGGTGTGTCCCGGTGGCGTGGCGACGGGGTTCGGAGGCAAGGCGCCGACTGAGGCTGACAGTTGGAAGTTGAAGGCGGAGGACGTGGCGGATGCGGTCGCGTACGTCGTTGGGACGCCGCCGGGTGTGCTGGTACACCGGGTGGAGGTGAGGACACTGAGCTCTCCGCCGGCCAAAATCGCCTGAACCTCTGGCACCGCAAGCGTTTACGCCCCATATTGGCTTTCGTGACCAGCATCACCCCGCTGACGAGTGATCGTTTCCGCACACCGGCCGAGACCACCGAGTCCGGGCTGCGCGAGCTGATTGCCATTCGCGAGATCGTCCACGCCTTCCTCACGGCCGACCAGCCGGAGGAGGTGTTTCAGTTCGCACTCGATCGCGTGAGTCCGCTCGTCGGCGCGTCGTTCGCCTGCGTCTATCTCATCGATGGCGCGTCGGAGCTCATGCGACTCGCCGCGGTGCACAACTGGCCCGAGCGCTTCACGCCCTTCCTCGGCGAGATGCGCGTCCGCCTCGGCTTCGGGCCGAGCGGCGAAGCTGCCGCCGAGCGACGAATGATCGAAGTGCCCGACGTCACCTCCGATCCATCGCTGGAGGATTGGGCCGAAGTCGCGAACGAGCTCGGCTTTCGCGCGATCGTCGCACTTCCGCTGCAGACCGGCGACGGCGTCCTTGGCGCCGTCGCTTTTTACTTCGAGCGCGCGGGTATGATCAGCGCCGAGACGCGCAGTCTGCTGCGCATGGTCGCCGACCAGATGGCGGCGACGGCGCAGAAGGCCCGGCTCATTGACGACCTGAGGCGCGCCAACGCAGCGCTGCTCGAATCCAATGCCGAGCTGGAACGCCAGTACGCGGCGCTGCTCGATGCACGGCGAGTGAAGGATGAGTTCCTCGCCAACATTTCGCACGAGCTGCAGACGCCGCTCACCGCGGTGATGGGCTACCTGTCGCTCATGGAGGAAGGGCTCGCCGGCCCGGTGACGCCCGAGCAGCGCAAGCACCTCGCGCAGGTGAAGACGTCCAGCCACCAGCTGCTCGACCTGATCGGCGACCTGCTCGCGCTCACGACGCTCAAGCGTGGCGGGGTCGAGGTGGCGATGTCGGCATTCGATGTTCGCAATCCGCTGCACGAAGCGATCTCGGCGACGCGTGGCCGAGCGGATGGGGTCGCGCTCCGGGTGAGCGAGCCGGAGGCGCCGGTGATGATGGTGAGCGATCAGCGCATGATCGCCAAGCTGCTCATCGCCCTGCTCAGCAATGCCTACAAGTTCACCTCCTCGGGCGAAGTGCGGCTCTCCGTCACGACGTGCAACGGCCGCGTGGTCTACTGCGTAGTGGACACGGGGATCGGCATTCCCGAGTCGATGCAGCAGCAGGTGTTCGAGGAGTTCCGTCAGGTGGACGGCTCGAGCACGCGTCGCTACGGCGGATCGGGGCTCGGTCTCTCGTTGGCCCAGCGGTTGGCGCATCTGCTGGGCGGAGAGATCTATCTGGAGTCCGCGCCAGGTGAAGGATCGACCTTCCGGGTCGAGCTGCCGATGGGACAGGAATAGAGGACGAGAACTCTCTCCTTCTCTCCCAAGCCGGCTCCTGATTATGCTTCAACAACGTTTCCCCCGCGCCCGTTGTCTGACGGGCTCAGAGCCATCGCGTCCCAGTTCCGCGTCGTCATGAACCAGTCCCAGCGCACCCTGCAGGAGTTCCGGACCACGCTCGCGCCCAGCGAAGTGCTGGCCCGTGCGAAGTCCTTCTTCTCGCGCCGCAACAGCCTGTACGCCGCCTTTCTCGAGCAGGAAGACGCCACGCACCTGACCTTCCGCGGTCAGGGGGGCGAAGAGATCGCTCTCGCCGCCATCGAGCGCGACGGGGCGACACTCGTTACAGGCTCCTCCTACATCTTCGACATGCAGGTCGCGCGATTCTTCACGACGCTGCCCGAGGTCGAGGAAACGGCGCTGCTGTCCGCGAGCCCCTCCGCGAAGCAGGTCACGGCATGACGACGCCCTTCGTCACACAGCTGCGCGCGCGCGGCGAAGTGCTACAGCTCGCGAAAGCCGGAACGTCTTCAATCACGGTGCGCGTCGAGATGCCGGAGGTCTGGGACACGGTGAAGGCCGTCGTCTCGCCCTCCGAGCCCGTCCTGGGCCTGAAGGTGGCGGCACTGCAGGCGCTCTACCCGGTCGGCGAGTACCACGAGGATTTCGTCCTCAAGTTCCGTGGCTGGGAAGTGCTCGACGAGCACGCGACCCTCGCTGCCGTGGGCGCGGTTGACGGATCGATCTTTCTTCTCACGCACCGCCGCCGACGCCCCGTCCGCTGAACACCTCGGCCGCCGCACTCGTGAGTAGTCGCGCCGCCGAATCTGCATCGCCGACCGCGCTGCGTGACGCGCTGCAACGTCTGCGCGCGGAAGTGCAGAAGCACATCGTCGGTCAGGAAGCAGCGCTCGATGAGATTCTCATGGCCCTCGCCGCTGGGGGACATGCGCTGCTCGTTGGCGTGCCCGGGCTGGCGAAGACGCTGATGATTCGCTCGATCGCCGAGGCGCTCGCGCTCGACTTCCGGCGCATTCAATTCACGCCGGACCTGGTGCCGAGCGACATCACGGGCAGCGAGATCCTCGAGGAGGATCATGCGACGGGGGCGAGAAGCTTCCGGTTCGTGCGCGGGCCGATCTTCGCGAACATCGTCCTCGCGGACGAAATCAATCGCGCTCCACCGCGCACCCAGGCGGCGCTGCTCGAGGCGATGCAGGAGCATCGGGTCACCGTGGCGGGAGAATCGTTGCGCCTTCCGGAGCCCTTCTTCGTGCTGGCGACGCAAAACCCGATTGAGCAGGAGGGCACCTATCCGCTCCCCGAAGCGCAGCTCGATCGCTTTCTGTTCGACGTGCGCTTGGGCTATCCGTCGTCCGAGGATGAGGTGTCCATTCTGCGCTCGACGACCGGCAGGCCGCAGGAAGCGCTGCGTCCCGTGCTCGGCGCCGATGAAGCGGTCGCTCTGCAGCGCGCGGTTCGTGAGGTCGCTGCTTCCGAGCCCGCGCTGAGATATGCGGCGTCGCTCGCCCGCGCGACGCGCCCCGACGATGCGACTGCGACTGCGCTCGTGAAGCGCGCTGTGCGTTGGGGTGCGGGGCCGCGCGCGGGTCAGGCGCTTGTGCTCGGCGCGAAGGCGCACGCGTTTCTCGCTGGACGGGCGGCGGTCGCGCCGGAAGACATCGTGCGTGTTGCGCTGCCCGTGCTGCGCCATCGCGTGCTGGCGAGCTTCGCCGCCGAAGCGGAAGGACTGACGCCGGAGCTGGTCATCGCCGACGTGCTCGAGCGCGTCGCCCCGCCGCGGAGCGGGCTGGCGATCTAAGTGTCCGCGGGCCCGTACGGCGCGCTCCTCGACGCCGTCCGCGGCGTCCGCTGGCCGGCGGCGCGTCGCGTGATGGGTGCGACGCTCGGCGCGCATCCCTCGCAGCTTCGTGGCAACTCGTCGGAGTTCAGCGAGTTTCGCCCGTATCGCCAGGGCGACGATCCGCGTCGCGTCGATTGGCGGTTGCTCGCGCGCAGCGATCGCGCGTACGTGCGGCTCACCACGGACCGCGCGACCTTTCGCATGAGCATGATCGTCGATGCGTCGGCGTCGATGGCGTTTCCACAGCCGGGGCTGGACAAGTGGCGGCTCGCGCGCGAGGTCGCGGTGGGACTCGCGGCCGTGGCGCACGCGGAGGCCGATCCAGTCGGGTTCGCGATCGCGGGGAAGGGGCAGACTGTCTTCGCGCCCCGTGCGCGACGCAGCGTGCTCCTGGAGATGATGCGCGCTCTCGACGCGACGCCGCCGGTCGGTACGACGGCGATCGCTCCGCTCATCGCGAGTGCGCGCGCCTCCCGCATCGTCGTGATCACCGATCTCCTCGGCGACGCGGACGATCTGCTCGCGGCGGCGGGCCTGCGCGTGGCGTCCAAGGGAGAGGTGATCCTCGTCCACATCGTCGCGGCAGAGGAGCTGAATCCGCCCGACGAGGCGTTGCTCGCCGTGGATCCGGAAGAGCCCACCCTGCGCCGCATTCTCGATGGCGCGATGCGCGCCCAGTACCGGGAGACATTCTCGCGGTGGCTGGACGAGATGGCAACCGCGGCGCGCGCGTCCGGCATTCGCTACGTGCGAGCGACGACGACCGAAGCCGCACCTCATCTCGTGCGGCGCATCGCCGGCGAGTCGGCACATCGCGGCACATGATTTTCCTCGCGCCCTGGGCTTTCATGATCGGCGCCCTCGCCGCGGCGGGCGTGGTGTTTCTGCACCTCGTCGCTCGGCAGCGGCCGGCGGTGTACCTGCTTCCGACCACACGATTCATTCCAGATCAGCGCACGTTGGTGAGTCGCGTGGCCACGCGTCCTCGCGATCTGTTGCTCTGCGTACTCCGCGCGCTCCTGCTGCTCTGCGCCGGCGCGGCGTTCGCGCGGCCCGTGTTGACTCCGGCACGCGGAGCGATCGCGCACGTCGTGCTGCTCGACCGCTCGCGGGCAGTGGCGAACCCGTCGGACGCCGTCGCGCGCGCGCGCGCGCAGGTGAGCGATGGTGCGCCCGTCACCGTCATCGTCTTCGACAGTGTCCCGACCGTGCTGGCGAGGCCCGCATGGGATTCGCTCGCCGGTGCAGCGCGCGCGGAGACTCCGGGCTCGCTGAGCGCCGCGCTCATTGCGGCGCGACGTGCCAGCGTGGCGCTCGCGGAACGCGTGGATTCGGTGCAGCTGCATATCGTCTCGCCGGTCGCGGCGAGTGAGTTGGATGCGGCGACCGAGAGGGTGCGCGCTGCGTGGCCGGGTGCGATTCGCGTGGCGCGCGTGGCGCTGCGGTCCGATTCCAGCACGACGTGGCGGCTCGATCGCGCACTGCCCGCGGCAGACCCACTCGGTCCCGCGATGGCATCGGTGCGCGTCGCGCCAGGCGCGCGAGTCACACGACTCGTGCGCGGTACGCCGAGCGCAGCGGACAGTGTGTTTGCCCGCGATGGCGAAACCGTCGTGCGCTGGGACAGCACTGCAGCGCCGCGTCCCGCTGCCGAAGGGCTCGCGGCAGGTGACGACGTGATCGTCGCCGCGCTCGGGCGGGTGCCGGTTTCGTTGAAGGGGCGAGCGGTCGCGCGCTGGGCCGACGGAACGACGGCTGCCTCGGAGCAGCCGCTCGGGAAGGGTTGTATGCGGGAAGTCGGCGTCGCGCTGCCCGCGGCGGGAGACATCGCGCTGCATCCGCCATTTCAGCGTATCGCGCGCGGACTGCTCGCGCCGTGCGGGCTCACCGTCGTGGAGACCTCCGCGGATTCCACGACGATATCGCGGCTCGCGGGCACTGCGCAGAATGCGGCGCGCGCGGATGCGTTGCGAAGCGGCACGGACCGTACCTCTCCTCTCGCGCGCTGGCTACTCGCGCTGGCGATTCTGCTCGCGATTGGCGAGTTGATCGTGCGCGCACAGGTCGGGCCGGAGGTCGCATGACCGCACACGCTCGGCTGCTCCAGCTCCGGCGATCGTTGGCCGTCGTGCTGTCGATACGCGCGCTGCTCGCCGGCATCGCGATGGCGATGTCGCTGTTCGCGGTCGTACGGGTGTTCGGCCTGCCGTCGTGGAGCATCGCGCTGGTGGTGCTCTTGGGGCTCGGAGCGTCTGCGCTCCTGGCGGCGAAGCTGCGCGCGCTGCGCTCGCTGTCGCGCGTCGCGCTCTGGGTCGAGGAGCGCACGCCCTCACTGCGATACGCGCTCGTCACGATCGCCGACGGTGTGCAGTCCCCGACGCTCGAGGAGCAGGCACTCGGCACACCGTGGTGGACCGAGGCCCAACGCGCGATGCTGCGGTCTCTCATCGTGCCTGCGCTTGCCGCGGCGTCGATCGTCCTTCTGGCCCTGTGGTTGCCGGCCGTTCGTGGTGGCGCCGGCGGGGAGAGAACGACGGGCGCATCGAAGTCCGCGGCGGACGCGGCGAAGGTGGCGGACGTCCTCGCCGTCGTGCACGTCGCCGTCATTCCGCCGAGCTACGCGGCCCGGCCAACGGCGAACGTGGACGATCCCACCAGCGTCGAGGCGCTCGTCGGCAGCACGATCACCGTGAGCGGAAAGGGCGACGCGTCACGACTCACCGCATCCGCCGACTCCGCACCGCGCAGCATTGCGCAGCTCGGCAGTGGATGGAGCCTCGCGCTCACCATGCCCGCTCGGCCGGCGATCGTGCGTCTGCATTCTGACGCCGGCCGCGACCGGTTGATCGTGCTCGCGCCAATCATCGATGCGGCGCCCGCGATCACGCTGCTGATGCCGGCGCACGACACGATCGTTCGGCGCGCCATGGGATCGCTCGCGCTGCGCGCTCAGCTGCGCGACGACATCGGCCTTCGCGACGCCGCGTTCGAGCTCGTGGTGAGCTCGGGATCCGGAGAGAACTTCACCTTTCGCACGACGACGGTCGCGCACGCTCTGCTCGGTGGACGCACCGACGGTCTGCTCGAGGCGCGCGTCTCGCTCGATTCGCTTGCGCTCCAGCCGGGCGACATCCTGCAGCTTCGCGCCGTGGCGCGCGACGGCAACAACGTCACCGGTCCTGGCGTCGGCAGCTCGGAAACGCGCGCGCTGCGTGTTGCTCGCGCCGACGAGTACGACTCGGTCTCGGTGGACGCCGCGCCGCCAGCGGAAGCAGAAGGGCAGATCCTCAGCCAACGGATGCTGATCGACCTCACGGTGGCGCTCATGAAGCGTCAGGCGTCATTGGCGCGTCCGCTGCTCGTTCAGGAGTCGCAGCGCATCGCCGCCGACCAGCGCAAGCTGCGCAAGCGCGTTGGTGATGTCATCTTCCAGCGCCTGGGCGCCGAGCCACTGTCCGAAGAAGGCACTGACGCGCCCGAGCCCGGCAAACTGACGCCCGAAGAGGTGCTCAAGCGCGCTGACGCGGCGACTGGCGCCGGTGCGGGGAGCGTGATGGACGTCGAAGGTGACGAGACACCGATCCTCGCGATCAACAAGCCGCTGCTCGAGGCATTCAACGCGATGTGGGACGCCGGTCGCGCGCTCGAGGTCGGCGAGCCGGCGAAGGCGCTGCCGCCGATGCGCATTGCGCTCGCCGCCATTCAGCGCGCGCGTCAGGCAGAGCGCATCTATCTGCGCGGCAAGCCAAGCACCGTGATCGTCGACATCGCGAAGGCGCGGCTCGCGGGAAAGGACAAGGGCGTCGCGTCGATCAGAGAGCGGCGGCCGGTGATCGATCCCGTTGTGCGGCGCCGCAGCGCGACCTTCGAACGTGTGACCGCGCTCATCGCGCGCGATCCCGACGCCGCCGCGGACTCGCTGCTCGTCATGCGCGTCGATGCGCTCGGCGACGCGCCGCAGCTCGCGGCCGCACTCGACGAGGCCGCGCGAGCGCTGCGGAAGCGGGACAACGTAGCAATTCCGCTGGTGTGGGCGCGCGTGCGCCGCGCGCTGGGCGGAGCGCCCGAACAGCGCGCCGGCGTCACTCCATGGCTCGGTACGCCATGAGCGACTTTGTCTTTGCGACCGCGCAGTACGACTCCGGGGACTGGGACAGCGCGCCGCTCGTTCCCGCGAACATCATCGATACCATCGCGCGCTACACGGCGATCGACGTCGCGCCTTCGGGCGTGATCGTTCCGCTCGCGTCGCCGTCGCTCTTTCGGTATCCGCTCATCTACATGACCGGTCATCTTCCGGTGCGCTTCAGCTCCACGGAGCGGACCAACCTGCAGCGCTACGCGGAGCGCGGCGGGCTGCTCTTCGTGGACGACCACAACCACGACATCGACGGCACCTTTCACAAGACCGCGACCGAGGAGCTGACTCGCACGTACGGCGCGCCGAAGCCGCTGCCGAACACGCATCCGCTGTATCGCACCTTCTTCGTGTTCGACGAAGGGCCTCCGACGACGAGCCACGAGCTGAATGGATGGGGCGACGATCTCGTGCACAAAACGCTGTCGGGCGTGGAGCGCGATGGTCGGCTCGTTCTGCTCTATAGCAACAAGGACTACAGCTCGGAGTGGAACTACCATCCGGAGAACAAGCGCTTCCTCTCGGTGGACAATACGAAGTTCGCCGTGAACATCGTGGTCTATGCGCTCACACGCTGAGCTGCGTCGCGCCGCTGAGTGGCTGCTGCGCGCAGCGCTCTTCGCCGCGCTCGGCATTGCTCTCTGGCGGAGCCTTCAGCATGAAGGCCGCGCATCGGGCTCACGGTCGACCTCGACGTCGGCGCTCGCGCGGGATCTCGACGCGATCATCTCGGACCCGGCAGTCGTCGCCATCGATCTCGCGATCGACGCCATGCCTTCGCGCGCCGAGCGCGACGTGCTCGTCGCGTTGCGGCGAGCCGGCGTGACCGTGCGGTGGCGCGGCACTCCGCCGGCCCTCGCCGTCGAGGCCACGCGCGTGCGCGAGCCGGATGAGCGGGCGCGTATTCTCGTCGGCGCTGGGACTTCTACACCCATAAGTCTCGTCGATTCCGCCGGACTGCTCGGCACCGTTCGCGCGAGAACTGGAGCCACCATCGAGGCCGCGACCATCGTCGGCGCGGTGCGCGCCCAGCAGGGCAAGTTCGCGGCGCGCGCCGTCGCGCCGGTCGGCGAGCCGCGGCGAGCGGTGCTCGTGCTCGGGCGCGCCGACTGGGAGAGCAAGTTTGTGATGTCTGCCCTGGTGGAGTCCGGATGGGTCGTGCGCGCCAGCATTCCGACCGCGCCAGGCGTGACGGTGCGCGACGACGGCGTTCTTCCCATCGACACCGCACGCTATGACGTGGTCGTCGCGCTCGATTCCTCGGCGGCCGACATGGCGCCTGCCATCGCGCGATTCGTCGCGCAGGGCGGAGGGCTCATCGCCGCCGGCAGCGCGCTCGCGCTCGCGCCACTTCGCGCGATTGCGCCGGCGCGCGCCGGAGATCGGCTCCCGGGACGCATTCTGCTCGCCGACGATTCGGTCACGCCGCGCGATCTTCCCTTGCGGCCATTCTCCGCGATGCGTCCGGACGCGGTGACGCTCGAGCGTCAGGCGGCGGGTCCGGCACTCGCCGCGCGCCGCGCCGGAATGGGGCGGGTGCTTGCCGTCGGCTACGACGAAAGCTGGCGCTGGCGCATGCTCGGCGGCGCGACCGGACTCGCGGCGCATCGTCGCTGGTGGTCGGGCGCCGCCGGCTCCGTCGCACCTGAGCGCTCTGGCGCAATTCCGCGTGGCGGGGACGCCTCGCCTCTGGCATCGCTCGTGTCTGCCCTTGGCGCGCCCTCCACTTCGGTCGCATCGAACAATCAGCCGGCGCGCAATCCTCTGCCACTGATCCTGATGATACTCGTCGCCGCGTGTCTCCTTGCCGAGACGGCTTCGCGGCGCTTTCGTGGTGCACGATGAGCACTGTTGCCTACATCTCGAACGCCGACTGCGGCAGCCACGACACAGGGTGGGGGCACCCCGAACATGTCGGACGGCTGCGCGCCATTCCGCGCGCGCTGCGCGAGGACATAGAGCTCTTTCATCTACTCGATCACCGCGAGTCGCGGCATGCGACGGCTGAAGAGTTGGCGCTCGTTCACGATCCGGCGTACGTCGCGTCGGTACAAGTGCTCGCCAAAAGCGGTGGCGGACGGCTCGATGCGGATACGGTGGCGAGCTCCGGCTCGTGGCTCGCGGCAACGGCCGGCGCAGGAGCGGTGCTCGACGGAATAGACCTCGCATTCGGTGCGGGACCGCTGCGAAGCTTCTGCGCGGTGCGTCCGCCCGGACATCACGCGCTGCGCGCGAGCGGAATGGGCTTCTGCCTCTTCGGCAACGTCGCGCTGGGCGCGCACTACGCCCGAGTCCGGCACGGCGCGGAGCGCATCCTCATCGTCGATTGGGACGTGCATCACGGAAACGGGACGCAGGCGCTCGTCGAGCAGACGCCGGACATTCATTACGTGTCGATGCACCAGTGGCCCTGGTATCCCGGCACCGGAGCTGCCGACGATCGCGGGCCGCACGACAATGTGTGGAACGTTCCGCTTGCGGGCGGTCTGCCGCGCGAGCGATATGTGGATGCGCTGCTGCGCGCCGTGGATGCGGCGGCTGCCGGATTCACGCCCGATCTCGTGCTGCTGTCGGCCGGATTCGATTCCATGGCCGGCGACCCACTCGGCAACTTCACACTGGAGCTCGACGACTTCGATCAGCTCACCCGCGAGCTGGTGTCTCGCGCGGAGCAGTGGTGCGGTGGCCGGCTCGTGAGTGCGCTCGAGGGGGGCTATGCGCCGGATCGGCTCGGTGTTGCCTGTGTGCGGCACATGAGGGCGCTGCTCTAGTGAGTGGTACACAGTAGTTCGGATATCGGCGGCCGGGTTGGATCAGTGCGCCCGGTCGGGTTGTTTCTCCAAGGGACGTCAGTGGCGGATATCGGACGTCCGACATCGGTTTCGGCGGCTGATGGAGCGTCCTTCGAAAGACCCAACAACGCGTTGCTGCCTATTGACGCTGGGTGTGACGTCCGATGTCTCCCGTCCGCCTCCGACGTCCCGTTGCAGGACAAGCCGAACAGGCGCACCAATCCCAACGTGGCCGTCGATGTCCGCCTGACTGTTCCCACTGTGCGGGGCGTCGTATCTTCCCAAAGTACTCGGGACCGGAGCTGAAGCGTGGCCTTGACTCTGTTCGGCGTGACGGTGAACGACGCGCACATGGCGCAGGTCAGCGTGGCGGACACCGAGACGATTGCAGTGCGCGATCTCGCGGCGATCTGCGGGCAGACCGACTATCGCGAAGCGGATCTCGACGACGAGACGGTCACGCGCCTCAGCGACGTCGTCGCCGCGTTCGCCGCGCGCGGGCCGGTGCTTCCAGCGCCCGCCGGCGTCGTCTTTCGCTCGGTCGAGTCCGTCGAGCGCTGGCTGGAGTTGCACTACGGCGCGCTCACGGAGGCCCTCACCTTCGTCGAGAATCGCGTCGCGGCGCGCGTGCACATCTCCCGGCCAGGCGCGAACGAGGCGCACGTTGCCGGCGTCGATCTGGACGCGGTCGCGGCGGAGAGTCTGCGGATCCTGCGCCACTCGGCGGTGGCGACGTTGCCGCTTCGCGCCGAACGAACGCCCAACGCGGTGCTGAGTGCGGCATTCCTCGTCGAGCAGGAGCTGTGGAAACAGTTCGTCGGCGAAGTCGACGCGCAGGCGCAACTCGCGACCGGCGTTCGTTTCGAGCTCACGGGCCCGTGGCCGCCGTACGACTTCGTGCAGATGCAGCTCGGAGCCTGACGGTGTTCTGTCCGGAGTGTGGAACCTGGAACCGGGCGCACGCTGCGGCGTGCAGCCGGTGCACCTCCGTACTTCCTGTGATCGGCGGAACGCCGCAGGAGAAGCCCGACGAGGCGATCAGCGCCCTTCGGCGCGCGACCGGAAGCCGCTATCGCATCCTGCGGCGGCTCGGCGGCGGTGGCATGGCCACCGTCTATCGCGCGGAGCAGATGCCGCTCGGGCGCGACGTCGTGGTGAAAGTGCTGCACGCACATCTCGCCCGCGACGCGGAGATGGCCGAGCGATTCCGCCGCGAAGCAGAGGCCGCCGCGCAGCTCGTCCATCCGTTCATCTGTCCGCTGCTCGATTTCGGGCGATCGGGCGAGACGGTGTACATCGTCATGCCCTATCTCGGCGGCGGCTCGCTCGCCGACCGCGTGCAGAAGGATCGCGCCGTCTCGCCCGTCGTGATCGCCGCGGCCGCGGCACAGGTGGCGGTCGGACTCGATCACGCGCATCGGCGCGGGGTCGTGCATCGCGACGTGAAGCCCGACAACATTCTCTTCGACGACGATGGCAACGCGTTCATCACCGACTTCGGCATCGCGACGGCGCTCTTTCACGGCCGCCTCACCGCGAGCGGTCGCGCGATGGGCACGCCGCACTACATGAGTCCCGAGCAGGCGATGGGAAAGCTCATCGATGGACGGAGCGATCTCTACGCGCTCGGCGTCGTGATGTACGAGGCGCTCGTGGGCTTTCCTCCCTTCGATGGGGCGGACGCTTTCTCGGTCGGCTATAAGCACGTTCACGAGAAGCCCGTCGACCTGGCGGACATCGATTCGCGGCTGCCCGCATTGCTGGTCGAGGTCGTGATGCGCTGTCTCGCGAAGTCGCCTGACGATCGCTACGCTCGCGGCGACGCGCTCGCCGATGCGTTGCTTGCCTACCTCGCGACCAGCGACGACGCCGAGACGCCGCGCCGCATCGCGGGGCTTGCCCGCCGCCCAGTTCCCTCAGAACGCACATGAAACTCACGCACGAGATCGTCACGCTCCGCACGAAAAACCCATTCGTCATCGCACGCGGTGGCCACAGCGAGTATCGCGTCGTCCGCATCACGGTCACCGCACCCGATGGCAGTTCCGGTTGGGGCGAGGCGGCGCCGAGCAAGTTCTACGGCGAAACGGCCGATACGGTCGTCCAGGTCCTGCCAATCCTCGCCAAGGCGATCGAGGGAATGGACGGTTGGTCGCTCGAGGCGATGGAGCATGCGCTGGCGCGCGCGATTCGATTCAACGGCTCCGCGCGTGCCGGTGTGAGCGCGGCGCTGCACGATCTCGCCGGCAAGAGACTCGGCGTGCCGCTCTACAAGCTGTGGGGACTCGATCCCGCCGCATCACCGCCCACGAGCTTCACCATCTCGATCGCACCCGACGAGGAGACGCTGCGCGCCCGCGTCGCCGACGCCGAGCACTATCCGGTGCTCAAACTCAAGCTCGGCACTAAGTGGGATGAGCGCATCGTGCGCGTCGTGCGCGAGCTGGCGCCGAACAAGGTGCTGCGCGTCGACGCGAACGCCAGCTGGACGCCCAAGTCCACACTGCGCATCGTACCGTTGCTACAGGAGCTCGGCGTCGAGTTCGTGGAGCAGCCGCTCCCGCCGGGTGACATCGACGGGCTCCGATTCGTGCGTGAGCGCTCGTCGCTTCCGATCGTTGCCGACGAGAGCTGCCTCGTGTCCGGTGACATTCCGAAGCTCGCCGGCGTCGTGGACGGCATCAACATCAAGCTCGCGAAGTGCGGTGGCCTGCGCGAGGCGCTGCGCATGATCGCCACCGCGCGCGCGCACGACATGCTCGTCATGGCTGGCTGCATGATCGAGAGCTCGCTCGGCATCACCGCCGCGGCGCAGTTCGCGCCGCTGCTCGACTGCGCCGACTACGACGGCGCGGCGCTGGTGTCGAACGATCCGTACGTCGGTGCGACGATCGATGGGGGCGTGATCAAGCTGCCCAGTGGTGCGGGGCTCGGGGTGGAGCGTCGATAGAGCGGACCTGCGACTGCGTTGACCGTGGGGAACGCGGATCAGGCGGATCACATAGATCTTCCCGGCTGAAATTGCGTCCAGCGAGCATCCCTTAGCACTGAAGCATTTGTTCCTTGATTGAAGGGCCTTGAGGTCGCTGGAGCGCGGCTGCCTGGTGTGCTGAGGAGTCGATCCGCGAAGATTCGCGTAGATCCGCCTGATCCGCGCTAGCCGCGCACAACGCAGTTCAAAACGCCCAAACAGCCACGATCGTTGCCGGGATCGCTATTTTCAGGATCCATGACATTGATCGACGTCGCCCTCGCGCTTCCGCTCTTTCGCACCTTCACCTACCGCGTGCCGGACGGGATGACCGGGAGCCTCGCGCCTGGCTCGCGCGTCGTCGTCCCGTTTCGCAATGGCAACGAGCTGGGCATCGTGGTCGGCGAGCCCGAGGCGCGCGAAGGGATGAAGCTGAAGGACGTCGTCTCCGCTCCCGACGACGCGCCCGTGATGGACGAGCCGATGCTCGCGCTCTGCCGGTGGATTGCCGAGTACTACGTCGTCCCGCTGGGCGTCGCGCTGCGAACCGCGCTTCCCGCGGCGCTGACCGGCGCGAACGTCCCGGTTCCCGCGCGCAAGACGCGACGCGTCGTCGAGATCACGGTCGAGCTCACGTCGCTGCTTCAGCGCGACGAACTGTTCGCGCGCGCGCCACAGCAACGCGCACTGTATGAGCTGATCGAGGCGCTCGGCGGACGGGCGGCGGTCGAGCTCCTCAATGAGAAGCTTCACTTCTCCGGTTCCGTCCTGAAAGGACTCGTCACGCGCAAGCTGGTCGAGGTCGGCTACGAGACGGTTGAGCGCGACCCGTTCCTCACGCGCGCGCGGCGCCCCCCGGACGCGCACGTGCCGACGGAGCCGCAGCGCGTCGCGATCGAGCGGCTTGCTCTCGCCAAACCGGGTCACGTCGCGCTACTGCACGGCGTGACGGGCAGCGGAAAGACGCTCGTCTATCTCGAGCTGCTGCGGCGTGTCGTGCTGGAACAGGGCAAGACGGCGATCGTGCTCGTTCCCGAGATCGCGCTCACGCCGCAGACGGTCGATCGCTTTCGCGCCGTCTTCGGCGACCGGGTCGCCGTGCTGCACAGCGCGCTGTCCAACGGCGAGCGCTACGACGCATGGCTCGCGCTTCGCCGCGGCGAGAAGCGCATCGCCGTCGGCGCGCGCTCCGCGATCTTCGCCCCACTGCGCGACCTCGGCGCCATCATCGTGGACGAGGAGCACGAGTCGAGCTACAAGCAGGGAGAGACGCCGCGCTACCACGCGCGCGAGGTGGCGATCGTCCGCGCGCGGGCCGAGGGCGCTGTCGTCGTGCTGGGCAGTGCGACGCCAAGTCTCGAAAGCTGGACGAACGCGGCGTCGGACAAGTACGAGCTGCTCACACTCCCCGATCGCGCCGGCGGCGCGAAACTGCCTCTCGTTCACATCGTGGATCTTCGGGCCGACCAGCCGAAGACCCGCCCAAGCGACACGCCCGACGCCGACGCCGCGTTTGCGATGGCCGTGAGTCAGCCGCTCGATTCGGCGCTGCGCGACCGCCTCGCGAAGGGAGAGCAGAGCATTCTGCTGCTCAATCGCCGCGGCTACTCGGCGTTCGTGCAGTGCGGCACCTGCGGCGACGTCGCCGTCTGTCCCAACTGTAGCATCAGTCTCACCTATCACCGCACCCCGGAGCGGCTCGTCTGCCACTATTGCCAGCATTCCGAACCGCTGCACGTCGTCTGTCCACGCTGCGGCGGGTCTCGACTGCGCCAGCGAGGACTCGGCACGCAGCAGGTGGAGCGGCTGCTCAGCGAACGCTATCCGAGCGCTCGCATCGCACGCATGGATGTGGACACCACGAGCGGCAAGTGGGCGCACACCGAGATACTCGACCGCGTGGGGTCGGGCGAGGTGGACATCCTCCTCGGAACGCAGATGATCGCGAAGGGACTGGATTTTCCGAACGTCACGCTCGTCGGCGTGATAGACGCGGACGTCGGAATCAACCTGCCGGACTTCCGCGCGAGTGAGCGCTGTTTCCAGTTGCTCAGTCAGGTCGCCGGACGCGCGGGGCGTGGGCCGAAGGGCGGCGAGGTGTTCATCCAGACGCGCTCTCCGTCACACCACGCTGTGAAGTGCGCGGTGACACACGACTATCATCGTTTCGTGCACGAGGAGCTTTCCGGGAGAAAACATCCGGTGTACCCGCCCTATGTGCGCATCGCGAACGTCGTGTTGAGCGGCACGGAGGAGGAGGCAACCGCGCGTCTGGCGACGCGAACCGCCACCTGGCTGCACAAGCTCCTTGCGGCGCGACCGGCTCCAGGCGTGACCGTGATCGGGCCAGCACCCTGTCCGGTGGAGCGCGTGAAGAACCGGTGGCGCTGGCATGTGCTGATCAAGGCCGAGCGTTCGCAGGATCTGGGGCGCGTGGGGCGGTATCTGGTCGAGCGATTCGAGGTGCCGAAGCAGTTCGGGTTGCGGATGACCCTGGATCGCGATCCGGTGGCGCTTCTTTGATCGGCGCTGCGCCTGCGTTTCAAAAGCGTCGTTCGTTGAGAATCGCGGATCCCGCGGATTACCGCAGATCCAGCGGATTACCTGAACTGATCTGCTTGATCCGTTTGAATCCTCTTGGATCCGCGTTCCCGACGCACAACGCTGTTTCCGTTCCGATCGAGACAGCTTGTCTGACCGTGCCACGCCTATGATCTTTCCAGTGTGACTTCCTTTCCTCAGCCGGACTTCAATAAGCCGCCGTTCATCGGCTTCCCGGACGCCCAGTTCGTCGCTGCGCCTGCCGATGGCGTCCTCCCCGAAGGATTCTTCTCGACGACCAATCTTCCCACCTACGTGCGCGTGAACGGCTCGTGGCGCATGCCGCGCGAGCCGCGCATGGACTCCGCGCTCGTGCTCGACTTAGAGGGCGAGCTCTGGATCCGGGAAGGGCGACGCGTGCGTCGCGGCGATCTCGTAGCCGTGGGAGAAGCCGAGGACGGGCGCCAGGGAATTTACGTCGACGTCGCGGGATTTCTGGGCGACGTGCATGACGACGGCGAGTTCAAGTTCATGGCGAGCGAAGTGTCTCGCGAAAAGCCGATCGACTACTCGCTCATGGCGCGCATTCTCATCGACGAGCGCGATCGCGGCGGCTATCCCATCTGGGTCACAGGTCCGGCACTCGTGCACTCGCGCGCGCGCAACGACATGGTCTGGTTCATCCAGAATGGTTTCGTCGGAGCGCTGCTCGCCGGCAATGCGGTCGCGGTGCACGACATCGAGGCGTCGATCTTCGGCACGACGCTTGGCATGACGGGGCAGGGAGAGAACACGCAGGGCGGCCATGGGCTGCACATGCGCGCCATCAACAAAGTGCGCGCCGCCGGTTCGATCAAGGCCGCGGTCGACGATGGGACTATCACGAGCGGGATCATGCACGCGTGCGTCACGAAGAACATTCCCTTCGTGCTCACCGGTTCCATCCGCGACGATGGCCCGCTTCCCGACGTCATCACCGATGCGCTCGCCGCACAGGACGCGATGCGCGTTCATGCGATCAAGGCGACGATGGCGATTCTCATCGCGACGGCGCTGCACGCCATCGCCACCGGCAACATGCTGCCCGCCTTTGTCACGGAGCGCGATGGCTCGCTTCGCGAGCTGTCCACGATCTGTGTCGATTCATTGGAGTTCGTCGTGAGCAAGCTGAAGGACCGGGGGACCCACCAGGCGTTCGGTGTCGTCACGAACGCGCAGGACTTCATGCACATTCTCCGGCTGTACGTCGAACGCGAACTCGACTAGCGTGGGACGCCGGTGACCGCATGAACGACGAGACACGGACGCGATTTCTCACCGCGATCGCCACGCAGCTACCCGCCGAGCGGGTGATCGAGGTGCATCTCTTCGCGGCAATGCGGCAGGGCGGCATGGAGAGTGGCATCGCCGTGATCGCGCTGGAGCGGGATGAGACCCCCGCAGAGCCGCTCGCGCAGGAGAGCGAGGCTCCGGTGGCGCCGGTGCCTGCGTCGCGCTACACCATCTACAGCGCACGCTATCGATACACGCTCAAGGGGCTCGACCGCGGCAAATGGGAGGTGTCGGTGACCGAAGAGGCCGATGCGCCGCTGCTCACAGTCGATGCCGTCGTGCGGGGCGTACAGCGCAGGTCCGGCGACGCGGATGAGGTGATCCGTCTGTCAGGCGACGAGTTTCGCGCCGCGTTGCCTATGGCGCAACCCGCTTCTTGAGCACCACGCGCCCCGCAACACCCGTGTATGCGCCGACGAGCGAGTCGCCGACCTGCGTGCCGACGAATGTCGCGATGCCCTGTCGCGAGTCCTGGTTGACGAGGAACTGCAACTCGATGCGAGTGCCATCGCGCGCGCCCGCGATGCCGTCGCGTGCAGTGAGCTTCCGGTCACGTGAGTACCAACCGCTCAGCGACGCGAAGGTCGTACCGGGCGTTTCGACGTAGAGTCGCATCACGTCCACGATCGGCGGGCCCTGCGCCCGCTCGTAGTCGCCTTCCAGCGCCGGCTCGACCGGCTGCTGTGTGACGTCGAGCGTTCGCGCCCCGATCACCACGCTCGACCCGAACAGCCCGATGCCGCCCTGCAGACGATTGATGATTCCCGTACCGGTGAAGGGATCGTTGCGAGAGCGGTAATAGTCGAAGTAGTTGGTGTCGACGGCGAAGACGGTATACGTCTGCTGAAAGCCGGGAATGAAGAGGCGCTGGAGGTCCGAGGCGAAGACGTTGCGCAGATTGCCCGCGAGCTGCAGGTGCGTCGTATCGCTGAACAGGAGAAACGGACCGAATGGCGATTCGATGCGAAGGCCATACATGCGTGCCGCAGGAACCGCGTGCCAATTCAGCGTGAGCGTGTCGCGATCGCGGCTGAAGGGAAGGAGCAGTGCTCCCGTGACCTGTGTGAAGGGCGCGGTATTGGGAACGACGGTCGCGCCCGTGACGACGCTTCCGTCAGTCGTCCGAACCGTGAGGGTGTACCGGGCGCCAGGACGAATGGGATACTTGAGGGGGTCGGTCTTGAGCACGTAGCGTCCCGCGCCATACGTCTTCGCCGGGTCGGCGTACTGGATCTCGGAGCCGGCGAGGGTACCGTCGGGCCCTGAAATGCTCACCTGCGCCTTTGTGACTGGCACACCATAGCCGGTGTTGATCGGATCGAGCGCATCAAAGCGCCGATCGTCGTTGATCAGCACACTGCCCGACAGGGTCCGCTCGACAAGCACCTCCTGCTGAATGGCGCCCGGATCGAGCACCGCATGCACGACGATTTGCGTCGGCGCCACCGCGATCGCCTTCTCGTCGAACGTGCACGCCGCCGCGCCGATCACCATGCATGCGCCGAGAAACGGCGGCAGACCGAAGCGCCGCATCAGAAAGTCACCGTGAGCCCGATGCTCGGCAGGAAGGGAAACTGCGACGCCGCTTCGCGCGTGGGGGGATTCTTCGTGTAGTCGAAGGTGTAGATGAAGACGTTCTGTGCGTTGTACGCATTGACGACGCTCAGGTACGGCATGAGATGCAATCCCCGTCACTCCCCCGCACGCGAGACACCGAGGTCGAGACGCTGGAAGAGCGGATAGCGCTCGCCGTTGCGTGTGCCGCCAACAGGCTCCAGCGCGAACGGGCCCTGATCGTCGAAGCTGTGCGTGCGCGGATTGTACACGCGTCGCACGAGCTGACCCACGATGTCGGTGTACGGCGTGCCGCTCGCAACGCCGAGTCGCGCCGAGAATGTGTAGTGTGAGCCCGGCTTGTAGGTGCCCACGACGTTGAGGTTGTGCCGCCGGTCGTGTCCTGGCCAGTACGCGACGCCGTTCCGCTCGCGCGTGCTCACGCCGTACGTGTACGCGAGCCAACCCCCGAACGGTCCGACGTCGAGCTGGCGGAGAAGCAGGTCGAATCCATACGACGTTCCCCTCGATTCCAGGAACTCGTCGCCGCGCACAGCGGGGTCGTCAGCGGTATTCTGCTCGAGCAGATGGTCGTACTGTTTCACCCAGCCTTCGACGCGTGTGAAGCGTAGTGGCCCCAGCCACCGCTCCATCCCGAGCACGTAGTGCCGCGCCTTCGACACCGGGACGTACTGGTCGCTTACGACCCAGAAGTCGAAGACGCGCACCGGGATGTCTTCCCGATTGAGCGAGTGCAGCCATTGCGCGTACTCGCCGACCGCCGCGGTGAGCGCCAGATCCGGCGTGACGAAGTACTTCACCGCGACGCGCGGCTCGAGACCGCTCCAGTTGCGACCGGTGAGATGCTCGGCGCGCACCCCCACCTCGGCGATCAGCTTCCTCGTCGGCTTCCACTGCTCCTGGTAGTAGAGCGCGCTCGCCGTGGGATGCTGCGCGAGCTCGAAGATGCTCGACTGCGTCGCGCTCGAGTTAACGTCGTAGCGGATCTCATAGCCCGACGCCTCGTAGCCGAGCCGTCGCTCATGCGTGCCGCGATGCCAATGTACGTCGCCGGCAACACGCAGCTCGTGCACGCTGTTGGTGAGCGAGAAGGCGCCGCCGCCCAGATCGAGCCCGGTCGCGAAGCGCGTGAACGACACGTGTTGTTCCGTGCAGACGCTGTCCGCCAGGCCGAGCAGCGGAAGGCGTACGCTATCGCGCCAGACATCGCGCAGCGTGGCGCCGACGAGCTGATTCGCCCACCCGAACACGAACTTTCCACCACCACCGCCCGCCGACGCAGAATCACCAAGGGTCGCGAAATCGCCGTCGAGCACGTCGGACCCCGCATAGGCGCTGACCTCGAGGCGGAGATCGCCCTTGCCGAGCGCGCGCACACCGTGAAACTGCGCATCGGAGAAGTGATACGGAAAGCTCTTGTCGCTCAGCGCGGAGACGAGCTTGTCGGCATACGTTCTCCGTCCCGACATCGTCCAGCTCGAGCGTCCATCGGCGCTGGCGCTGCCGAGCGTGAGACTCGACGAGATCACGGACACCGTCGCGGTGCCGTGAATGCCGGCGCGCTCCGGCTCGGCGGAGGTGACGTCCAGCACGCTCGAAAGGCGACCGCCGTGCGAAGCCCCGAACCCTCCGGTCAGCAGGTCGATGGAGCCGACCGTCTCGTCGAGAAAGGTGCTGAACAACCCGCCGAGGTGGAACGGATTGTAGATCGGATACCCGTCGAGGAGGATGAGGTTCTGATCCGATTCGCCGCCGCGTACGTTGAATCCCGACGAGAAGTCGTTGCGAGCATTTACGCCCGGCAGTAGCTGAACGGCGCGCAGAATGTCGGGCTCACCGAACGAGGGAACGTTCTTCGCATTGTTCGCCGTGAGCGAGATCGCACCGATGCTCGGGCTCAGCTCGAACCGGTCACGCTCGGGAGACTTGGCGCGGGCGCGAACGGCAGTGAGCGTGACCGGCGCGTCGGCGATGGCAAGCGTTACGGTCGTCGTCGCGCCCGCTCGCACGACCACCACACGTTCGATCGCGCGCGTGCCGATCTGGCGCGTGCGAAGGGTGTAGGTGCCAGGCGCCAGGTCGGCGAGCGCAAAGTGTCCGGATGCGGCGGTGAGCATTCCGCGCCCCGTGCCGTCCAGCGTCACGGCGACGCCCGGTTTCGGCGCTCCCGTTGCACTGTCGACGACTGTTCCCTCGATCGCACCGCGGGCCGGCGCGGCTTGCGCCTGCGCGCGCTGTGCCACGGCGAGCGCTGCGACGACGATGAGTGCGAGAGTACGGGCGAGGACCGTAGCGCGACGATACATTTCGCGGAGGCGGGACGTGGCGTGGCTGCGCCACGCCGTCAAGATACAGGCTGGACCAGCTGTTGTTCTATCACCGTCACCTCTCTTCTATACCGTGGCCGAACCAGCCTCTTTTGGTCTCGCGATCGCCTTCAGCGCAGGGCTGCTGAGCTTTCTCTCGCCCTGCGTGCTCCCGCTGATCCCGAGCTACCTGACCTTCGTGACGGGAGTGGGATTCGACGATCTCACGCGCGCGCGCCGCGCGGCGCTCGTGCATGCGATCCTCTTCGTCTGCGGATTCACCCTCATCTTCGTGGCACTCGGCGCATCGGCCACCGTGCTCGGTCGGCTGCTGCTGCACTATCGTGTGTGGATCACGCGACTCGGCGGCGCGCTCGTCATTCTGTTCGGGCTCTACCTGGTCGGCGCCGTGCGTATCGCCGCCTTCGATCGCGAGAGACGCGTGCATCTCGCGAGCAAGCCGGCGGGCTACCTCGGGAGCATGCTCGTCGGCGTCGCCTTCGGCGCCGGATGGACACCCTGTCTCGGGCCAATACTCGGCGCGATCCTCACCTACACCGCGGCGACGGCCGACCTTTCGCGCGGACTGCCGCTGCTGCTCGCGTATTCGCTCGGGCTGGCGCTGCCATTTCTCATCGCCGCCGTCGCGGTCGAACGATTCCTCGAGACGGTCACACGGCTCCGGCCGCATCTCGCGCGCGTATCGCAGGTGAGCGGGGCGCTGCTGATCGTCGTGGGAACGTTGATGATGTTCGACTACTTCACCGTGCTCGCGACGTACATGCAAACCATTACGCCGGCGGCGTTGAAGAACCGGTTGTAATCGCGGCGTTGCATCGTGTCGCGCCGCGATCAGGCATTAGAACTATTGCCCAGCCACTCCTTCGCCTGCCGCAATAGCTCCCGCGCCGGCACGGGTTTGAGCAGCACCGCCGCGCATCCTGCCTCGCGGCACCGCGCCGTAATCTCCGGCTCATCGCGCCCCGTGAGCGCGACGATCACTCTCGGCGAAATGCCGCGCGCCTGCATCTGAGCCAGCACCTCGAACCCGTCGCCATCCGCGAGTCCGAGGTCGAGCAGCAGGAGATCGACAGGGTCGAACTCCACGATGTCCAGAATTTCCGCGACGTGGCCCGCGGTGCTCACGCGATGGCCCGTCTCCCCGAACAGCACTCGCATCGCGTCGCAGACCAACTCATTGTCCTCGGCGACGAGCACGTGCGGGAGCGGCGGCGACACGCGACGTCAATCCGCCGGGTAGGGAATCGTGAAGAAGAAGCGGCTGCCCGCTCCGAGCTCGCTCTCGAGCCAGATGCGGCCGCCGTGCAACTCGACGAGCTGGCGTGCGATCGTGAGACCCAGTCCGGTGCCGTGATGCTGTCGCGACGTACTCGAATCGACTTGCGCGAACTCACGAAACACGAGGTCGTGATGCTCGGGGTCGATGCCGATGCCGGAGTCGCCGACTTCCACCACGCACTCCGCGCCGTTGGGCCCTTCGACGCGAGTGGCATGCACCCACACATGCCCACCGCGCGGTGTGAAGTCGATCGCGTTGCCGAGCAGGTTCCCGACGATGTGCGCCACCTTCTCGCGATCGGCAGTCACGAGGTCGAGCTCGGGGGGAACTACGGTGACGAGGTCGAGTCCCTTCTTGCTGGCGAGCGACTCGTTCAGCGCGTTGAGCTGTGAAACGACGTCGCCCAGATGAAACGTCGATGGCGTGATCGTGAGCTGATTGGCGGCGCCCCGCGCGTAGGTGAGAATCTCTCCCACTTGCTCGAGCAGCTGCCGTCCGCCGTTGATGATTCCCCCGATGCTCTCGAGCTGCCGATCGGAGAGCGGGCCGAGGATTCCGTCACGTAGAATTTCGGCGTACGTGATTATGGCGGTGAGCGGCGTGCGCAGATCGTGCGAGATGTTCGCGAGAAACTGCGTCTTCGCCGAGTCGCGTCCTTCGAGCTCGGCGATACGCTCTCGAGCCTGCTCGAGCTGCGCTTCGAGCGAGGTCTTGTGCCCCTCGGAAGTCGCCCCGGGCGTGAGCGGGGTGGGAGTGAAGGGGTCGACGCGATGCATATCCATAAGTTTATCGCATGCCGACGAGGTCGCCAGTGCCGGGCCCCGCCGTTACATCCTCTTCTTCGATCGCCTCCTCCAACTGCTGGCGGCTGAGAAGCGCGGAGTACTGACCGCCTGCGGCGATCAACACGTCGTGTGTTCCCTCCTCGACGACACGCCCCTGATCGAGCACGATGATCCACGATGCATCGCGCACCGCACTCACGCGATGCGACGCGATCACGGCCGTTCGGCCAGCGAGTGTGTCGCGCAGTCCGCGCAGGATCTCCGCTTCAGTGTGCGTGTCCACCGCGGACAGCGCGTCGTCGAGCAGCACCACTCGGGGTCTGCGAGCCAGCGCGCGAGCCAGAGCAAGCCGCTGCTTCTGTCCGCCGCTCAGGTTGATGCCGCGCTCGCCGAGCATCGTTCCGTAGCCGTGCGGAAAGGCGAGCACCGTGTCGTCGACCTGCGCGATCTCCGCGGCCCACGCGTGATTTGCCGCCTCGTCCGCGCCCATCGCGCGCGATTCCTCCGCGCCGGTCTCGTCGCCGGTCGCGCGCTCGATCAACGCATGTGACGTGTCCCCGTAGGCGAGGTTCGACGCAATCGTGTCGCTGAAGAGAAAGCTCTCCTGCGGCACATAGCCAATCTCGCCGCGCAACTCTTCGAGTGCGAGGTCGCGCAGCGGTACGCCATCGAGCAGAATGACGCCTTCCTGCGGATCGCTCAGTCGCGGGATGAGATCGATGAGGGCGCTCTTGCCGCTTCCCGTCGCGCCCACGACAGCGAGTGTTCCTCCCGCTGGAATGGTGAACGACACGTTTCGCAGAACCCACCGCGGCTCGGCGCCCTCAGGCGTCGGAAAGTGAAAGCCGACGTCGCGAAACGTGATCGATCGTCCACCCTGCGCCAGCGGCAAGGCGCGCGGCGACATCGGCGACGTGACCGCCGGCTTCGCGTCGAGCACGTCGAGCAGTCGCGCCATCGATGCGGCGCCGCGCTGGAACAGATTGATGACCCAGCCGAGCGCGATCATGGGCCAGGTGAGGCTGGTGAGGTAGAAGCCGAAGGCGACGAATGCGCCAACGGTGATCGCGCCTCGCACCACCAGTGCGCCGCCCAGTCCGAGCACGACGGCGACGCTCAGTCCCGCGAGCAGACCGAACATCGGATTCATCGCGCCGTAGAGCCGCGCGAGGGCGATGTTTCGCTCGACGTAAGTCTCGTTCAATGCGGCGAAGCGCGCAATCTCGGCCGCTTCCTGCCGGTACGCCCGCACGACGCGCACTCCGGAGAAATTTTCCTGTGCATGCGTCGTCAGCGTGCTGAAATGTTCCTGCACCGCCTCGAAGCGTCGATGGATGGCGCCTCCCATCCGGATCATGATGATGGGCAGCATCACCATTGGCACGAGCGAGAGCGCGGTCAGCCGCGCGTCGATGCGCAACATGAAGACGAGGGCGAAGGCGGCGCCGAAGATCGTGTTCGTCAGATACATGATCGCCGGGCCAGCGGCCATGCGCACGGCACTCAGATCGTTGGTGAGCCGAGCCATGAGATCGCCCGTGCGCGTCCGGCCGAAGTAGCCCTGATCGAGTGTCGTCAGGTGAGCGAACAGCGCCTGGCGCAGGTCGTACTCGATGTGACGGCTGAGTCCGTTGAGCACCTCGCGCATCCAGTAGCGAAGCGCTCCGCCACCCAGCGCGACCCCGACAATGCCGACGGCAATCCACACGACGCGCCGCATCGGCTCACCCTGGAGCATGGAATCGATGCCGGCGCGGAGCAGCCAGGGCACTATGGAGCCAATGGCCGACGACACCACCACCAGCAATAGGCCGGTGGCGAGCATTCGGCGGTAGGGCCGGTAATAGGGGACGAGGCGCCGCAAGGCCGATGCGGCTGGCAGGTTTCTTGCCATCTACCGTAGTTTTGCGACTACGTCAAGTTGTTGCAGCACCGCAAGTTCGCCGCATTCGACCTCGAAGTCCGCAGCACATATTCTGGAGACACGACATGACCAAGTATATCCGCAAACTCGGCGCTCCGCTCGCACTGTTTACCGTGCTGGCGTTCGCCGCATGCACTGTGTCGGAGAAGAAGTCGGATACCGCGCTTGCCACCGATACGGCGCTCAACACGGATCTCGCGTTGGCCGGTCGTGACACCGCCGCGCAGCCCGCACTGAAGGATGTACCGGCCACGCCGGCGGGCCGCGCAACACCCGCGCCCACGCCGCCGCCAATGCGCACGAGCAATCCGCCCGCGAAGGCCAGGCCCGCGGCGCCGACGGTGACGCCGAAGTCGGCGCCCGCGCCGACGACGACCGCGTCGACGACGACCGCGCCGACGACGACCGCGTCGGGCAATACGGTGACGAAGAATCCAACCGGCTCCGCGAGCTCCAGCGCGGGCGGTGCCGTGGGTGTCATCCCATCGGGCACCTCGCTCAGTCTTCGCTCCAACGCGCGCGTCTGCACGAACACCTACACCCCGGGACAGACCTTCACGGCGACCGTGGCGAATGCCGCCATCGGTTCGAATGGCGCCACGATCCCCGCCGGCGCGACCGTCTCGCTCGTGGTCACGAGCCTCAAGCGCAGTGAGAACGCCACGGACAAGATCGTCATGGAATTCGCCGTGAAATCGGTGAGCTTTGGCGGGCGCACCTACCCGGTGAGCGCGACCGTTGCGGACGCCCAGATCGACCGTATCCGCAATGAGCCGAAGAGCAAGGACGTGCAGAAGGTCGTCGGTGGCGCAATCGTCGGTGCGATCGCGGGACAGATCCTCGGCAGGAGCACCAAGTCGACAATCATCGGCGCGGGTGCGGGCGCGGCGGCTGGCGCCGGCGTTGCCGCCGGAACGGCCAACTACGAGGGCTGCGTCCCCGACGGCGGCAACATCGCCGTGACGCTGAACGGCCCCGTGCAGGTGAAGATCAGCTGATACTGCGGGCGCTCGCTCCGCTCGCTCTCGGGGCGCTTCGCTCTCAGGGCGGCGCGTAGCGCCAAGCGCCCAGAGAGCGAAGCGCGCAGCGCTGAGCGCCCAACAGTTCTCGGGCCGTGGGTGCATACTATTACGGCGCCCCGAAAGCAGGTCGCGCGCCCTGACCACACACCATCTCTCCGAGGTTTCCCGTATGCGTCGGTTCGTGCATCACGCCGTCATACTTGCTGTCTTTGCATTGTTCGGCGTTTCTGCACTCGCCACGGCGCAGCGTGGCAGGCGCGGTGGCACTCGCGGCGAGTCTCCGCAGAGCGCCGGCACGATGATGGGCGGTCCGCCGCCGATTCCGCCCTCCGTCGCGGCGCTCGTGCTGGAGCACGCCGACGATTTCAAGCTCGCCGACAGCCAGCGGGTCGTGTTGGAGTCGGTGCGCCGCGCGCAGGACTCGGCGAACGCGCCGTGGATGGCGAAGCTGGATTCGCTCCGACCCACGCGTCAGCCGGCCGGCGGAATGGGCGATCTGAGCCAGGAGCAGCGCGACGAGATCGAAGCGCGCAAGACCGCGATCGCGAATGTCCTGGAAGGCATGCGTGAGACGAACGCGCAGGCACGAATACGGGTGATGAACGTGCTCAACCCGGACCAGCAGAAGCGCGCGGCGAGTCTCGAGGAGGACGCGCGCAAGAAAGCTGCGGATGACGCGAAGCAGCATGAGCGGAGTGGACCGCCGGCCGGCGGTCGTGGTGGTCGAGGTCGTCCGCCGGAGGACTGAGCAACGACGGCGCCCGCGCGTCTCCATCTGGTGACCGGCTCCGCTCCGCCCGATGCGACACCGGCGGATGATCGGGCGGCTGCACGCGAGCGTGACGCGACGCTCGTGGGCCGCGTACGTGCCGGCGAGCCGAGGGCGTTCGACGCACTGGTGCACGCCTACATGCGGCAGGCCTTCCAGCTTGCGTATCGCGTCGTCGGGCACAGAGAGGATGCGGAAGATCTGGTGCAGGAAGCGTTTCTCGCGGCATATCAGTACCTCGATTCGTACGACAGCGAGCGGCCCTTTGAACCCTGGCTCATGCGCATCGTGCTCAATCGAGGTGCGAACCTGCGGAGGGCGCGGGCCCGTCGCGAAACGGAGCCTGAGGTGGATGCGGTCAGTCCCGCGCCATCCGCGCTCGATGAGAGTGAACGGGCTGAAGCGCGTGTGATGCTCACGCGCGCGATGGCTACGCTGTCCGAGCGGCAGCGGATGATCGTCACGCTCTTCGATGTCGATGGTATGACGAGCACCGAGATCGGCGAAATGCTCGACCTCTCGCCGGGCACGGTGCGCTGGTACCTCCACGAGGCACGCCGCACGTTGCGCGGCGAGCTCTCCAGTTTCTTCAAAGGCGACGTATGACTGATTCAAGAACGCTCGGCGCCGGTGCCTTCAGGCCGGAACCGGCACACGATCCCGAGCTTGGCGCACTCCTTCGCGACGTCGTCGGCGAGACGCCGCACGGCGTGGTGAACTGGACGACGCTCGCTGCGCGCATTTGCGATCGCGTTGGCAGGCAGGCGGCGGCGCCCTGGTGGAGTTATGCCACCCAATGGGAACGTCGTGTCATCCCGCTGGCGCTCGCGGCGGGCATCGCCGCGGCGGCTGCGCTCTGGACCACCGCATCGGCGAGCACGACGCAGGTCCCCTCGGCGTCGGCGCTCGCGACCGCCGTGGTGAGCGGCACGCCGGCGGAGGACGCCGCCTCGCAGTTCGCGCGCTCGATCACCAATGCGGTGGACCTCGCCGCGGGAGTTCCGGAATGACGCCCGGCCGCCTGCGCGCCAGCGTCGTGATCGCGCTCATCGTGGTGTGCAGCGCGCTCGCCGGCGCAGCGGTCGAGCGCATCGTCTTTCAGCGCATGATGCGCCACCGGCCCGCTGGCGGGCCGGGAGGACCCGGACGCGGATCACCCGCGCAGGATGCCCGCCGCCGCGACGACCTGATGGATCGCATGACGAAGGATCTCGATCTCAGCGCAACGCAGCGCGCAGGGATCGACTCGGTCATGAAGCGGACGGACTCGTCGTTGCGCGTGATCCGGACGGAGATGCAGCCGCGTCTTCAGCAGGTTTTTCAGAGCTCGCGAGCGGAGATCGAAGCGAGGCTGGATTCGGTGCAGCGGGTGAAGTTCGTAAAGACGCTGCCCGCGGGACGAGGAGCGCGACGGCCGTAGGTCGTTGGTCAGTACCCCATCGGCCGTCCCGACGATCTTGGATCGCTCACCCCTTCGTATCCCCCGCGGACCCGCATGATCGCATTCACCAGCCCGATCCCGCGGTCGGCCGAAACGCCGTAGCCCATCGCGCGTAGCGAGTCCGCCACCGCCGGCGTCAGCGCATCACGCTCCACATAGAGCGAATCCGGGAGCGCCTGATGATGCACTCGCGGCGCACTCATCGCGTCGGCGAGCGTCATCTTGTAGTCGAGCACGTTGAGAATCACTTCTGAGGTGCTCGTGATGATGCGCGGCCCGCCTCGGCTGCCCACGACGAGCAGCAGCGATCCGTCGCGATCGAGCACGATCGTCGGTGACATCGCGCTCAGCATCCGCTTGCCGGGCTGAATCGCGTTCGCTTCGCCCTGCACGAGCCCGAACATGTTTGGCGTGCCGGGCTGCGCGGCGAAATCGTCCATCTCGTCGTTGAGAAAGAAGCCGGCCGACGAGATGTACACTCCCGACCCGTACAGGTTGTTCAGCGTCGTCGTCGTCGCGACGGCGTTGCCCTTCTCGTCCACGACGGAGTAGTGCGTCGTCTCCATCCCGTCGCGCATCGCGGTGCTCACCGTCGACGTGGGCGTCGCGTGCATGTTGCCGATCGTCGCGCGGAGGCGCGCCGCATAGGTCTTGTCGGTGAGCTGTGCGATCGGAACTTTCACGAACGCGGGGTCGGCGAGCTTCTCGTTGCGGTCAACGAAGGCGCGCTGGTAGGCGGAGCCGAGCAGGTGAGCCCACCCGGCGCTGCCGAACGCGGGCAGTGAATCGTAGCCCTCGAGAATGTTGAGCGTCTCGGTGATCGTCACGCCGCCGGACGAGGACGGCGGCATCGTGAACAGCGAGTACCCGCGATACGTCGAGCGCACCGGCTCGCGCCACACCGGCTGGTAGCGCTGGAGATCAGCCGTCGTGATGATCCCGCCAGCGTGGCGCAGCTCACTCGTCCACGACTCGGCGATCGGTCCCTCGTAGAACGCACTGCGTCCCTTCGCGGCGATCGCACGAAGTGTCCGCGCGAGTACTGGCTGCTTGAGCGTGGTGCCCGGTGCGGGCGGCGCGCCGTTCGGCAGAAAGACGGAGCCGCCGCCGAATTCCGCGATGAGCTTCTGGTTGGACTTGAACGAGTGAGACAGCGCGCTGTCGACGACGATTCCATCTTCCGCGTATCGAATGGCCGGCGCCATCACTTCGGCCAGCGACATCGTGCCGTATTTCGCGAGTGCCTCCGTGAGCCCCGCCACGGCGCCGGGTACGCCAGAGGACAGTGGTCCGACGATGCTCTTGTCCGTCAGCTTGCCGCTCGCGTCGAGGTACATGTCGCGCGTTGCGGCGAGCGGTGCGATCTCGCGGTAGTCGAGCGCCGCGGCGCGGCCGTCGGCCATGTGGATCACCATGTAGCCGCCGCCGCCGATGTTGCCCGCCTCGGGATACGCGACGGCGATGGCGAAGCCGACGGCGACCGCGGCGTCGACCGCATTGCCTCCGCGCTTCAGGATCTCGACGCCGGCCGCGCTGCCCAGCGGGGCATCACTGGCCACCATCGCATGCGCGCCGAACACCGGCGCGCGTCCCGCCTTGTGTCGCCATGCCGCGGGGAACACTCCGGGTCTGCGATCCGCCGCGGGTACGTATCGTCCATCGCTGGCGAGCGCGGTCGGAGTTCCGACGTCGGTCGCGCCCGTGGGTGCGGGCGAGGGCGCGGACTGCGAATGACATGCGCCGAGGACGAGCGTGCCGAGGATGAGCTTGCGAGCTTTCATGTGATGTGCCGCTGGAATGCAGGGAGAGGTTGAGACCGAAAAGGCCAAAGCGTTCGTCGTTTGTCCATCGTGGATCAAACGGATCATGCGAATCTTCGCGGATAAGGCAACAATCAAGAAAGAAAATCAGCGAAGATCCGCCGAATCCGCAGGATCCGTGATCCCGACGATCAACGCCCTTGCCGCACTCAATGCCCGCCGAGCCCGAACCGCCCAACGATCCGCGTGCCATGGATGCGCACGCTCGAGTCGTCGCCCGCGCTCAGCCCGGTCTTCTGATGCAGCGACGTCGCCACATCCTGCACGACGTCGATCGAAAATGCCGGTGAGAAAGCGTAGCCGAATCCGTATCCGAACGCGAAGGAAAAGTCGGCGTCGGGACTGTCGGGGCCTAGTTTGGCCCCATCGGTTCGCGCGCGAAAGTTGGAGTAGAGCGTCGCGCCGGCGCTGAGCTCGAGCACGGTATGAAACTCACGCCCGTTGGCCACGTGCAGCGTGCCGAAGAGCTGTGAGACGTTCGCATCGGCCTCCGTGGTCACCGCAGGGCCCACGTAGCGGAGCGGTACCTTGGCGGTGGATCCGCGCACGCCGAAGCTCGCGTCGCCGGACAGCGCTTTTTCAAGCGACGCCTGATACGGCGTCGCGTTGCCGAATTCCCATCGGCTTCCGGTTGCGCCATCGGTGACGCTCCATGACTGCTGCAGCGCGACGCCGAGCGAGACCCACGCGGCGGGCGCCCGGAGCTGGTATCTGGGCCGGATGATCTGGGCGCCGGCGTCGGACGACGCCACGAGAGTGAGCGACACGAGTAGCAGTCGGCGCACGGAAGCTCCAGCTGGCTTGCGAGTGACGAACGGCGTCCGGTAACTTAGCGGCGGCGTTCAGGGGATGACAGACAGTGTACCCTGCGGCGCGTCACACGTTCTCCCGACATCGGCACCGACCTTGCGCGTCATCGATTCCCGCGTCACAGAGCGCCGCAATCCGCGCTCGCAGCAGATCGATCTGGCCGAACCCATCGGCATCGTGGATCTGATGATCGCCGAAGACCGCACCGTCCCCGACGCGGTCGAATCGCAGCGCGAGCGGATCGCCGAGGTGATCGCCGCGGCGGAGACGACATTTCGTGCCGGCGGGCGCCTTTTCTACGTCGGTGCGGGGACTTCCGGCCGGCTTGGCGTGCTCGACGCTTCGGAGTGCCCGCCCACCTTCGGTACGCCGCCCGAGATGGTGCAGGGGATCATTGCCGGAGGGTCCGCCGCACTCACGAGCGCGCAGGAAGGCGCCGAGGACAATCTCGATCAGGCGCGCATCGACCTCGCCGCGCGCGGTGTCCGCGCCGACGACCTGGTCGTCGGTATCGCTGCCTCGGGAACGACGCCGTACGTGCGGGTCGCTCTCGAGTACGCGCGCGAGGTTGGCGCGCGCACCGCGATCGTCGCCTGCTCCCCGCCACCTGACGCGACGTTGAAGGTGGTCGACATACCAATCGTCGCCATCACCGGTCCCGAGGTCGTCACCGGGAGCACACGCCTCAAGGCGGGTACGGCGACGAAGCTGATCCTCAACATGATCACGACGGGGGCGATGATCCGGCTGGGCAAGACCTTCGGCAACCTGATGATCGACATGCGCGCGACGAACGCGAAGCTCGTCGATCGCAGCGAGCGGATCGTCAGTGAGGTCAGCTCGGTGTCGATACAAGCCGCGCGCGCACTACTCGAGCGCGCCGGCGGCTCCGTGAAGCTTGCGATCGTCATGCACGCACTCGGCGTCGAGAAGGAAGAGGCGCAGCGCCGTCTCGAATCCGGCGGTGGTGTCGTGCGTCGCGTCGTCGGAGGCGAGCCGCCTCCAGTCGAATGACCGAGACACCCGCGACCCCGGCACCGGCGCGCGCGGGAGGAACGTACGTCGGATTGATGTCCGGCACCTCGCTCGATGGCATCTCCGCCGCGGTCGCGCGCTTCACACCGACCGGCAGCGATGCATTCGGCGTCGAGCTGCTGGGATTTCACGTGCACGAGTACGCGCCGGAGCAGCGCGAACGGCTTCTGGCAGCGATGCGCGAAGGCTCGGCGCGCGAGTACTGCCGGCTCGCCGTGGATTTCGGCGAATGGCTCGCCGATGCGGCGGTGGCCGTACTGGCCGATTCGGGTGTCGCGCGCGCGGATGTGCGCGCGATCGGCACGCACGGCCAGACACTCTGGCATGAGCCCGGCCATTCGACCTGGCAGCTCGATGCGCCAGCGGTGATCGCCGAGCGTACGGGACTGCCGGTCGTGAGTGATTTCCGCGTACGCGACGTCGCGGCGGGAGGGCAGGGTGCGCCGCTCGTTCCGATCGCCGATGCGCTGCTCTTTGGGGGCGGTCGCTGGCGTGCGCTGCAGAACATCGGCGGTATTGGCAACGTGACGGTCGTTCCGCCCGACGGCACGCTCGCCAGCGTACGCGCCTTCGATACGGGGCCGGGCGTCGGCGTGCTGGATGCCGTGGTGCGCTCGCTCGACCCGACGTTGCGATATGATCGGGATGGCCTCATCGCCGCGCGAGGACGAGTGCTCCAGCCGGTAATCGAATCGTTGCTCGCCGATCCGTACTTCGCCGCTGAACCGCCGAAGAGTACGGGGCGCGAGCTGTTCGACGCCGCATACGTGGAGCGCTTCATCGCTCACTGTCGCGCTCAGGAGGACGTCGGCGATGCCGACATCGTCGCCACCGCTACCGCATTCACCGCGGCAACCATCGCCGATGCCTATCGCCGCTTCATCCCCGAGCCGATCGAGGAAGTTCTCGTCTCGGGCGGCGGCGCGAAGAATCCGGTATTGCTCGCGATGCTCGAGGATGCGGTCGAGCCGCTCAGCGTCGTCACATTTGACGAGCGCTATTTCGACGGCGAGGCCAAGGAGGCGGTCGCATTTGCGTTGCTGGCGCATCTGCATCTCGAGGGAATTCCCGGCAACGTGACCACGGCCACCGGCGCGCGCGGCCGTCGTGTGCTCGGCATGCTCACGCCAGCGTAACATGGTCCCCGGCGTCTAGCGCAGAATAGAGCCGCCGTCCGCGCCGAGAAACGCCGCGAGCCGCTGCGCCGGAACGGCGTAGACGATTCGGCCGCCGCTTTCCCTCGCGCCGCCGTAGATCACCCCGACCACGTTGCCCGCGGAATCGAAGAGCGGACTGCCGCTCGAACCGTGTCCAGCGTAGGAGTCGATCTGGATCACGTTGTCCAGACGTTTGCTCACCGTGCCCGGCGTGCTCGTGGTCCGAGCGGTGATGTTCATGCCGGTTCCTTCCATCGGCGTGTCCGTCGCGCCCGGATACCCGATTGACGCGACTGGCGCACCGACCCGTGCGAGCCCGCCGGTTCGGCTCACTCCCGACACGACGGGATAGTTTCCGGCGACCTCGATCTGAATGAGCGCGAGGTCGTCGTCTTCGTTCTCGCTGACCCGTACGATGCGCGCTGGCAGCCACTCCTTCGTGTTCGCGAAGATGACCACCACTTTGCCCGCTGGTTTCCCGGATTCGCCACGCACGCCGTGCCGGTTCGTGACGAGCATACCGCCGCGAGTGATGCCGAACGCCGTGCCCGCGATGACCTTGCCGTCGAAGTCGCTGGCCACCATCGCCACCGCAGCGTCGTTGGCCTCGACCACCCTGGTGACGTCCATCTGCCCGAGCGCCTGCTGCATTTCGGCCGTGCGCTCCAGCTTCTTCGAGAGCTCGGAGACAGCTCCCTTGGTCGCCGTGCCCGCCGCAATCTGCCCGCGCACCGCATCCAGGTCGCGCTTGCGTGTTGCCAGCGTGTCCTTGAGCGCCGCGGTATAGGCCGTGTCGCCCGGACGCGGAGCATCCATCTTCTTCTCGAGCGCAGCCAACATGCTCTCGGAATGCGCGATGATCGCCGCCATCTCGCTTTCGCGCGCCGATGCTGCCCGCTGCCAGAAGAAGAACGCGACCGCACCGGCCGCGATCAGCGCACCGCCGCCCAGCATGAACCCTCGGCGCATCGATTTCGTCTGCTCCTTGACCGCCACCGCGACCCGCGCCGACGTATCCATCCGTGGCTTGGCAGAGGGGGCGGACGCGCTCGGCTCCATCTCCGGCTGGAACGACGTCGCGGGAGCAGCCGTGCCGACTCCCCGCACCTCGACGCGCGGACCATTCGCCCCAAAACTCACGACGTCGCCGTCGTCCAGGCGACGTTCACCGGTGATGCGCTCGCCGTTGACGAAGGTGCCGTTCGTGCTCGACTGATCCGCGATCGTCCAGATGCCGCCGGCGTCGCGAAATTCTGCGTGCCGGGTGGAAACGTCGAGGTCAGCCTGCGGATCGAATCGCAGGTCGCTCATCGCATGCCGGCCGACCGCGACGATCGGCTTGTCGAACGTCTCGCGCGCACCCGCGCGCGACCCGCTCAGCACGCGCAGCTCGAGCGTCATGGCCCCGCATTGGCCGGCGAGGTGGTGCCGCTGTGCCGCGGCGCGACGACGGACGCCGCCGCTCTATACGTCCACCAGGTTGCGAGCGCGAGAAAGATCACGACGAGAGCGAGGGCAACCAGCGAGCCGCGAATTTGTCGGTTCGCGGACACCCGAGGGGGCATCACTGCCGTGAACGGCACCTCGACCGACGGCAGCTTCAGTGTCGTGCGCCTCGCCGCGGACGGCGTCTCCAGCGTGATGTCGCTGTTTGGCGCTACAGCGGGGCGGGATGTCGCGGGCGTCTGGCTCGAGTCGGCAGGAAGCGGAAAAACGCGATGGCCGACGTCGTCGCCGCTCGCTGGCGAGATGAGCCCGTCGCCGTCGAAGCGCGCCGCGATGACGGTGATGTTGTCCGGGCCACCGTTCTCGTTCGCGCGATCGATGAGGCGCTTGCACACCATCATCAGGTCCTGCTCCTCGATGACGACGCGCGCGATCTCGTCGATCTTCACCTGGCCGCTCAGCCCGTCGCTGCACAGGACGAGCACATCGTTGCGGCGGACCTGCTGATGCGTGAGATCGACCTTGATCTGCGACTCGGGGCCGAGCGCCTGGAGGATGATGTTGCGACGCTCGCTCTGCTCGGCCTCCTCTTCGGTGATCTCGCCGGCCTCGATCAGCTTCTGCATCAGCGACTGGTCCTTCGTGATCTGCCTCGCCACGCCGTCGCGCACGAGGTACGCGCGGCTGTCGCCGACCTGCGCGAGGAACAGCGTGTCGCCCAGCACGCCGGCGATGGTCGCGGTGGTGCCCATGCCGCGGAATTCCGGATGCTCGAGCGCGAAGCGGTGAATCTGCGCGTTTGCGGTCGCGGTGGCTCGCTTGAGCGCCGACGCATATGTCTCCTTGTCGGGCGCATCGGCGGCGGTGAGCGCCTCGCTGAG
>DATCGM010000196.1:0-21671 GCA_036508915.1 Gemmatimonadaceae bacterium
CTCTCGCGCGCGAAGGAGATCGCCATCATGCGGCTCGTCGGCGCGACGGACGCGTACATCCGGCGACCATTTCTCATCGAAGGGATCGCGAAGGGCGTGCTGGGTGGATTGCTCGCCCTGCTGCTCACCTACGTCGCGCGCACGATCATCGATCGGTATCTGATCCAGACCATTTTCTTCGATACGAAGATCGCATTGCTCGGTCTGTTGTTCGGCGCGTTGATCGGGCTGGTGGGAAGCGCCTTCTCGGTCGGAAGGCATTTACGCCACGTTTGATGCCGCTTGGTCGCGCTGCGCGCTTGGCCAGAGCGACCTTGTTCCTGCTGATTGCCGTCGCGTTCGCGCTGCCCGCGCAGACGGCCGACGCGCGCATCCGGACGCAGCGCGAAGAGCTCGACCGCATCAGGCGTGAGCGGGCGGACCTCGAGCGCCGCATGGCGAATCTGCAGGGCAGCGTGCACGACCTGCGCGACGAGGTCGCCAACCTCGACCGCCAGCGCGTTGCCACGGAGCTCGTGCTCAAGACGCTCGATCGCCAGCTCGCCGCGATCGCCAACGTCGTCGAGGAGACGACGAACCGTATGGCGATGGCCGAGGGCGACCTTCTGTACAGGAAGAACGCGCTGTCGAAGCGCCTCGTCGACATCTACAAGCGCGGGCCACTCAACTCGGCGGAGGCGCTGCTCACCGCGCGGTCGTTCGGCGAGCTGGTGGCGCGCTACAAGTACCTGCACGAGCTCGCGGTGCACGACCGTGCGCTCGTGCGGCGCGTCGAGGCGCTGCGCAACGACATCATCCGTCAGCGCGCCGAGTTGGTGAAGCTGCGCGACGCGGTCGAGGACAATCGAGGAGACAAGCAGCGCGAGGAGGAGCGGCTCGCGATTCTTACGCGGATGCGCTCGACGAGCCTGCAGCAGGCACAGCGCAGCACGCAGCAGATCCAGGAGCGGTTGGCGCGAATCCGGCAGTCGGAATCGCGGCTGAGCGGGGTCATTGCGTCCATCGAGGCGGAGCGGCGCCGCACCGAGGGCGCGCGGCCGAACGCTCCGCGCGCGCCGAGCACGCTCAAGACGACCGATCTCGGCAAGCTGGACTGGCCGGTTGATGGAACGTTTCTCTTCCGCTTTGGCCGCGTGATCAATCCGAACAACACGACGACGCGGTGGAACGGTGTGGGAATCGCCGCGCCCATCGGAACGCCGGTGAAATCGGTCGCGCCTGGTACCGTCGTCAGCGTCGGACAGCTCGGCACGTACGGGCTGACGGTGATTCTCGATCACGGCGGCGGCTACTTCTCGATCTATGCGTCGTTGAATTCGGTGCCGCCAGCGGTGCACAAGGGCTCCGTTCTGAAGAAGGGCGACGTCCTTGGCACGGTCGGCATCTCCGACCCCGATCTCAAGCCGCACCTCCATTTCGAGATTCGCACGCCGCCAAACGGAAACGCGGTGGATCCCGAAAGCTGGCTGCGCGGAGCGCGGTAATGACGCCAGCGCGCAAACGAGCGAAGACCGTCACGGCTGGCCCGGCGCCGTTGCTCGGCGCGCACGTGAGCGCCGCGGGAGGCGTTCCCGAGGCGCCCGCTCGCGCCGCGGCAATCGAGGCGACGGCACTTCAGCTCTTCACCAAGATGGCGACCCGGTGGGCCGAGCGGGAATGCATCGATGAGGAGTGCACGACGTTCCGGGAGCGCCTATCGACGACGCGAGTCGCTGCGACGATGGCGCATGATTCGTACCTCATCAACCTCGCGAGTCCGGATCCCGTTCTGCGCGCGCGGTCGATCGAGTCATTCACCGCGGAGCTCAATCGCTGCCGTGCACTTGGACTGCACTATCTCGTCTCGCATCCGGGCAACTACATGGATGACCGAGAGGCTGGGATCGCGCGCAACGCGGATGCGATCAGCGAGTCGCTCGCCGCGTCGCCGGGCGACACGATTCTCTGTCTCGAGACGACCGCCGGCTCCGGCACATCGCTCGGCGCAACCTTCGAGGAGCTCGCCGCGATCATCGCGAGAATCGACGCCAGGTATCGGAGCCGCGTGGGCATCTGCCTCGACACCTGCCACGTGTACTCCGCGGGCTACGACCTGGTGCAGGACTACGATGGCGTGTTGGCGCGTCTCGACGACGCGATGGGGCTCGACCGTCTCGAGGTGATGCACCTGAATGACTCGAAGACGCCGTTCGCCTCGCGGCGCGATCGGCACGAGTTGATCGCCGAGGGCTCGCTCGGGGAGATTCCGTTTCGCCGAATCATGAACGACCCGCGACTGGCGACCGTACCGAAGGTCATCGAGACGCCGAAGCTGGAGGATGCGACGGCGACCGACAGCAGAATGCTCACGCTGTTGCGAAGCTATATCGACGGCTACGCGATCGGATGCCGCACGATGTCCCCTTCAACCGTTTCCCCTTGCACCGCCACGTAGACATGCCGGTCGGTCACCGACAGCTCCCACGAATTTCGCCGGTCCAGCCGCGCCACGAGCCCGTCGATGAGCGAGCGGTCTATGCCGTACAGCTCGAGCTCCGCCGAGCGATGGATCTTCTCGCCCGACAGCTGCGAAACCAGGCGCGCCGGATCGCGGTGCGTGTAGACGGCAACGCGCGGTGATGCTTTGCTCGCCTTGTGCAGTCGCGCCGCATCTGGAGCGCCGACGTCGATCCACAGTTGCATTGCGCCGGTGAGATCGCGAACCGCAAGCGCGGGCACGTCCGGCTCCGCGATCCCCTTCGAGAAGGCGATGCCCTCCGCGTACTCGAGGCAGTACGCCAGCACGCGCGACAGCAGGTACTTCTCGGTCTCCGAGGGCTGCTGCGCCACCTTGAATGAAAGGGTTTCGTACACTCCGCGATCGACGTCCGCGAGCTGGACGTCGAAGTTGTAGATCGTTGCCGTGAGCGCCATGCGGCGGAAGTTCGCCGGTCGCGCCGCGGCACGCTACCGGCCTGTTCGGGCAGCTATGCGTCCAGATCGACAGCGCGAAGCGCGTTGAGCAGCGGCGTCAGATCTTCCGCCGCGAGCTCCGGATGAGGCATCTCGACGCTCTCTGCGTTGTGGAGATACCGGGGGCGTCGAACGGTTGGTCCCCGCCCTGCGCTGCCATTGGCATTCCATGTGCCGCTGGCGAAGTCAACGGTTGTGGCATCAGAGATGCTGGGTTAGATGCCGTCGGAATCGGCCGCCATGCTGTACCCTGCGCGTGAAACCTGTCAGATTTCTGGTGATGACACCTCAAGAAGCCGAGACGCTCGCCAAGGTCGAAGTGTTGGCCGACCTCGAGCTGGTTGTACACGATCTGATGGTGGTGCACGAGGCAAAGCGAGTGCTCTGGTTTCCGAGCGAGCTGCTCGCCCCGGCGCCCGACACGGATCCCGACGCCCACATCAAGGAGCTGCGCAGCCGCGCGCATGGCATCAGCCTCCCGGCACGCGTAGCCCTCGCCCTGAACCTCCTCACCGAAGAAGGTCTCCCGCACTTCCACCGGCTGCTCGCCACCTACCTCGGCGGCGACACCTTCTGGTCCAAGTGGACGAATCTGTGGACCGCCGAGGAGGACCGGCACGGCGCGGTGCTCCACGATTACATGCACGACACCAAGATCCTGAACAATCCCGTGCTCGAGCGCATGCAGTTCGAGTATCTCAGGGCGGGGTTTGAGCCGGCGTGGGACAAGGACCCGTATCGCGTCTTCGTGTACACGACGTTGCAGGAACGGGCGACGCAGGTGAGCCACGCCAACACGGGCAAGCTCGCCGGCAAATACGAGCCCACCATCGGGACCGTGCTGTCGAACGTCGCGAAGGAAGAGGCGCGTCACTACACCTTCTACCGCACGATCTTCAAGGAAGTGATCACGCGCGATCCGAACACGGCGCTCGCATCCGCGGCGGAGATCATGCCATCGATCGACATGCCGGGCATCAACATGCCGAACTTCCGCGAGATGGCGGACGTCATTCGGCGCGCGGGCATTTATGGGCCGAGAGACTATCTCGCCATCGTGGAGGAGCAGATCCGCTTCTGGGCCATCGAGACTCTCGACGGGCTCGACGAGATTGGCAAGCGCGCGCAGGAAAAGATCCTCGGCATTCCCAAGCGTCTCGAGCGGGTGGCCGACGCGATGGAAAGCCGCACCAGAGCGAAGACCTTCGCGTTTCCCGTCGCCTTCGCCCACGAGTTCGACATGTGATGCGCGGCGCCGCATCCTTTTCTCAGCGCCCCTCGCCGAGCGCGAGAATGGCGCGTGCAAGCGCCGGCTGGCGCTTTCCTGCAAGCAGCGCGGCGGCCATCACCTGAGCCGTCGGCGCATCCCACGGCACGTCGGCGAGCTCGGCGACCCTCGCCGGCAACGACTCGATCGCAGTCGCGTAGCTCAATACGAGATCGTCTGGAATCGGCGGCGCTCCAGGCGTGTGACGCGAGGTCTCGACCTCCGCCGCGATGTGTAACGCCGCGCCCCGCTCCGCGGCTCCCTGCTCGTGGGTGAGCGCCAGCAGATGCGGGACGGCCGCGTATGCAGCGGTGTACACGCGTCCGTCTGGGCAGAGCGTGGCCCACACGCCGAACCAGAGCTCCGTGCGCTCGGCGTCGCCCTCGACGGTGGCAAGCGCTTCGAGGAGACGCGGAATGTCGTCCGCGACGCCGTAGGCCTGCGTTAGCTCGTGCCACCGCGGACTCGCCAGATCGAGGGGCATGCTATTCATGGAGTGCAATCTCCGGCATACCTATCATGACCGCACCGCGCCGAGACCGGCGGCACGTCCTGTCGCCCAGGCCCACAGAAAATTGTAGCCGCCAATCGGCCCGAATGCGTCGAGCACTTCGCCGCAGAGGTAGAGTCCGGGACAGCGCCGGCTTTCCATCGTGCGTGGATCGATCTCGGCGAGACTCACGCCTCCCCCGGTCACTTCGGCCTTCTTGTAGCCCTCATCGGAGGTCCAGGGCAGCGGGCCGCGCACGAGCATCTCGACCAGTCGCAGCCGCTCGTCGCGCTGGAGTTCCGAGAGCACGCGGTCGGGCGAGACACTGGCCGCAGAGATCAACGCGGCTGCAAGGCGGTCCGGCAATTCGGCGCGCAGCGCACCCATCACCGTTCGTGTGCCCCGCGGCTTGAGCCGCTCGGACCACTCCTCTTCGCCCAGCGGCGTCCAGCGCACGGTGACACGAGCGGGCGGATCATCGCGTTCCGCGCGCGACCGTACGATGACGTGCGACACGTCGAGCACGGACGGTCCGCTATAACCGATGTGCGTGAAGAGAAAGCCGCCCGTGGCGGTTGCCGTGCGCGCGCGGCTCGTCGCCGTCAGCGTGACGGGAAGCGACACACCGGAGAGACTCACGAACGGCGACGACGACGCGACGAGCGGCGTGAGCGCCGCATACGTCGTGTGAATGGTGTGGCCGAGCCGCTCGAGCAGTCGCAGGCCGGTGCCATCACTTCCCGTCATCGGCACCGAGAGTCCGCCTGTCGCGATGATCACGGCGTCAGCCTCGACCGCGGGTGCGCCGGTGCACGCGACGCTCCAGCCCGTCCCGTTTCGCGAAACGTCGGTGACATTCGTCTCGGTAAGAATCGTCGCGCCGCGGCGCCTGGCCAGCGCGAGCAGACCATCGCGCACGTCACGCGCCTTGTGGGACGCCGGGAACAGTTTCCTGGACTCTGTCTCCTCGACGAGCGGGAGGCCAACCTCCCGCTCGAAAAAGGCGATCTGCTCGGCGAGGGGCCAGCTTCGCACGATCTTCCGCAGGGTGTTCGGCGACGAGTCGGTGACGTAGCGAGACACATCCAGTTCCGACGGCAGCACGTTGCATCGGCCGCCACCGCTGATGAGGATCTTGCGTCCGCCGTCGCTCGTGCGCTCGAGCAGCACGGTCTCCGCGCCAGCCGTCGCGGCGAAGATCGCCGCCATCGTTCCCGCCGCCCCTGCACCGATCACCACCACGCGTCGCATGACCAGAATATGATCGATCGCGCGGTCAGACTTCGAGTTGGTCGCCCTCGCTCGCCACCGCCGCGTACAGCACCGGCATGAGAAAGATGCTGATCAGCAACCGTGAAAAGAGACCTCCGACGATGACGAGCGCGAACGGTCGTTGCGAATCCGAGCCGACGCCCGTTGAGAACGCGGCAGGCAGAAGACCCAGCGCGGCGACGAGACCGGTCATGAGAATGGGTCGCAACCGGAGCAGCGCCGCCTCTCGCGTCGCTTCAGCGATGGAGTGCCCCTGCTGGCGCAGCTCATTGGCGTAGGAGATGAACACGACCGCCGTTTGCACCGATACGCCGAACAGCGCAAGGAAACCGATGCCGGAGGAGACCGAGAACGCGGTGCCCGACAACCACAGAGCGAGGACGCCGCCAAGTGGCGCCGAGAGAACGACTCCCGCGACCGTGATGGCGGGGAACTTGAAGTTCTTGTACAACGAGAACAGCAACAGGAAGATGAGCGCGAGCGTCACCGGGATCACGACGCGAAGCTGCCCCCGCGATGCGGTGTACTCCTCGTATTCACCGCCCCAGACGATGCGATATCCAGTCGGTAGTTTGACCTGCTCCGCGACACGCTTCTGCGCATCCTGCACCGCGCCGGCCAGGTCGCGGCCTTCCACCGAATACTGGATTCCGATGTACCGCGAGTTGTCCTGACGGTAGATGAAGGACGCGCCAATGTTCACGGCGATGGTCGCCAGTTCCCGAAGTGGCACCTGCGCGCCACTCGGTGTCGCCACCAGGATATTGCCGATTTGCTCAGGCGTCTGGCGATACTCGGGCTTGAGTCGAATTACCAGATCGAATGTCCTCTCACCCTGTATGACCTGCGTGGCTGCAGTCCCTCCTACCGCAGCCTCGATAAGCCCGTTCACATCGGCCACGTTGATACCATAGCGCGCGATCTTCGACCGATCGATGTCGATGGTCAGACTGGGCTGCCCGAGCTCCTGCACGAGCGTCTCGTGCGTGATGCCGCGCACCTCCTCTAGCACGTGCTTTATCGCATTGCCCCGTTCCTCCAGCACCTTGAGATCGGTGCCGAAGAGCTTGACGTCAAGAGAGCTCTTCAACCCGGTTTCCGCCTCATCGACGGCATCTTGCGCCGGTTGCGAGTAGTTGAAGTTGACTCCGGGAAACACGGCGAGCTTCTCGTCGATCGCCGCGATCAACTCCTTCTTCGAGTGCCGCGGACCATTCCACTCGCCGTAGGGCTTCAGCCCGACGTAGAACTCGGCGTTGAAGAATCCGGTGGGGTCGGTCCCGTCATCTGGCCGCCCGTGCTCGGACGTCACGATCGTCACCTCTGGGAACGATCGCAGGACCTCTCGAATCTGCGGCACGATCTTCGACGACTCATCAAACGAAATCGTATACGGCATTGCTGCCCGGACCCACAGCGTACCTTCGTCCAGCCTTGGCATGAACTCGGCGCCAATGCCCGCAAACAGCAGCAACGAGATGGCAAAGGAAGCACACGCACCTCCGACGACGACGCGTGGATGCGCCATGCTCCATGCAAGCCCGCTTTCATATCGGTCCTGCACCCACCGATAGACTGTGTTGCGGCGTTCGGTCAGCCCCACCCGGAGCAGGACGGAACACAGCACCGGTATCACCGTCAGGGTGACGATCAAGGCGCCGATCAGTGCAAAGATCGTCGTGTCGGCCATCGGCGTGAACAGGCGACCGGAAGGTCCGGACAGGACGTAGATCGGCAGAAAGCTGGCGACGATCACGCCGATCGCGTAAACGATCGGACGGTCTACCTCACCTGCGGCCAACGCAATCACCTGCCGTATGCCTATGTTCTCCCGTCCACGAAGTGCTAGTTGGCGGTAGATGTTCTCGACCATCACGACCGCGCCATCCACCAGGATGCCGAAGTCGATCGCGCCGATCGAGAGCAGGTTCGCGGGAATGTGTCTCACGTCCAGACAGATGAACGCGAAAAGCAACGACAACGGGATGGCCACCGCGACGATCAGTCCGGCACGAACGTCATACAGAAAGAATATGAGGATGACGACGACGAGCAGGATGCCGTGCAGAAGGTTGTCTCGCACCGTGTGCGTCGTCAGCGCGATGAGCTCGCCCCGGTCGTAGTACGGGCGCACCTTTACGTCGGCGGGAAGAATCCCGTTGTTGAGCTGTGCAGTCTTCTGTTCTACGCGCTTCAACACGGTCTGTGCCTGCTCACCGTACCGCATGAGTACGACGCCTTCGACGGCATCGTTCTGCGACATGAAACCAAACTGTCCCAACCTCGGCGCGTGGCCGATGACGACATCTCCGACGTCCTTCACGAGCACTGGCGTGCCGTTCTGCACCTTCAGCACGACGTTGCTGATGTCCTCCGTGGTGCTGATGAGGCCGAGGCCACGCACATAGTAGAACTGGCCACCCTCGGAGTAGAAGCCGCCGCCGGCGTTCGCATTGTTGGCACCGAGCGCGGTGGACACGTCGCCCGGGGAGAGCCCGGCGCCAGCGAGCTTGGTGGGATCGAGGAGCACCTGGTACTCCATCGTCTCGCCGCCCATCGACATCAGGTCCGCCACACCCGGCACGGAGCGGTATTGCTTGTCCAGCACCCAATCCTGGAGGACTTTCAATTCCATCGCCGAGCGATCCGGACTCTCGAGCACGTAGCGGTAGACGCGCCCTGACTGTGACGTGAGTGCAGTCAGGCCTGGCGTGACGCCGCTAGGAACGGATATGTCGCTGATGCGCTCGAACGCCTGCTGGCGGGCGAAGTAGCTGTCCGTTCCGTCTTCGAACGTGAGACGAACGTCAGAGAGCCCATAGAGCGACACCGATCGAGAAACTTTCAGCTTCGGCAATCCGCTCATTCCATTTTCGACGGGCACGGTGATGAGCCGCTCGACCTCTTCCGCGGCGTGGCCCGGCCACTGCGTGACGATCTCCGCCATCGGCGGCGAGACGTCCGGGTACGCATCCACCGGCAGTCGCTTGAGCGACCACACGCCGACGGCGATGAGGCCGATCGTCAGCATGAGGATCAGGAGCGGCTGTTCTAGAGAGGCGCGCACGATACGATGCACCATCGACGGCGCCGAGCGTGCCTCGAATTCCTCGGCGACATTCTCCACATGCTCGGTCACTGGCGGATCTGTCGGGCCCGTGCCCTCAGAGGGATTCGTCACTGGCTCCCCGCGAACTGAAGAAAGAGCGACCCATCGACGACGATCCGATCGCCGGCAGCGAGCCCCGCCCTGACTTCATACGAATCGCCAACGCGCGCACCGATGGTGATGGACCGGCGCGCGAACCGATTGGCCGGGAGCGCGACATAGACGAACGGTAGATTCTGATCGTCGCGCAGCACGGCGGAGGCGGAAATGAGAATGCCGTTGCGGCCCTGGCTCGCTTTGATCGACACGTTCACGAGCATGTCGCGCTTGAGAATGTCGCGCGGGTTCGGCGCGAGAACGCGCACCGCAGTCGCCTTGGACGCAGGATCGACTAGAGACCCGACGTACACGACGCGACCAACGATGGGAGCCGGTTGCGCCGCAGTGACGATCGTGGCTTCCTGCCCAGCGGCAACCCCGGCAAGATCTGATTCGAACACATTGGCCATCACCCACACCGTGGACAGATCCGCGATGATGAAGCACTGGGTGCTCCCCGCCTGGATGAGCTGACCTGGGTTCACGAGCTTTTCGACGACTGTTCCGTCAATCGGCGCGCGGATCACAGCCGCCAGCGCCGCCGTCGCGCGATTCTCCCGTACCGCCGTGATGCTCTGCTCGTCAACGCCAAGCGCACGCATCTGTTCGATCGCCGCGTCACGGTCCGCGACAGCAGCCGCGGCGTCGGTTTGAGCCTGTTCGAGCTCACGACGCGGAATCGCATCGTTCTTGAAGAGCTGCTCATCGAGATCGGCGATACGCTGCAGGTTGCGATATGCCGATTGCGCCTTGCGATACACGGCCGTCGCCGTCGCGAAGTCCGGGGAGGTCACCATGGCCAGTGGCGCGCCTCGGCGCACGACACTGCCAGGATTGACCAGGATCTTCGTGATCGGCCCCGAGACTGGCGCCAACACCTGGGTCGACCGGTCTCCATTGAACGCGACGGTGCCCGTCGTCTGAATCGAAGAACGATAGGCTGACATCTCGACGGGCGACACGCGGATGCGCGCGGCCTGCGCGGGCGTGAGCGTCACGTCGTGTGCGCTCGCGCTCGTGTCGCTCGAGACAGGAGCGCGAGCGGTGTCGCCGCTCGTCGCCGTCTTTGCCGCATCCTTGGAGCACGCCGACAGTGCGACGCACGCCAAGACCGGCACCAGACAAAATGCAGCAGCGCCGACTCCACGCGGCAACGCGCGCTCGAAGATCTGGCGAAACGTCGTGTGGCAAGTCATGGATTTCTCCGCATTTCAATTCGAGCGAGTGGTGTGGCGGCGGCGCGTTCGAGATCGGCGCGGGCACTGTTCGCCGCGGCGAGTGCGTCGGCGTATTGGGTTTCGGCGTCAAGCAGATTTCTCCGCGCATCGAGCACGTCGAGCGCGGAGGATCCGCCGAGCCCGTAGCTCACCGACGCGACGCGATAGGCCTCGCGCGCACTCGGGAGCAGAGCGTCACGGATGAACAGCGCCTGTCGCAACGCGGCGTCAGCGGCCGCATGCGTCGCGCGCACGTCCTGCGAGACTTGAGCGCGCAGATCACGATAGCTTGCGCTCAGCTCGCGTTCACGATGCTGGCTTTGGGCAATCTCCCCTTTCGAGTGCTGCCAGTAGAAGATCGGGAATGGCAGGGCGATGCCCGCCGAGAACAGCGCTCCCGACCCGTCGGGACCGTAGTCCCGTTGCGCGGAGAGCGTGAAGTCCGGAAGCCAGAACTCGCGCGCCAGACTCGTTGTCGCACGAGCGCCGACCTGCTGGCTGGATAGAGCAGCAAGCTCGGGCCGCGCATCCAGTGCCGCCTGCTCCACGAGAGCGACGTCCGGTAGCGGCGGAGGAACGGACAGAGAATCCTGCGCCGCGATCGGTGTCCCGAGCGGCTGTCCGATGAGCCGATCGATGGCGTCGGTCGCGGTCACGACGTCGCGCTCCGCACCGATCAGGCCGTTGTCGGATTGTGCAAGCGCCACCTGCGCCTTCAGGACGTCGAGCTTTGCGGCAGTTCCTCCCTGGAATCGCGCCTGCGTCTTGGCCAGAAAATCTGCCGCCAACGTCCGATTCGTTTGAAAAATCTCGCGATGCCGGTTCGCGACGAGGAGTGTGTCGTAGCTGCGCGATGTCTGCGCCGCGAGCTGCTGTCGTACGCTCGTGTACCCGAACTCCGCCGAGCGCACGTCCGCCGTCGCGATCGTATTGCGGAGACGAAACTTGTCCGGAAAGGGCACCGAGAGTCCCAGGGCGGCATTCTTCTGCTGTGCGCTACCGAGGTGCAGAAATCCGGGTTGATTGTCGAGCGACGCGGTCAGCGAAGGATCAGGGATCGCGATCGCCTGAACGCGACGCGCCCGCGCCTGGGCAGTCTGTTCGCGCGCCACGTCGAGCTGCGGATTGTTCGCCAGTGCGGCGGCGATGGCCGCGGTTCTCGTGAGCACGAGGGAATCGCGGCGTACGATGCCGGGTGCCTGCGCCGCGAGCGTAGTGGCGTGCGCCACCACGACGAGCGCTGCCGTCGGGAATTTCATTGTCTCTGTTGTGAGGTAAGGCACCGACGCGGCGACTTGCCGTGCGGCGCAGTGCTAGCGGCTCACACGCAGAGGGGGGGCGCTCGCGAGCTATTGGAGGGTGCGCGCTCGACACCGATCGCATGCATCGCGGTCGCGACATAGCACGCGCCCTGGAGGCGCGCGGGCTCGGGTAGCTGAGCCCGCTCCTCCGTGCGACCGTGCACGGACAGCAGCACGCATTCCGCACAGGAAGTGGGTCGATGCCCGGGATGCGCGAGCGTCCTCGGCGCCTCGACATGCGGGTCCAGCAAGTGCTCCTCGCGGCCCTCGGCAACGGGGGCCAAGAACAGCACGAGCTGCGTCACGATGGCGAGAGCTCGGCCAAGGCGATGCATCCAGTGACGACAGGCGAGATTACGGGAGGCGGTCAGCATGAGAGGCAGCAGTAGGATACCCCGAAGCGACGATGTGTGCCAGCGGACACGTCGTTTCCTGCCCTCCACTCCGGCGCTCCGGGCGACTATCTTTACCGTCTGCCCATGACCAAACGCGAAGAAGCTCTCGACTATCACTCACGTGGACGGCCCGGCAAGATTGCCGTCGTCCCCACGAAGCCACTCAACAATCAGCGGGATCTCGGGCTCGCGTATACGCCGGGGGTCGCCGAGCCCTGTCTCGCGATCAAGGACAACCCGGACGACGTCTACAAGTACACGTCGAAAGGGAATCTCGTCGCCGTCGTCTCCAACGGCACAGCCGTGCTCGGGCTCGGCAACATCGGCGCGCTTGCCGGCAAGCCGGTCATGGAAGGCAAGGCGAACCTCTTCAAGCAGTTCTCCGACATCGACGTCTTCGATCTCGAGATCGGGTCGGAAAATCCGGACGACGTGATCAAGTTCTGCCAGCTCCTCGAGCCCACCGTGGGCGGGATCAACCTCGAGGACATCAAGGCGCCCGAGTGCTTCTACATCGAGGAGACCCTTCGCAAGACGATGGGAATTCCCGTCTTCCACGACGACCAGCACGGCACCGCGATCATCTCCGGCGCCGCGCTGCTGAATGCGCTCGAGATCGCGGGCAAGGACATCGGTCAGGTGAAGGTCGTGTTCTCCGGTGCGGGCGCCGCGGCTCTCAGCACGGCCGAGCACTACGTGCGACTCGGCGTGAAGCGCGAGAACATTCTCATGTGCGACCGCGCCGGGGTGATCTACGAGGGCCGCACCGCCGGCCACATGGATCCCTACAAGGCGCGATTCATCGCCAGGACCAGCGCGCGCAGCATCGCCGATGCGCTCGTCGGAGCAGACGTCTTCGTTGGCCTCAGTGCCGCCGGCGCGGTGACGCGCGAGATGGTTGCCCGGATGTCCGCCCGTCCGATCATCTTCGCACTGGCCAACCCCGTTCCGGAGATCACGCCCGAAGAAGTCCTCGCTGTCCGCAACGACGCCATCATCGCCACGGGGCGCAGCGACTATCCCAATCAGGTCAACAACGTCCTCGGCTTCCCGTTCATCTTCCGCGGCGCATTGGACGTCCGTGCGACGGAGATCAACGAAGAGATGAAGATGGCGGCGACGCGTGCGCTCGCATTGCTCGCCAAGCAGGACGTGCCCGATTCCGTCGCGGCGCTGTACGGTCTGCGCAACGTGCAGTTCGGCGCGAACTATCTCATCCCCTTCCCCTTCGATCCGCGCGTGCTGCTCTGGGTGGCGCCGGCGGTGGCGTGGGCGGCGGTCGCGAGCGGTGTCGCTCGCGACTTCATCGATCTCGAAGCCTATCGCGAACAGCTCGAGGCGCGCCTGGGCCGGGCGCGCGGCATCATGCGCGGGCTCATCAATCGCGCCATGCGCGACCCCAAGCGCATCGTCTTCCCCGAGGGCGAGGAGCCGAAGATCATGCGCGCCGCCTCGATTCTCGTCGACGACGGCATCGCGCACCCGATCCTGCTGGGCAATCGCGATACGATCGAGCGCATCGCGGCCGAACACCGCATCTCGCTCGAGGGCATCGTCATCGACGATCCCGCGACGTCGCCGAGCCGCGAGGCGTACGCGCACTACATGTGGCAGTTGCGTCAGCGCAAGGGACTCTCCCTCGACGAGGCGCGTCGCCAGCTCTTCAACGGCAACTACTTCGGTTCGTGCATGGTCGCGCGTGGCGACGCGGACGCGTTGCTCTCCGGCGTCACGATGCACTACCCGGAGACCATTCGGCCCGCGCTCCAGGTCATCGGCGCGCATCCGAGCTCGAACCTCGTGAGCGGCATGTACATGCTCGTGACGGAGCGCCACGTCGTGTTCTGTGCCGACACCACGGTGAACATCGACCCGACGGCGGAGCAGCTCGCGCAGATCGCATTCGCCGCCAGCCGGATCACGCGCACCATGGGCATTCTGCCGCGCATTGCCATGTTGTCGTTCTCCAACTTCGGGTCGGTGAACCACCCTGACGCGGAAAAGATGGCGCGCGCCACGCAGATCCTGAAGGAGCGCGACCCATCGCTCATCGTCGATGGAGAGATGCAGGCCGACACGGCGTTCGATCCGGAGATCCTCAAGCGCGACTATCCGTTCAGCACGCTCAAGGAACAGGCGAACGTCCTCATCTTCCCGAACTTGAGCGCCGGAAACATCGCGTACAAGTTGTTGCATCATCTAGGTGGGGCAACGGCCATCGGCCCGATCCTCGTCGGGATGCGTCGCCCGGTGCATGTGCTCGAGCGCGGCGCGGACGTGCAGGACATCGTCAACATGGCCGCCGTGGCCGTCGTGGACGCGCAGGACCGCATCCAATCGGTGGAGTCCGCCTTTGCAGCGGCGAGCCCCGCACCGACCATCTACTCGAAACTCTAAGCTCGGCAGGCGCAGCCGCGCCGCCGGATCTCACCCCGAGGGAAGACAGCGATGGCCACAAAGACAATACCGCAGACTGAGACGAGCCCTGAAGGCGGCCTTGGCGGCCAGGGGCTCACCCCATCGGGGAAAGTGCACTGGAGCCACGTCGCGCCCGCGCTGATCCAGCACGCCATCGAGCTCGGCGAAGGACAGCTCGCCGACATGGGCCCGTTCGTCGCTGTGACGAAGCCGCACACCGGCCGCTCGCCGAACGACAAGTTCCTCGTCAAGGAGCCGGAGTCCCAAGCGGACGTCGACTGGGGGAAGGTCAATCAGCCAATCACCCCCGAGCACTTCGAGACGCTGCGCGCCGATGTGCAGCAATATCTCAACGAGCGCGACAACCTGTTCGTGCAGGATCTCTACTGCGGCGCCGATCCGAAGTATCGTCTCTCGGTGCGGTATGTCTCTCCGAACGCGTGGCACATGGCGTTCGTCCGCAACATGTTCGTGCGTCCGGAGTTCGCGGCGCTGAAGGGCTTCGCGCCGAACTTTACCGTGCTGCACGCGCCGGAGTTCCAGGCCGACCCGGCACGGCACGGCACCCGCACGGGCACGTTCATCGTGCTCAATCTCGCCGAGCGCGTGATTCTCATCGGCGGCACGCGCTACGCCGGCGAGTTGAAGAAGGCGATGTTCACCGTCATGAACTACTACATGCCGAAGCAGGGCGTGCTCTCCATGCACTGCTCGGCGAACATCGGCCCCGCGGGCGATACCGCGCTGTTCTTCGGTCTCTCCGGCACCGGCAAGACGACGCTCTCCGCCGATCCGGCGCGCTCGCTGATCGGCGACGACGAGCACGGCTGGGCGCCCGAGGGCACGTTCAACTTCGAGGGCGGCTGCTACGCCAAGGTCATCAACCTCTCGCCCGAGAGTGAGCCCGATATCTACCGCACGACGCAGATGTTCGGCACGATTCTCGAGAACGTCGTGCTCGATCCGTTCACCCGAAAGGTGAAGTTCGAGGAGCAGAGCATCACCGAGAACACCCGCGCGTCGTATCCGCTGCCGTACATCCCGAATCACGTGCCGTCCGGCCGCGGCGGGCACCCGAAGAACATCGTCTTCCTCACCGCGGACGCATTCGGCGTATTGCCCCCTGTCGCGAAGCTGTCACGCGATCAGGCGATGTACTACTTCCTCTCCGGATACACCGCGAAGGTGGCCGGCACGGAACGCGGCGTCACCGAGCCGCAAGCGACCTTCTCGTCCTGCTTCGGCGCCGTGTTCCTCGTGTGGCACCCCACGAAGTACGCGGAGATGCTCGGCCGTCTCATCGACGAGCATGGGTCGAACGTGTGGCTCGTGAACACCGGCTGGAGCGGCGGCGCCTACGGCGTCGGCAAGCGCATGAAGCTCGGCTACACGCGCGCCATGGTGCACGCCGCGCTCGATGGCAAGCTCGATGACACCGCAACGCGCACCGATCCGGTGTTCGGACTCGCGATCCCGCAGTCGGTCCCCGGCGTGCCGAATGAGGTTCTCGATCCGCGCGGCACGTGGAGCGATCCGGCAGAGTACGACACGCAGGCGAGGAAGCTTGCCGAGATGTTCCGGAAGAACTTCGAGAAGTTCGGGAGCGTTGCGGAAGCGATCAAGGCATCGGGACCGCAGGGATAGGAGAGAGGAAGACAGGAAAAGAGGAAGAAGAGACTGCGAAGGGCACACCGGACTGAACCTGGTGTGCCCTTCCTTCCTCTCTTCCTTTCCTCATCGGGCGCAACGCGCGAGCTTTCAGTCATGCACGACGAAATCATCCGCGATCCCCTCTGGAACAACATCCGCGTCGACCCACTCGCCCTTCAGCTCGTGGACTCGCGGGCGTTCCAGCGGCTGCGGTACGTGCGGCAGCTCGGGTTCGCGTATCTCGTCTATCCGGGCGCAAGCCACTCGCGATTCGAGCACGCGCTGGGCGCATATCACTTGGCGCGTCGCACGCTCGGGCTCTTCGCGGAGCGCGAGCTCACGAGCGGGCTCCAGCCCGAAGCGTGCCGCATCGTGCGCTACGCGGCGCTCCTGCACGACATCGGGCACTATCCCTTCTCCCATGCGCTCGAGGAGATTGGCGCGCTGCATCACGAGGAGGTTGCGCGCCCACTCGTCATGGGCGGCGAGGTCGCCGACATCCTTCGCAGCGAGCTTGGCGACGACGCGCCGACGCGCATCATGGACCTCATCCGCGGACGAAGCGAGAGTCCGTTGCAGGGACTCATCTCGGGCTCACTCGATCTCGACAAGATCGAGTACCTGAAGCGCGACGCGTTCATGTGCGGTGTGAACTATGGCGACATCGACGTCGATCGTCTGCTCGACTCGCTCACGCTCGTAGAAGATCCGGAGCGCGGTTCGCCGATGGTCGGCATCTCCGAGAAGGGTCTCTCGGCGCTCGAGTCGCTCCTGTTTGCGAAGTATCAGATGTACCGCAACGTCTACTGGCATCACGCGGTTCGCAGCGCGACGGCGATGTACAAGCGCCTGGTGGACGGCGCATTGCGCGCCGGCTCGTTGGGCGCCGAGGCGCTCGCGGGCTACACCGACGAGGGGCTGCTGCACGAGATGGCGCAGCATTCGCCCACGCCGCTGCTGTCTGCGATGCGCGAGCGACGGTTGTACAAGCGCGTCTTCGAGTGTCCCGCCGCGGAGCTTCCGCCCGACATCGGCGAATGGATTGCCGACGACCGTGCGCTCGTCGTCGCCGTGGAGGACCAGCTCGCCCGCGAGCTGCATCTTCAGCCCGGCCAGGTGCTGCTGGACTATCCCGTGAAAACGCAGATGCTCGGGCTCGACATCCCGGTGCGTCGCCGCGATGGCAGCGTTCGCCGCCTCACCGCCGCCGGATGGGAGGGCGCGGTCAATCTGCCAAAGCTGTCGGAGGAACTCTATGGCAGCGCGCGGTGGCTGCGCGTGTTCACGGCCGTCCGCGTCCCGATCGATCGCGACGCAGTCATCCGTCTCGCGTCACTCCCTGCGGACGAAGTAAGAGCGAAGCTGGACCGCGGCCATCTGCTGAACTAGAAGACGCCGTCCTGTCAGACCGTCCGACCGTCCGACTCTTTCTTCTCCCGTCCATGCGCCTCGGCCAGCTTGCGACCGATACCGCGATAATACCCGGCGTCGTCCGCCTTTCCCTGCTGATCGAGCGACATGGCAGCCAGCTCGATCGCGTAAAGGATGTTGCCGAGATAGAGCTGCGCGATCGACGCGACAGTTTCGCCGTCAGCCAATCGAACGAATCTCCATCGTCTTGGCACCGGCGCGGGCGGGAGGTGGTCCCGACTCCTGCATCTCGACGATGATCGCCGTGATGTTGTCGAGTCCGCCGCGTCCATTCGCCTCGGAGATCAGCGCCTGCACCTTGCGCTCCGGCTCGGCACGCGAGCCAAGGAGCTGACCCAGCCGGCGGTCGTCCACCATGCCCGTCAGGCCGTCGCTGGCGACGAGAAAGAGATCGCCCGTGCGCACTTCGCCGCGATAGACGTCCGGCTCGACATCCAGGCTCGCGCCCACGCAGCGCGTGATGACGTTGCTGTACGGGTGGTAGCGCGCCTGCTCCGGCGTCAGGAATCCCGCGTCTACCTGCTCCTGGACGTAGGAGTGATCCTTCGTGAGCTGCGACAGCGTACCGTCGCGCATCAGATAGACGCGGGAGTCGCCCACCTGGCCGATGAGATAGCGCGCGCCGGAGATGAGCAACACCGACGCGGTCGTCCCCATCCCCTGCTTGTCCACCTCGGTGAGGGTGCGATCGTGGATCGCGCGGTTCGCCTTTCTCAGCGTGTTGCCCACCAGCTGTGCGACATCCTCTCCCTCGAGGTCCGCAACGGGATGCAACTCGCGCTGGATGATCTGGACCGCCATCTCGCTCGCGACTTCACCCGCGGCGTGACCGCCCATTCCGTCGGCCACGATGTAGATGCCCCGCTCCGGGGTCGCATCCACAGTGAAATTATCTTCGTTGCCGGAACGTATCATTCCGACGTCCGTCCGCGCTGCATGGAGACGCTTCACGCGCGTCCCTTCAACACGAAGGAGACCACGCCCGCCACCACGACGAGACCGACAACGATCCACACCCACGCCGGGATGCCACCGCCACTCTTCGCTGGTTCTGACGCGGGCGTCGAGCCAGCGGGGATCGGTGTCTTCGCCGTTGACGGCGCGGCTTCCATCGCGGAGGGTCGTCCCATCGCCGTGATGGCGCGGGTACCCTTGGCCTCGAGCTCGGCAGCGCTGCTCGGGCCGACCGCCGTGAAGCGGAACTTCATCCCGCCGAAGCGTACGTCCGACGAGCCCTCGATCTTCCGCTCGCCGCTCACGCGCGAGCCGCCGACGTAGGTGCCGTTGGTGGAATCCATGTCTACCACGTACCAGCCGTCGTCCCGTTTCTGCAGCTTCGCGTGCGTCTCGCTGACACTTTCGTCCGAGAGACGCACGTCGTTGTGCGCGCCTCGGCCAACGTGCCCCAGCGGCGTGCGCAGCTCGTATTTTGTTCCCTTCTCCGAGCCCTCGTTCCTGGACTCCAGTATCGCCACAACAGGCCTCGGATCTTTCACGGCCGGCGGAGAGACCGGCGCCGGGGGAGAAACCGGGGCCGCGGCCGGCGCTTGGGGTGCGGCCGCCGGCATCGCCACCATAACCGGCAGTATGTCCATGTCCATCAGCCCCGCGTCTGGAGCCTTTGCGACCAGCGGTGCCGCCGGCGCGGGAGGCGCGGCGGGTGGTGCAGCCATGGGTGCGCTCGGCTTGGGCGCTGAAGCCGGCGTGGCGGCCAGCACGTCAGCGTAGAAGCGGAACTCCTCGCTTCCGATACGCAGCACGTCGGCGCGGGCGAGCTTGTGCGAGCCCTGCACCCGCTCCCCATTGACGTAGAGACCATTCGCGCTCGTATCGCGCACCACGTATCCCTCGTCGCCAATCACGATCTCGGCGTGCCGGCGCGAAACCTCATTCTGCGCGACGACGACGTCGCACGACGCATCGCGGCCGAACACCAGTCCCGAATCCGCAACGGCGTACTCCTTTCCATCGACGAGCGATACGAGGCGGCCTCCAGCCGCCGCCGTCGCCCGTGCCGCGCCGGTTCGCCTGGCGCCGGCCTTCGCCGCAATCTCGCTGGCGCTCACGAACTGCGTCGCGCCACCCTTGGCGTCATCCGCATATCGGAACTCCAGCCCGGCGACTTCGATCTTGTCGCCGTGCATGAGCGGAGTGGGCTCCGCGCCGAGCAGCACACCGTTCACGCGGACGTGGGCGGCTTCTTCTGCGCGTCGGATCGTTGGCGTGGCTCCGCCGTCGATGACGGCTTCCACCGCGATGGCCGAGTAGCCGGGCACGATGACGTCCGCACCGGCACCGGCGCCGATTCGGGTGGCACCCGCTTTGAGCGGGAACTGCTGATCGTCGAGCTGGAGGACGGGCATGGAGGGCGATGCGCGGTCGGACTACGGCGCGAACGACACGAAAGGGTCTCGCGCCGACTGCGCCCGGGACCCCATAGGGGCGGAAACTATCCGGCGCCCGGGACCCCGTAGGGGCGGAAACTATCCGGCGCCCGGGAGACTGGCAAGCGTGGGGGAGTCCGATTGCTCCGCCTTTGCCTCCCCCGCCTGCAGCCGATAGAGGCGATCGTACAGTCCGCCCAGCACTCGGAGCGCCGAGTGCGTGCCCCGTTCTCGCACTTCCCCGTGATGAAGCACGAGAATTTCGTCAGCCTGAACGATGGTGCTCAGGCGGTGCGCGATGGCGATCGTCGTGCGTCCGCGCATGAGTACCGCGAGCCCGCGCTGGATCTCCGCCTCCGCCTGACTGTCCACGGCGCTGGTAGCCTCGTCCAGCACGAGGACAGCGGGATCCAGCGCGATCGCCCTGGCGAAGGAGAGCAGTTGACGTTCACCCACGCTCACCGACGCGCCACGCTCGCCGAGCACCTGATCGAGCTGCGAGGGCAAACGCGAGATCACGCGATCCGCGCCAACGCGTGAGGCCGCAGCCATCACCGCCGCGTCGTCCAGCGGCGCGTCGAGTCGCAGGTTCGTGCGCACGTCCGCGGCGAACAGGAAGATGTCCTGCTGGACGTAGCCGATGAGCCGGCGCCAGTCGTCGAGCGGCAGCAGGCGAATGTCCACACCATTCGCCGTGATGCGCCCGCGCTGCGGCTCGTAGAAGCGCAGGAGGAGATTGACGATCGTCGTCTTGCCAGCGCCCGTGTGCCCAACGAGCGCGATCGTCTCACCCGGCCGGGCGACGAAGCTGATGCCGCGCAGCACCCACGCGGGATCGCGTACGCGCTCGCCGTAGTGAAACCAGACGTCCTCGAACGCAATCGTGACCGGCTCGGTACGTTCGAGCAGCACCGGCTCCGACGCGCCGCTCGCCGGCCGCGCCGCCGCGACCTCCGCGCGCTCGGTGTCGAGCAGCAGGAAGATTCGCTCCGAGGCGGCCATCGCCTGCTGCAGCGTATTGAACTTGTCGGCGAGGTCCTGTAGCGGCTGATAGAAACGCCGCAGGAGCTGGAGAAAGGCAGCGATGGTGCCAACGGTGAGCGACCCCACTCCCACGCGTCTGGCGCCGGCCACGAGGAGAATCGCCAGCGCGAGCGACGTGAGAAATTCGATCGCCGGAAAGTAGAGTGCGTAGATGGTGATCGAGCGGAGGTTCGCGTCGAGATGTCCCTTGTTGAGCACCGCGAACCGTGCCGTCTCGCTCTCCTCGCGCCCAAAGAGCTGCACGACGCGAATGCCCGTAATGCGCTCCTGCAGGTACGCGTTAATGCGCGCGAGCCGCGCGCGAATGTCGCGGTAGGCCACGCGAACGCGTGTCTGAAAGAGATGCGAGGTGAGATAGACGAGCGGGATCACGGCGAATGCCGGGAGTGCGAGCCGCCAGTCGGTGTAGATCATCATCACCGCGATCGCCAACAGCGTGAACAGGTCGCCCAGTCCTGCCACGACACCGGCGGTGAACAGCTCGTTCAGCGACTCCACGTCCGATGTCACGCGCGTGACCAGTCTGCCCACTGGCGTGCGATCGTAGAACGCGATCGAGAGCCGCTGGACATGCTCGAACAGCTGCTGCCGCAGATCGCGCATCACGCGCTGCCCGAGCATCGCGGTGAGCATCGTCTCGCC
>DATCGM010000197.1:0-2518 GCA_036508915.1 Gemmatimonadaceae bacterium
GATGGCGAGCCGGTCCTCGTCCGACAGCTGGCGAATTCCGACGGAGCTGTAGATCTGCCGATCGTCGCGATCGTACACGAGATAGTAGCCGGGCACCCGATCGAGCAGGTCGACGAGATCGGCGGTGGCGAAGACGCAGAGTGCGCGCGCTGACGACGAAACGGAAGCAGCATGGCCACTGGAATCATTCTTCGACGACTCGCTCCGGAGGGCGCCGATATTTCCGCACGGCCGCCGCTCCGTGAGCGTCCGCCCCTCGCGCGCCGCGGCGCGAATGAGGAAGAGCGTGCGGTCGCCCTGGTCGCTCGCCACCCGTCCGAGCTGCCGGAGCTGCAGTCCGCGGGCGTTGTGCGCGAAGTACAGCGCGCCGGCAAAGAGGATCGTGTTGCCCACGAGCGCCAGGCCATAGGCCACCGTCAGCCGCGCGCGCAGCGTGGCCATTCGTCGACCGCTACTCCTTCAGCACGTAGCCGACGCCGCGCACCGTGGTGATCAGCTTCCGCTCGTGCTTCGCGTCGATCTTCTTGCGCAGATGATTGATCACGACGTCCACGATGTTCGTTCCCGGATCGAAGTGATACCCCCACGCGTATTCGGTGATGAGCGTGCGACTCATTACGCGGCCCTGGTGGCGCGAGAGATACTCGAGCACCGTGTATTCCTTGGGCGTCAACTCGATGAGCTCACCGGCGCGCCGCACCTCGCGCGTCGTCTGATCGATCACGAGATCGCCGACGGTGAGCGTCTGCGACGCGAGCGAGCGCGGCCGGCGTGCGAGCGCCTCGACGCGTGCGAGCAATTCCTCGAACGCGAAGGGCTTTGTGACGTAGTCGTCAGCTCCCGCACGCAGGGTCACGACCTTCGCGTCCACCGCGTCCTGCGCGGTGAGCACGAGCACCGGCCGCTCGAATCCCTTCGCGCGCAACGTCTGGAGCACGTCGAGGCCGCTCTTGCCGGGCAACCGCATGTCGAGCACGATGAGGTCGTAGGCCTCCGAGCTCGCGAGCCGCTCTCCCTCTTCGCCATCGGTCGCGAGGTCCACCGCCCACCGATGCTCCTCGAGACCACGCTTGACGTACTGGCCGACGGTCGGATCGTCCTCGATCACGAGAATCCGCATCGAGCTACTCCACTCCGTTCGGGCGTACGAATCCGTATTCGCGGATCTTGCGGTAGAGGGTCTTGGAGCTGATCCCCAGCGCCGAGGCGGCACGACCCTGGTGCCAGTTCGTGTCGAGCAGCACCGACTCGATGTGCCGGCGCTCGAGCTCCGCGAGCGAGATGGCGGGCGAGGACACCGTTGGGGTGCCGACTCCCGGCATCTGCAGCGGCAGATCGCTCGCGCGAATCTGCGGACCGTGCGTAAGGAGCACGACGCGCTCGATCACATTGCGAAGCTCGCGCACGTTGCCCGGCCAGGGATATCGGGTGAGTACGTCGAGCGCGTCAACGGTCAGCGTGGGGGGATGCGCCTTTCCGTACTGGCGCAGGAACTGCCGCGCGAGGAGCGGAATGTCCACGGCGCGCTCGCGCAGCGGGGGCAGCTTGACCTCGATCGTGTTGATGCGATAGAGCAGATCGTCGCGGAAGAGCCCTTCGCCGGCGCGCTGCACGAGATCGCGGCTGGACGCGGCGAGAATGCGTACGTCGACCTCGACCTTCTGCGTTCCGCCGACGCGATAGAAGCTGCGCTGGTCCAGCGCGCGCAGCAGCTTGCTCTGCAACTTGAGCGAGAGATCGCCGATCACGTCGAGAAAGAGCGTGCCTCCCGCGGCGAGCTCCATGAGCCCGAGCTTGCGCTCGTCCGCGCCGGCGAATGCGCCGCGCTCGTGACCGAACAGCTCGCTCTCGAGCATTCCCTCGCTGAGCGACGCGCAGCTCACGTCGACGAAGGGTCCGGTGCGCTCGCTCAGGCGATGCAGCATGTGCGCGACCAGCTCCTTCCCCGTTCCCGACTCGCCCGTGATGAGCACCGCGCTGTCACTCGGCGCCACCTTGGCCACGACGTCGAGCACCGCTTGCAACGGTGCATACTGCGTGACGATCTCGGTTGCGCCACCAGCGCGCTCGAGCTGCGCCTGCAGCAACACGTGCTCGCGCGCGAGCCGGCGCTTCTCCCATGCACGTCGCACGAGGACGTCGATCTCCGCCATGCGGTATGGCTTCGCCATGTAGTCGTAGGCGCCGAGCCTCATCGCGCTGATCGCCGTCTCGATCGTGCCGTTGCCGGTGATGATGATCACCTCGGGCGGATCGACGTCGGCGCGCACCTGCTTCAGTACCTCGAGCCCATCCAGCTCCGGCATGACGATGTCGAGGAGCGCGACGTCGTACGCTTCCGCGCGCAGCGCCTCGAGCGCGGCGCGGCCATCGGTCACCGTCTGCACGGCGTATCCGCGCCCGGCCAGAAAGTTCGACAGGATCTGGCCGAGATGCGCTTCATCCTCGGCCACCAACACCTTGATTTTCGACTCAATCACGCCTTGTCCTCGGTCTCGTCAGCTCGCGGGAGGATGAT
>DATCGM010000198.1:0-8503 GCA_036508915.1 Gemmatimonadaceae bacterium
TAGCGGGCACGCGCCGTCACCTCCGAGCGCGTTGCAAACGAGAGGAGCACGTCCGACGTGTGCGCCCGCTGCGTCGCGGTCTGAAGTGCATAGTAGGACGCGTAGACCTGTTGCCCGACCTGAACGCGCAGCAGATCGGCTCGCGCTGTTGCCACGTCCACCTGTGCCTGGGCCGCGGTCAGGTTGTACGGGCGGGCGAGGTTGAAGATCGGAATCTGCACGCCCAGCGTGATGCCGTAGTTCAAGCCCTGGTATGTGGAGACGTTAGAGAAGGTCTTGCCCGCGTTCGCACCGAAGGTGACCGACGGAAGCTCCGCCGAGCGCGCGACTCGAACCTGCGCCTGCGCCTGCTGTATCTGTACGCGTAGGGCGGCAAGGTCAGAGCGAAGCGCGAGAGCGCGATTGATGAGCGTATCGACGCCGGTGCTGGTGAGTGAGACTGAGAACGTGTCGTGCACCGGCGCCAGTTCGTAGCGGGCGTTGGCGGGAAGCCCCATCGCGACCGCGAGACTCCCGCGAGAAATTTGTGCGTTTCCCTGTGCCGTCTCGAGGTCGAGCTGCGCCTGAGCGACGACCACCTCCGCCTGCAGCACGTCGGCTATCGTGGCGACACCGGCCTTGTTGCGCTGCTGTGCCGAGGCGAGGTTCGTGTCCGCCTCGGCAAGGGTCATCCGAGCCGCGGCCAGCAAGCCGCCCTGTGCCTGGAAGTTGAAGTACGACGCCTGCGCCTGCAGTGCCACGTCCTGAAGCGTCGCGCTGTGCGTGAGATCGAGCGCGACGGCTGCCGCGCGCGCCGCGGCGACGGTGCCGCTCCTGCCGCCGAAGTCGAACAGGAGATAGGAGAGAGTGGCAGTCGGCGTGATCGTGCTCCGCTCACTCGAACCAAGCTGCGACGTCGTCTGCGAGCGATTGACGTTCGCCGTCCCGTCCACCGTAGGAAGGTAGGCTGCTGCGGCGGCACCATACAACGCCGCTCCGGCGCGCGCTTGCGCCCAGGCGATCTGCGTTTGCGGGTTGTTTCGCAGCGCGAGGTCCACGACCTGCCCGAGCCCCAGGGCGCCGGCCAACCGCGCGCTGTCGCTCGCCGCCGCGATGGCGGCAGAGCGCACCGGCTCAGGTGGAACGACGCCCGGTGGCGCCCGCCACGGCTCGTTGCGCACCGGCGGAGCGGAAGGCGCGCCTCCGATCGTCGGCAGCGCATGCGAGCATCCGGCCGTCAGAATGAGGAGGGCAGAATGCCGGCCGAAGCGAAGCAGGCGGGACGCGGGTCGACTTCCCCTGTCCCGCCGCATCATGATCCCGATCTCCCTCGGCGTTTTCACGAACATCGCTAATGGCATATTGGTAAGCGCGACGAAAGAGTCGACGCGCGATTCATCAGGAGGGATACGGATTGGCGCCTGCAATCGCTGAAACCAGATCACTTTGGGCCGCTCGCGCCCTTTGATGGATTCGCGATGCCCCGCGTCGCGATGACGTGCACGCGCGCGCTATCGAGCAGATCGGCGTTCGGATTCAGGACGACCGTCATTCCATCGCTGACGCCGTCGGATACCTCTACCGTCCCGCCATAGTCCCGCCCGATCCTCACGGAGCGAAAATGGATGGTCGCGTCCGAGGAGCCAGGCTTGCCATCGACGGCCATTACCTGAACGCCGCTCGATCGAATGACGAGAGCGCTTGCGGGCAGCAGGAACGGAGGCGTTTCCCGTGGAAACCTCAGCCTGGCCTGCGCGGACATACCGGGTAGCAGAGCGAAGTCGCGATTCGGGACGTCGACCTCGACGAGCAGCGTCCTTGACGATGGGTCGAGCGCGTGCGACGTGCGCACGACGTGCCCGGTAAAATTGCGCCCTGGAATTCCCTGTGCGGTGACCGCCGCCTCGAGTCCGGATCGGATCGACGTCGCATAGCCCTCGGGCACCGTGAGGTAGATGCGCACCGTGTCGGTCTGTGCGATGCGGAACATGTTCCCCGCGCTGGCTGCGCCCCCGACCCCGGCAGCACCGGATGGCGCACTCGTGGCGCCCGCGGGGGTGATCAGCGAGCCGATGTCGACGTTGCGCGCCGTGATGACGCCTGTGAATGGTGCGGTCACACGCGTGAACTGCCGCGTCTGCACGAGACGGCGAAGATTCGCGTCCGCCGCACGAGTGTTCGCATCCGCAGCCTCGAATGCAGCCTGCTTCTGATCGAGTTCCTGGCTCGTGACTGCGCTGTCGCGCGCAAGCACCTTCCAGCGCTCGAGATCGGCGCGGGCCAGGCCGAGCGCCGCGCGTGCCTGCGTTAGCTGAGCCTGCGCCTGCTCTGCCGACTGCTCCAGCTCTGGCGCATCGATCAGAGCGAGCAATTGCCCGCTGTGCACAATTGCGCCGATGTCGGCCTGCCAACTTTTCACGTAGCCCGTGACGCGAGCGTAGATGGCCGATTCGTGGAGCGCCTGGATGGTTCCCGGTAGGGTGAGTTCACTGGCGGCAGAGGCACGGTGAACCGTCGTGACTTGCACGGCCGGAGCGCTGTCGCGGGCAGTGGCATCCGCCCGCAGCTCGTTTTCCACCGAGCGGCGCGGAATGATCGTCACGATGAAGAGCACAAAGAGCAACGCCGCGGCGATGACACCGAGCACGACGAGGCGGTGCGCCGTCATGGCCTTCACAGGCGGCGCCGAGCCCACGTCGGCATGGTGCTCATGCTCGTGGAACTCTGGTGGTGCGTGCGAGTCCGGCGGTGTGGTGCGATCGGTCGAGCTCATGGTGCCGTTCGGTGAAAGACAGGACTGCTTTCGTCGGCGCCGCGCCGCAGGACGCTGTAGATGAGTGGCACCACGACCAGCGTGAAGAAGGTGGCGACGAGCAACCCGCCAATGACCGAGCGGCCGAGTGGCGCGTTTTGCTCGCCGCCCTCGCCGAGCCCCAGCGCCATGGGCAGCATGCCGATGATCATCGCCAGCGCCGTCATGCAGACCGGACGAAGTCGCGCGAATCCGGCGTCGATCGCCGCTTCCATTGCCGTCCGTCCCGCTTGCCGCTGGTCATCCGCGAAGGTGATGAGAAGCACGCTGTTGGCGGTCGCCACTCCCATCGCCATGATCGCACCCATGAGCGACGGCACCGTGAACGTCGTGTGGGTCACGTAGAGCATCCAGAGGATTCCCGCCAGCGCGCCCGGCAACGCCATGATGATGATGAGCGGATCGAGCCAGCTCTGGAAGTTGATGACGAGCACGATGTAGACGAGCAGAATGGCGAAGATGATCCCGAGGCCCAGTCCGGTGAAAGACGTGCGCATGCTCTGCACCTGTCCGCGCATGATCATCTGCGAGCCCTTGGGGAGCGACGGCGTCTCGCGAGCGATGATGGCATCGATCTGGCGGGCCACGCCTCCGAGATCGCGACGATCCGCGCTCGCGAACACATCGAACTCCGGCTGAATGTTGTAGTGATTGACCACAGCCGGCGTCACTCCGCGACTCACCGTCGCGAGATTCCCGAAGAGCTGCGGCGTCAGCGAGCCTGCGACGGCGACTGGTGTACGTTGAAGCGCATCGAGCGACTCCATCTTGTACTGTGGCGTCATCACGTTCACGGCGTACTGGACGCCGTTGGCGGGATTGAGCCAGAAGTTCGGTGCCGTCTGGCCGCTCGAACTGAGCGAGATGAGCAGATCGCTCGCGACGTCGCGCTGAGACAGGCCGATCTGCTGCGCCTTCGTCCGATCGACCACGAAGCGCATCTCGGGCGCGTCCATCACCTGCTGGACGCGCACGTCGGCAGCGCCCGGAATGCGCGAGATCTCCGCCGCCAGCTTCTGCGCCATGGCATAGTTGCCGGCGCGATTCTGCCCGGCAACCTGCACGTCGATCGGCGCAGGCAACCCCAGGTTGAGCACCTGGTTCACCATGTCCGCCGGCTGGAAGAAGAAGGTGATGCCTGGAAATTCCTTCGGCAGGGTGCGGCGCAGGGTGCGCACGTAGTCCCACGTCGAGCCGCGGTGGTCACTCGCGAGCTGGACGAGGAGATCTCCGTCCGCCGGCCCGACTGTCGCATTCGACCCGACGGCCAGCGCGACGCCATAGGTGCTCAGACCGATGTTGTCGAGAACGAGCGACAGATCGCGCGACGGAATGGTACGGCGGATCGCATGCTCGACCCTCGCGAAGATCAGCTCCGTCTCCTCGAGTCGCGTCCCGGCGGGCGCGCGAACGTGAAGCTGAAACTGGCCACCATCCACCTGCGGGAAGAAGTCTTCACCGATCGCCGGCACGAGCATGAGTGAGATCGCGACGAACGCCAGAGCGGCGGAAAGCACGATGCGACGATGCTGCATGGCGCCGGCGAGCAGCGCATGGTATCCGCCGCGAAAACGCTCGAACCACGCGTCGAAGCCCGCGACGACGCGTCCGAACCACCCCTTCGCCTTGACATGCCCGCCACCCGGCGCATGCTGCGCCGCTTCCGCCGGCAGCATGTAGTCCGCCATCGTCGGCACCAGGGTGCGCGACAGGAAGTACGACGCCACCATAGCGAAGATCACGGATAGCGCGAGCGGACGAAACAATGCTGCCGCAGGCCCCGAAAGCGCGAAGATCGGCAGAAAGACGATGCAGATCGCAAGCGTCGACACGAATGCCGGAATGGCAATCTGCTCCGCGCCGTCGATGATCGCGAGACGGAGCGGCTTGCCATGCTCGAGGTTGCGGTGAATGTTCTCGATCGCCACTGTCGCGTCGTCCACGAGAATACCGACCGCGAGCGCCAGTCCGCCGAGGGTCATCACGTTCAGCGTCTGGCCCGTCGCCCACAATGCGATGATCGACGTCAGCACGCTCAGTGGAATCGAAAGTGCGACGATGATCGTTGACCGCCAGCTCCCGAGGAAGATGAGGATCATCATCGCCGTGAGGCAGGCGGCGAGGACCCCTTCGCGAAGGACGCCGGCGATCGTCGCCCGAACGTAGGTGGACTGATCGCCCAGCAGCTCGAGCTTTACGTCGTTCGGCAATCCCGCCGCGATCTGCGGAATCATCTGCTTCACGCGGTCGACGACTTCGAGCGTCGACGCCTTCCCGTTCTTGAGCAGCGAGATGTATGTACCGCGACGCCCATTCTCGCGCACGATATTCGTCTGCACGCCACCGCCCTCCCGCACCTGCGCCACATCGCCGATCGTGATCGTGGCGCCGTTCACCTGCTTCAGCGGAAGATCGGCGAGTTGGCGCACGGAATCCGGACTGGAGTTGAGTCTGACGTAGTATTCTCGCCCCCCCATCTTCGCGGTTCCCGACGGAAGGATGACGTTCTGCGCATTGATCGCTCGGCTCACGTCGCCCGCCGAAAGGCCCTTCGCGTAGAGCGCTTGAGGATCGATGTCCACGTTGACCAATCGCGGCACACCACCGTACGCCGGCAGAACGCTGGCGCCATGTACCGTTCCGAGGGGAACGCGAATGAAGTTGGTGCCCAGGTCGTTGAGCTCCGCCTCGGTGCGTATCGGGCTCGAGACGCCGATCTGGAGGATCGGAACGTCCGTGGCGTTGAATCGCACCATGAACGGCGGCGAGATTCCCGGCGGCATGTTGCGCGTGATGCTCTGCGACGCCGCGGTGAGTTGCGCCATCCCCGCGTTGACGTCCGCGTCCGGCTGGAAGTACACCTTGATGATGCTCAACCCGTTCAGCGACTGCGACTCGATGTGCTCGATGTCGTTCACATAGCTCGAGTACACCCGCTCGGCATTGGTGACGATGCGCCGCTCCATCTCGACGGGAGAGAGCCCGCCATAGCTCCACAACATCGACACGACCGGCACGTTGATCGACGGAAAGATGTCGACCGGCATGCGGGCGATGGCGACGAGACCGAAGACCAGCATGAGGATGGCGACGCACACGAAAGTGTACGGTCGGCGAAGCGCGAGGTGTACTAGCCACATACGGCTAGCGCTCCCGTCTCGGTGACTGGGCGACGCGAATCATAGAGACCGCCCCACGAGCGCTTCGAGCGTCACGCGCGTGATCTGATAGGTGTAGTGCGCCGCGACGAGACCGAGCTCGGCCTGCGTAACCGCGAGTTCGGAGGTCAACTGGTCGAGTGAGGTCGCGATCCCGGCGCGGTAGCGCTCGGTCTGCACTCGTAGATCTTCCTGCGCGGCGGTCACCGCTTCATTCGCCAGCGCGATGTTCTCTTCCGAGAGCCGGAGCGCGCTGAGCAGACGCGCCGCCTCCGTGCGAGCCTGTCGCGTCACGTCGAGCGCGGTCACTCGCCACACGTCAGCGAGTGCTTCACTGCGCGTTATCGCGTCTTCCCTCTGAAAACCATTGAAGATCGGCAGACTCGCCCCGAGCGCGACCTGCCATCCCGGACGAACGGCGCCGATCAGTGACGTCTGATTCGCAACGTTGTACCCGCCCAGGAGCTTGACGTCGGGGGCATAGAGCGATCGCGCCGACCTGGTCGCCGCTTCACTCGCGCGCGCGGATGCCTCGGCCGCCTGCACCGCAGGTGCGGCGCTGGTGGCAAGTTGCACCACCTGTTCGTCGCTCAGCGCGAGCGGGCGCGGCTCGAGCGAAGCGGGAGGCCGCGCACCGATTGGGATATCCGCGCCGACGAGGCGGCCGAGCGAATACGCCGCCGTCTGCAGGGTGTCGCGCGCCGCGAGCGCCTGCTGCCGGGCTGTGGTATGCTCGAGCCGCGCGCGCAGCTCATCCGACTTCGTCGCCGTGCCGGCGCGCATGCGATCCTGGGCGTATCGCAGTCCTCGCTCGGCGCGCACTATGCGAGCCTGGGCGACCGTCAACAAGTCTTGCCCGCGCAGCGCTTCGTAGAATGCGCGCTCCGCGGTCAGTGTCGTCTGGAAGCGCTGGGTCGCATCAATCGCCACCGCAGCCTCGAGGTCGGCGCCGGATCGGGCCAGCTCAGCGCCGCGCCTTCCGCCAGTGAACACCTCGAGGGACGACGAGAGACCGGCGGAATAGCTCGTCGCGCCACCGCTGCCCACAGGAGGAGTCGTCGTCATGTCGGAGCGCAAAGCGGTCGAACTCGCGCCGAGCGTTGGCAGATAGGCACCCTTGGCAACGCGACCTTCGCTGCGCGCGGTTCGCACGCCCGCCGCGCCGAGCGCAACGGTTGGGCTAACGGCGAGCGCACGCGCGACCACGGTCGCGAGATCGAGCACCGAATCGATGCGTACCGCTGGCCCCTGGGCGCTCGCCGGCCTGGATGAAGTCGCTTGCGCACCCACCGGGGTCTGCGCCGCGGCAAGCGCAGCGGCCATGAGTGCGGCCGAGAAGAAGAGTCGCGGTCTGATTGGCAAGGGAAGACGATGTAGTGCGGACTAAGTGTCGAAGCGGTGTGGTCACTAGTCAGATTGCACGGGAAAAGTCCCGTCGCATGATTGGCTTCGATATGTAAGGGTACGCACTGTCTCGGTTCGACGCTGCACTCCTTTTATTAGTGATCGGCGATGTGCGTCGCGCCGGCTTCGATGACCGCTTATCTTGCATAGAAGAGCCACCCCGGGAGCGACACTTCTCCTCGGGATGCGCGCGCCGACCGGATAGCTCAGTTGGTAGAGCAGGAGACTTTTAATCTTCAGGTCGTGGGTTCGATCCCCACTCCGGTCACTCGACGAATCCCACCACAGCCCTCGGCGCACCGGTGGCCGTTCGTCGTCCGTCACTCAGCCATTCCACGAACGTGTTTCTGCTGAAGGCGACATATCCCGAAGAACGGCGCCCGCCAGACCGCGCTTGCCACTCGGCCGACCCGGATGCAAGATAGGCGCGCCGCCCCGACCAGCAGGCGTCCCTTCATCTCAAACAGCACATTCCATGCGTCGTATACGATTGTCTCTCTCGCTTGCCTCTGCCCTGCTCCTCGCGAGCGGATGCGGGCCGTCAAACACCCCGACGCCGGATCCCACCCCCCAACGCGTCCTCGTCGTGGACAGCGACGGCAAGGTGATACACCAGTCCACCGGTGACGACCAATCGCGCGTGACGTTTCCGGCGCAGATGGATAGAGTGTGGCGAGCGCTCGTTGCGAGCTACGCCGATGCCGGCATCGATCCCACCATTTCCGATCGCGCAACGGGGCGATACGGCAACGCCGCATTCGCCGTACCTCGACGTATGATCGGACGCCCCATCGGACAGGTCTTTGACTGCGGCTCCAATCTCACCGGCGCACTCGTAGATGCGGGCCACGTGACAGCCGTCGTTATTACCACGCTGTCATCCCTGCCCGACAGTACGACCTCGGCCTCGACGCGCGTGACCGGGTCGCTGCGCCGCAGCGATGGCTCCTCAAGCGCGCCGATCCTCTGCACGTCCACCGGCGCCATTGAGGAGTACCTGCGCATTGCCACGCTGAAGCGGCTCGCCATGGCTCCGTGAGCCGGTGAGACGTCGCGCAACGGCGGACGCCCCTGGATAGATCGCACCCGTCTCGACGTCGCGCCTAGGTGCTCCATGGACAAAGAAACTGCGGGGTGCGACTGCAAAGTC
>DATCGM010000199.1:0-3739 GCA_036508915.1 Gemmatimonadaceae bacterium
CGCCGCTAGCTTTCGCGCATGTCGGAACTACCACGTATTCGCGCCACAACCATCCTTGCCGTGCGGCGCGGCGGAGTTGTGGCGCTGGGCGGCGACGGTCAAGTGACCGTCGGCGATACCGTCATGAAGGCCAAGGCGAACAAGGTCCGCACGATCGGCGACGGAAAGCTGCTCGCCGGCTTTGCCGGCTCGGCGGCCGACGCGCTCACTCTGTTCGAGAAGTTCGAGGAAAAGCTCCAGCGCTACCCGGGCAATGTCCCGCGCGCCGCCGTGGAGCTCGCCAAGGACTGGCGAAGCGATCGCGTGCTGCGCCGCCTCGAGGCACTGCTCGTCGTCGCCAGCGCGGCGCACGGCTTCATCATCTCTGGAACAGGGGAGCTGATTGAGCCCGATGATGGCATTCTCGCCATCGGGTCCGGCGGTGCCTACGCGCTCGCCGCGGCCCGCGCGCTGGCCGCGAACACGGAGCTGGGCGCTGCGGACATCGTGCGAAAGAGTCTGACCATCGCCGGCGAGATCTGCGTCTACACGAACACGAACATCACCGTACTCGAGGCGAGTTAGCATGTCGTCGCCGCGTACGCAGCAGGCCCTGGCCCGCCTGGCGGACCTCACACCACGACAAATCGTGGCGGAGCTCGATCGCTACATCGTCGGTCAGGCGGACGCGAAGAAGGCGGTCGCGATCGCGCTGCGCAATCGCTGGCGCCGCCAGCAGGCTCCCGAATCGATTCGCAACGAGATCGCGCCGAACAACATCATCCTCATCGGTCCAACCGGCGTGGGGAAGACGGAGATCGCGCGCCGTCTCGCGAAGCTCACCGGCGCACCGTTCATCAAGGTCGAAGCGTCGAAGTTCACCGAGGTGGGCTACGTCGGCCGCGACGTGGAAGGAATGATTCGCGATCTCGTGGACAGCGCCATCGAGATGGTGCGGCAGGAGCGCGAGAGCGAGGTCGAAGATCTTGCCAACGAGCGCGTGGACGCCCGGCTGCTGGATTTGCTGCTACCGCCGCCCGCGGCCGCCAATGCTCCCGCTCAGCCGGAGGCAAGCGCGCCCGAGCCCATGCTCGCCTCGGCGGGCGACGTGGGCGGGGTGTTCGTCGTGTCGAGCGCGGGGGACGTGAAGCAGGAAGTGGTGGGAGACGTCGCCGCGGAGCGCTACAAGCGCACGCGCGAGAAGCTGAAGCAGCTCCTGCTCGACGGCCAGCTCGACGCGCGCGAGGTGGAGATCGAGGTGACGCTGGGCGGCGGCCCGATGTTCGACATGTTCGCGTCGCAAGGTGCGCCGGAAGGCATGGAGAACTTCACCGAGATGCTGCAGAACATGATGCCGCAGCGCAAGAAGAAACGCACGGTGAAGGTCAGCGAAGCCCGTCGCATACTCCTCGAGCAGGAGTTCGAAAAGCTCGTCGACATGGAAGACGTGACCGCCGACGCGCTCGAGCGCGTGGAGACGCTCGGCATCGTCTTCCTCGATGAGATCGACAAGATCGCCGGCGAGAAGAGCCAGATGGGCGGGCCGGACGTGTCGCGCGAAGGGGTGCAGCGTGACCTGCTGCCGATCGTCGAAGGATCAAACGTGCAGACGAAGTACGGAATGGTGAAGACCGATCACATCCTGTTCGTCGCCGCCGGCGCATTTCACGTATCCAAGCCCTCCGACCTCATTCCGGAGCTTCAGGGTCGTTTCCCGATTCGTGTCGAACTCAAGTCGCTCACCGAAGCGGATTTCGTCCGCATCATGACGGAGCCGGAGAACGCTCTCACGAAGCAGTACGCCGCGCTCGTCGCCGCCGACGGCGCGACGCTCGAGTTCACGGAGGATGGCATCGCCGAGATCGCGAAGATCGCGGCGACTGTGAATTCGCGCATGGAGAACATCGGGGCGCGCCGCCTGCACACCGTGATGACGACGCAGCTCGAAGATACCCTCTTCGAGCTCCCAGACGGCGGCGAGAAGCATATCGTCGTCAACGCCGAGGCTGTGCGCGAAAAGCTCAAGGCAATCGTTGAGGACGAGGACCTTCGGAAATACATCCTCTGACCGCCGGGTGTCGACGCGCGGCGCGAGCTGAGGCGCGCTCATCGGTTGGGCAGAAATGGGAAGACCAGGTGCGAGTGCGGCGGCGTACGGTAGTGGGGGAGTCCACGATCCCTCACCAGGCGCGTCGCGAGCTCGGTGTCATCGAGATGGAACGGCTCCCTCTCGTCGTTCTCTTGGTCGATGCCGTCCATGAGGGACTCGCCGTCGGCCATCGGGTTCTCGAGACAGGGTGCCTTGTGGGCCTCAACCAGCGCGAAGAGCGCAGATCTCCAGCCAATCGCGAGCGCGGATGCGTGTAGCATGAGTGAGATTCCTCGTCGGCGCGTCGTCGCGGCGGATAGAGGTGGATTCTGGTCGATTGCTCGAAATCGCATGTCGTCCGGCGTGGAGTCATAATGCTCGTGTTCGTCGTCGATGTCAAATTACAAAACAGTCATAAATCTAGCTGCACAAAATAGGTCAGTGTGACCACACAGCCGCCTTCGGTTGACCCCTGCTTTCCGGAGCGGCTAGTTTCCGCCTCATTCGTTCCCCTTTCCCCGCTCCGATGACTTCGCCCACGCACCGCGACTTCCTCGCGATCCCTGACTTCTCGCGCGTCCAGCTCCTCGCGCTCTTCGATCTCGCCGAACGGATGCGCCGCGGCGAATACACGAAGACGCCGCTCGCGGGAAAGACCCTCGCGATGATCTTCATGAAGGCCTCGACGCGCACACGCGTCTCATTCGAAGTCGGCACCTACCAGCTCGGCGGGCACGCACTCTTTCTCTCGCCGCGAGATGTGCAGCTCGGCCGCGGCGAGCCCATCGCCGACACGGCGCGCGTCCTCTCGCGCTACGTGGATGGGATCATGATCCGCACGTTCGCGCATCAGGACGTCGAGGAGCTCGCGAAGTTCGCGGACGTGCCGGTGATCAATGGACTGACTGATCTGCTCCACCCCTGCCAGATCCTCGCCGACATTCTCACCATCCGTCAGCACCTCGGCACGTACGAGGGCAAGAAGGTCGCGTGGATCGGCGACGGGAACAACATGGCCAACTCGTGGATAAACGCCGCGTATCGCCTTGGCTTCGAGCTCTCGATCGCCTGTCCGGAGGGATATGAGCCGGCGGATCGTCTCGTGGCGCGCGCCCGGGAACAGGCCAACATCACGCTCACGCGTGACCCGCGAGAAGCGATCGCCGGCGCGCACGTCGTGAACACCGACGTGTGGGCGAGCATGGGGCAGGAGGACGAGCAGAAGAAGCGCGAACGTGATTTCGCCGGATATACCGTCAATCAGAGCATGATGCAACTCGCCGCGAAGGACGCGATATTCCTTCACTGCCTGCCAGCCCATCGCGGTGAAGAAGTGGCCGCCGACGTGATCGACGGTCCGCAGAGCCGAGTCTGGGATGAGGCGGAGAATCGTCTTCATGTTCAGAAGGCGATCATGGCGGTACTCATGGGCGGGGAGAAGCTAACATGACGATTCCTGCGGTTGGACAGATGGCGCCGGACTTCTCCGCGATCGCCGACGATGGCAACACGCTGGCGTTCAAGTCGCTCCGCGGCACGCCAGTCGTTCTCTTCTTCTATCCGAAGGACGACACCGCTGGCTGAATCATCGAGGCGTCCGGTTTCCAGGACGCTCTCCCTCGGTTCGAGGGACTCGGTGCAAAGGTGATCGGTGTGAGTCCGGATCCAGTG
>DATCGM010000200.1:0-3428 GCA_036508915.1 Gemmatimonadaceae bacterium
TGCGCCGAGCTGGCATTCAACAAGCACCAGCTCGCGCTCAACGTGCCCGTCGCGCTCAGCGAAGCGCTCTCGAACGCGATCCTGCGCGCGAACAACGAGAGCCCCGACAAGCGCGTGCGCGTGCGAGCCGACGTCGACACCGAACGGCTCGTGGTCGAGATTGCCGACGAGGGCGCGCACTTCGATCTCGACGCCAGCACGTGCGACGCGACCGATCGCGCCAATGTGGAGCGCGAGGACGGACGCGGACTCTTCCTGATGCGAGAGCTGATGGACGGCGTCGAGCGCTTCGACGCCTATCCGGGCGGGAACACCGGCAACGTCGTGCGTCTCACACTCACACGCGCGTGAGCGGGCTGGGCGAGGTCCTCGCAGCCTTCCACGAGGCCACTACCTGCAATGCCGCGGTGTGGCGTCGTGAAAAAGAGGGAGCCGCGCTCGAGTTCGTCGCCGGCACGGCGCGCGGCGAAGCACCGCCAGACGAGTGGCTTCCCGCGGCCAGTACCGTCCGCGACGAACCGACGGAGCGCGGACGCGTTCTCATCGTACCCGTTGGAGGGCCGCGCCCCGCCTGGGTCGTGCTCGGCCCCTGTCCCATCGAACGGCGGGAGCTCGACAAGTATCTGAAGTTGCTTCGTCCGGTCATCGCGCAGGTTCTCCAGAGCACGCTCGAAGTCGAGCACGCCGCCAACGAGCTCGCCGAACGATACGAGGAGATCAACCTTCTCTATTCGATCAGCGAGATTCTCGGTCGCACCGTGTCGCTCGAGGAAGGCGCGTCCACGATTCTGAAGGAAGTGAGCGAGACGGTCGGCGCGCATCGCGGGTCGATTCTGATACACGACCACACGACGTCGTCGTTGCGGGTGATCGCGCGCATCGGCGGCGAAGGCGTCGCAACCGCGCCGATCGCGCTCGACGATCAATGCAGCGTGAGCGCGCACGTCTTCCGCACGCTGCACTCCCTGATCGTCGACGCGGGCGAGATGCTCTGCGACGCCGAGCGCAGTTTTCGCAAGGGGGCGATGCTCACCGTGCCGATTCTCTGGACGGCGCAGCACGGCAGCGAGCCGCTCGGCGTTGTCAATCTGTCGGAACGGCGGTCGGGGCAGGCATTCACCGCCGGCGACCTGAAGCTCGTGACGGCGATCGCGAGTCAGATTGGCGCCGCGATTCAGAATGCCAACCTCGTGCGGCAATCGCTCGACCAGCAGCGGCTCCAGCAGGAGATGCAGCTCGCGCACGATCTGCAGATGAAGCTGCTCCCCGACGCGGCACACGTTGCGCCCGAGGCGACGGTCGCGGCCCGCGTGGTTCCCGCGGAGGACGTGGGTGGAGACTTCTACAATCTCTACCGCCTCTCGAACGATCGGATTGGCGTCATGATCGGCGACGTCTCGGGACACGGCTATCGGGCGGCGCTGATCATGGCGCTCACGATGAGCGCGTCGGCGATTCACGCGCAGGGAACGGACGATCCGGCGGAGATGCTGCGCCGGCTGTACGTGAGCCTGAAGGAAGAGCTCAGCACGACGGAGATGTTCGTCAGTGCGCTCTATGCCGTCGTCGATCGGAAGAACGGCGTGCTTCGCTACGGCAACATGGGCCACCCGCACGCCTTCATCGTCTCGCGCCACGGCGACGTGGAGCGGCTCGTCGCCGGAGGTCCCCCGCTCGGCATGCTGGACGCGGCGCCGGACTCGAAAGCACGACCATGGGATGCGGGCGGCGACGTGCTGCTGCTCTTCACCGACGGAATCACCGATGCGCGCAACCGCGAGGGCAAGCGCCTCGACGAGGAGCCAGTGATCGCATGCGTGCGTGAGTACCGCGCCGAGCCGCCGGCGCAGATCGCCGAACGTGTCTTCGCGCTGCTCGATCAGTACACGGGCGACGTGCCGCGCCTCGACGATCTCACGCTCGTGATCCTCAAGAGCTGAGCGCGCGATGCCTGACGACGCGCGCCCGCTTCGGCGCGACCGCGCCGGCTTCCCTCCAACGCGAAAGAGTCTCGGGCAGCACTTTCTCACGGATCGTCGCATCCTCGGTCGCATCGCGGACGCGCTGCATCTCACGGGCAACGAGACGGTGCTGGAGATCGGGCCAGGTCGCGGTGCGCTGACGGATATTCTCGCCGAGCGCGCGGGACGGCTCATCGCGATCGAATACGACCGCGCACTCGCCGACATGCTTCGCCAGCGATATGCCCGGCGCAACAACGTGCTGATCGCCGAGGCCGACGTACTCGAGGTGTCGCTCGGAGAGCTCGCCGCCGGTCCGTACGTCCTGGTGGGGAACGTGCCGTACTACATCACGACGCCGATCCTCTTCCACGCACTCGTGCCGCCGCGCGCCGAGCGGGCAATTTATCTGGTGCAACGGGAAGTTGCGGACCGATTGAGCGCGTCGCCGGGAACGAAGGAATACGGCGCGCTCACCGTGAACGTCGCCGCGGTGGCGAAGGCGGAAACACTGTTCGGAGTGCCCGCCGGCGCGTTCGCGCCTCCGCCGAAGGTGGAGAGCGCGGTGGTGAGAATTACGCCGCTGCCGCAGCCACTCCTGCTGCCGGAAGAGGAGCGCCCTTTTCGTCTGCTCGTGCAGGGCGCGTTCGGCATGCGCCGGAAGCAGATGCGACGAGTGCTCCGCTCGCTGCGTGCCTTGAACGTTGCAACGGCAGAGTCAATGCTGGAACAAGCGCGCATCGACCCGGAGGCGCGCCCCGAAACCCTCTCACCACAACAGTTCGCCGCACTCTTACGCGCGCTCGCCGTACCCGAGAGCGAGCGAAGCGAGCGCCCCGAGAGCGAAGGCGCGTAGCGCCGAGCGCCCCTTGGTTTTTAGCTGTTGTTGGTGAGCGCGAAGGTCAGCCCTTCCAGCTCCATCGCCATGTTGACGGTCTTCACCGTCATGTCGCCCGACGCATGAAGCTGCACCGGCGCGAAGTTGAGGACGGCCTTGATCCCGGCGCGGGAGACGCGGTCGAGGACCTGCTGTGCGTCATCAGTCGGAATCGACAGCACGGCGATCTCGGGGCGCTTCTTCTCGACATCCGCCTCGAAGTGCGTCATGTCGCGAATCTCGATGCCTTCGAGCGTCCGGCCGATCTTGTCGGGATTGGTGTCGTAGGCGGCCACGACCACGAAGCCGCGTTGGCGGAATCCCCGATACTGGGCCAGCGCAGCACCGATCTTTCCGGCACCGATGATCACGACCCTCCATTCCTTGCCCAATCCCAGGATGTCGCGCAGGACAGTGGCCAGCTCCGGCACCGAGTAGCCCAGCCCGCGCTTGCCAAAGGAGCCGAACAGGGAGAGGTCCTTTCTGACCTGCGCCGACGTGGTTCCGCCCCGGCGAGCGAGTTCCTCGCTCGAGACGGTGGCCAGGCCACGCCCCTCGAATTCCTCGAGGAAGCGTAGATAGATCGAGAG
>DATCGM010000201.1:0-15028 GCA_036508915.1 Gemmatimonadaceae bacterium
CGTGCATGCCACCCCCTGGGAGGCGCGTAAGATCCTCCTGAACAATCCTCGCGTCCCGAACATCGTCGAGCAGCTCACGCGCCTGGCCGAGGGCGGCATCCAGTTCCACGGCCAGATGGTCATCGTGCCGAATCTCAACGACGGCGACGTCCTCGAGGCTTCGCTCACCGATCTCTGGAACCTCGGCGACGCGGTTCTCAGTGTCGCGCTCGTGCCGGTTGGGGTGACGCAGTTCTCGCATCTGTACGACGGCAAGCCGATGGACGCCGAAAACTCCGAGCGCATTCTCGCCGCCGTCGAGCGCTGGGAGGCGCGGGCACTCGCCGAGCGCGGCGACCGTTGGGTGTTCGGCTCCGACGAGCTCTATCTGCTCGCAGAGCGTCCGCTGCCCGACGTCGAACATTACGGCGACTTCTCGCAGATCGAGAATGGCGTCGGTGCCGTGACCTCGCTCCGCCAGCGCGTGCGCAATGGCCTCGGCAAGCTTCCTCGCCTGGATGGAAAGCGCATCGGCGTCGTCACCGGCGTCTCGATGGCGGCCCTCATGCCCGAGCTGCTCGACGCGATCGCCGAGCGCACGGGCGCGCAGTTCTCCCTGATCGTGATGGAGAACTCGCTGTTCGGATCCACCACCACCACCGCCGGGCTACTCGTCGGCGCCGACATCCGTCGCGCGCTCGCCGACCGGGGGGACCTCGATCTCGCGCTCATTCCAGCCGAGACGATCAATGACGATGGACTTTTCCTCGACGAGGAGCGCTTCATTGCGCTCCGTGAGATGCTTCCGATGCCGGTATATCCTTCCTACGATTTCATTGACGTGCTGAAGCTCGAGGGTGAGCCCAGCCTGACCGGGATGCGCGCGGCATGAGCGTTCCCGTCGTTGCCATCATCGGACGCCCCAACGTCGGCAAGTCCGCGCTGTTCAACCGCATCATCGGCGACGACGAGGCCATCGTCTCCGATGAAGCCGGCACCACGCGCGACCGCCACTTCTCCAAGGCGGAATGGAATGGCCGCGCCTTCTGGCTCGTCGACACGGGCGGTCTCTCCGACGATCCAAACGCGCCGATGGACAAGGAGATCCGTCAGCAGGTCGCGACCGCGGTCGAAGAAGCGGACATGATGCTCTTCGTCGTTGACGCGAATGCCGGTCTCCATCCGAGCGACCATCGCGTCGCCGAGATGATTCGTACGACCGGAAAGCCATGGCTCCTCGTCGCGAACAAGGTGGACGATCCGAGCCGCACCGATTTCTACGACTTCTACAAGCTCGGTGCCGGCGATCCGTTTCCCGTGTCGGCGCAGAATGGAAAGAACTCGGGTGACCTGCTCGACGCGGTGATCGCGAAGCTTCCCGAGTCCGTTCCCGAAGACGAAGAGGCGCTTCGCGTCGCCGTCGTCGGTCGTCCGAACGTCGGCAAGTCGTCGTTCGTCAATCGGCTGCTCGGCGAAGAGCGTCTGGTCGTGAACGACGTCGCCGGCACGACGCGCGACGCGATCGACACGCCGATGATCTATCACGGCCGCAAGATGATCTTCGTGGACACGGCGGGTTTGCGCCGGCAGACGAAGATCGACGACGGCGTCGAGTTCTACTCGTCGCTGCGCGCTCGTCGCGCCATCGAGCGCGCGGACATCTGCGTGTTGCTCATCGACGCGACCGAAGGGGAGTTCCACCAGCAGGACCTGAACATCGCGCATCTCGCCTGGGAAGCAGGGCACGGGCTCATCGTCGTCGTGAACAAGTGGGACCTCGTTGAGAAGGACGACAAGGCCGTGCACAAGTTCGAGAAGAAAGCGCACGAAAAGGCGCCCTTCCTCAAGCACGTGCCGTTCCTCTTCACCTCTGCTCTCACCGGTCAGCGTGTCTCGAAGATTCTCGACGTCATTCAGCTTGTGGATGAGCAGTCGCGCGTGCGCATCACGACGTCCGACGTCAACGCACGTTTGGCCGAGTTGCTCGCGCGCCGCCAGCCCAACCAGGCCGCTGGCCGCGAGGTGAAGCTCAACTACGCCACGCAGGTGAGCGTGGCTCCGCCGACCATCGCCTTCTTCGGCAACCATCCCGATCTTGTCGAGGAGCATTACATCCGCTTCCTCCACAACGGATTCCGAGAGACCTATCCGTTCACCGGCAACCCGCTTCGCATCCTGATGCGCCGCAAGAGCGGCGGGGCGGCGGCGTAGCGTGCACCCGGCCATCGCGTTGGCGTTGGCGTATGTCTCGGGGTCGATTCCCTTCGCGCATCTCGCGGGCAAGGCGAAGAGCGTGGACCTCCGAAAGCAGGGTTCGGGAAATCTTGGCGCGACGAATGTCTTTCGCGTGCTGGGATGGAAGATTGGCGTCGCGGTCTTTCTCGCCGACGCAGCGAAGGGCGCGCTGCCCGTATTGATGTTGCCGCCGCGAATCGACAGTCCTCGCGATCCGGTGTTGTGGGCCATCGCAGTCGGCGTGGCGACGATCGCGGGGCACGTTCGTCCGGTCTTTCTGAAGTTCGGCAAGGGAGGGAAGGGGGTCGCGACCGCAGCGGGCGTCTTCTTCGCGCTCGCTCCCTGGCCGATGCTTGTCGCATTCGGCATCTTCGTCACCGTGGTGCTGGGGACTGGCTATGTCTCGCTCGGCAGTCTCATTTCCGCGGTCATTCTGCCGACGCTGCTCGCGATCAGGTACGGCGTGCGCTCTCCGCTCTTTGTCGTGAGTGCAATCATCGCGACGTTCGTCTTCTGGACGCATCGCGCGAACATCGGCCGGCTGCGACGTGGCGAGGAGAATCGCTTCGGCAAGGGGGGCCAAGCATGACGCGCTGCGCCGTGATCGGAGCGGGCGCGTGGGGCACGGCGCTCGCCGACGTCCTCGCGCGCAACCAGCACGACGTGACTCTCTGGGCGCTGGAGGAGGACGTCGTCGCGGCGGTGAATGCCTCGCACATGAATGCGCGATTCCTCGCCGGATTTCCGCTCGCGCCGTCGCTACGCGCTACGTCGTCGCTGGCCGCGGCGCTCGACGGCGCATCGCTCGTCTGCGTCGCGACGCCCTCACAGCATCTGCGCTCGGTGCTCCGGTCCGCGAGCAGCTCGCTCGCGTCGAACGCCATCATGAGCGTGGCGTCGAAGGGAATCGAGCGCGGCACGCTGGCTCTGATGAGCGACATCGTCGGCGAGGAGGCGCCCGAGCGCGCGGTCGTCGCGCTGTCGGGTCCGAGCTTCGCCGCCGAAGTCGCGGCGAAGCAGCCGACGGCGATCGTCGCGGCGTCCGACGATCTTCCGGCAGCCGAGGCGGTGCAGGAGGCGTTTAGCAACAGTCATCTCCGCATCTATACCCACGACGACGTCATCGGCGTCGAGCTCGGCGGATCGCTCAAGAACGTCATGGCCGTCGCCACGGGCATCGTCGAAGGTGTCGGGCTTGGCTTCAACTCGCGCGCGGCTCTCATCACGCGTGGGCTGGCCGAGATGACGCGTCTTGGCACGGCACTCGGTGCGCAGGCCGCTACCTTCGCGGGTCTTGCCGGTCTCGGTGATCTCGTTCTCACGTGCACGGGAACGTTGAGCCGCAATCGCGCGGTCGGCGTCGCCGTCGGGAAGGGGGCCACGCTCGAGGAAGCGCTGGCAGGAAAGGAGACCGTCGCCGAAGGAGTCGCGACCACGCGCAGCGCGCTCGCGCTCGCAACGCGCGAGGGAGTCGAGATGCCGATCGTCGAGATGGTGCATCGGATCCTGTTCGATGGACACTCGGCGCGCAGTGCGGTGGCCGAGCTCATGGGGCGCGAGCTTCGCTCGGAGCAGGACGCATGAGTGCCGTCGAACCGGTCCAGGAATTCTTCAGTATCGGCGATGTGTGCGACCTCACCGATCTCAAGCCGCACGTTCTTCGCTATTGGGAGAGCCAGTTTCGCTTTCTCAGTCCGGCGAAAAACCGGTCTGGTAACCGCGTGTACCAGCGGCGAGAGATCGAGCTCATCCTGCTCGTGAAGCACCTGCTGTACACCGAGAAGTACACGATCGAAGGCGCACGCCAGAAAGTGGACGAGCATCGAAAGGGCGGCGAACTCCGTACCGCGGCGCGAGCCGCGCTCACCGTGCAGACGCTCGAGTCGCTCGAGACGGAGCTCAAGGAGCTGATCCGCTTTCTCTCGTCTGACAAGTGAGCCTCTTCAACCGGACCGGAAGCAGATAATGCGGTTTCTCATCACGAACGACGACGGAATTCTCGCTCACGGGATCGAGTGCCTGATCGAAGCGGCTGAGCCGCTCGGCGAGGTCTTCGTCGTCGCGCCTGATCGCGAGCAGAGCGCCACGAGCCACTCGCTCACCCTGCATCATCCGCTGCGTCCCGTTCGACGCGCCGAGCGTCGCTGGCAGATCGAGGGCACTCCGACGGACTGCGTCATGATCGCCGTTGAAGCGCTGCTCGAGGAGCGGCCCGACTTCATCCTGAGCGGCATCAATCACGGACAGAACATGGGCGAGGACGTCCTCTATTCGGGGACCGTGGCTGCCGCGATGGAAGGGCTCGCGCTCGGGATCCCGTCCGTCGCGTTCTCCTTTGCCGGCGGCGATCTGCGCGCCGATCTCACGCACCTCAAGGAACAGGTGAGGGTGCTCACCCCCCTCATCGCGCATCTCACGTCGCTTCCGAAGTTCCCGGCGAATACGTTGCTCAACGTGAATCTGCCGCCAGTTCCCGCCGACGGCGTGAAGGGCGTCCGGCTCACGCGCCTCGGGAGTCGCGTGTACTCGGGATCGCTCAAGCCCATGCGCGACCCGTGGGACCGCGACATCTTCTGGATCGGTGGCGGCTCCATCACCTGGACCGGCGAGCCGGATTCCGATTTCCGTGCCATTCAGGAGGGGTACATCTCCATCACTCCGCTGCACCTGGACCTCACCAACTTCAGCGTGCTGGAATCGTCGGGGAACTGGTGGCGGGAGCTGTAGAAGGGGCGATGGGCGGCGCACGCCGCCGACTTGTCGAGCTCCTGCGCGAGAAGGGCATCCGCGACATGGCGGTGCTGCGTGCCTTCGATCTCACGCCGCGACACCACTTCGTGCCTACCGGCGTGCGCCATCGCGCGTACGAGGATGCGCCGCTTCAGATCGGCTCTGGCCAGACCATTTCGCAGCCGAGCATTCATGCTCGCTATCTCGAGATTCTCGCGCTACAGGGAAGCGAACGGGTCCTCGAGATTGGCACCGGTTCGGGATATCAAACCGTGCTGCTGTCGCATCTCGTCGCCCAGATCTTCACCATCGAGCGGATCCCGGCGCTGTTCACCTCGGCGCGCGAGGCGATCAACACGGCGGGTGCCACGAACGTGTCGATGCTGCTTGGCGACGGTACCGTGGGGTGGCGCGAGTACGCGCCGTACGACGCCATCCTCGTGAGCGCCGGCGGACCGTCCATTCCGCCGGCGCTCGTCGAGCAGCTCGCAGAGGGCGGTCGCATGCTCGTTCCGGTCGGGTCCAAGGATGAGCAGACGCTCAAGCTGGTGACGAAGCGAGGCGGCGACGTCGAGACGAAGGACATTGCGCCGGTGCGGTTCGTACCGCTGTTCGGTACGCAGGGATGGGAGCACCAATAAGGTGCGGCAACTTCATCTCCGCATCAGCGGGCGCGTGCAGGGGGTCGGCTTTCGCTGGTTTGTCCGTGAAGAGGCGCGGCGTCTCGGGCTGGGCGGCTGGGTGACGAATCTTCCGAACGGAGACGTCGAGGTGGCGGCGGGCGGTGAAGCGTCGTCGCTCGAGCGGCTTCGGCGCGCGCTCGAGGTCGGTCCGACGGGCGCCGGCGTCGTCGCAGTCGAAGATGTCGCGGGAGAGAGGGCGACGCCCTTGCCGTACCCGTTCACCATTCACCGATGAGCAGCCCGATGCACGACGCCGCAGGAGAACGCGATGGGCTCCGTCGCCGCGTGCTCGCCACGCTCCGCGACGTGCCCGATTTTCCGAAGAAGGGCATCGTCTTCAAGGACATCACGCCCGTTCTCGCGGACGCCACCTTGCTGCGTGACCTCATCGCCGGCCTGGCCACACCCTGGAAGGACGAGGGCATCACACATGTCGCCGGGATCGAGAGCCGCGGATTCATTCTAGCCACGCCGATCGCGATCGCGTTGGGAGCAGGATTTATCCCGATCAGGAAGCCGGGCAAGTTGCCCTGGCGCACCGCCAGAAAGGAATACGCGCTCGAGTACGGCACCGACCGGCTGGAGATGCACGTGGACGCGTGTCCCGCGCGCGCGCGCGTGCTGCTCGTGGACGATGTGCTCGCAACGGGTGGAACCGCGAGCACTGCATGTGAGCTGATCGAGCAGGTCGGCGGGGAGGTGGCCGGCTGCTCCTTTCTGCTCTCCATTCCCGAACTCGGCGGCTCGGCGCGTCTCGGCGGTCGGCGTATGGATTTGCTGATCGGCGGTTGACCGGGCGCGAGCGTTCCGACGCGAAGTACCGACGACCCGTCGCGCCCAAGGGCTCGCCTTGCTACCTTTCAAGGCTTGTGGTGATGCTCGCTCCCTGAAGTCGCCCCTGTAGCTCAGGTGGATAGAGCAGCGGTTTCCTAAACCGTTGGCCGGGTGTTCGAGTCACCCCAGGGGCATTCTGCCGGTCGACCGGCGATTCCAATAACTTGTACACCTATGACTCACCCGATTTCCGACGGCGGTACGACACCGGCGCAGCCGAAAGCCGAGAGCTTCGTCGATTGGTTTCACATCAATTCCCGCATGATCTCGATCGGCGCCATCGTCGTTGTCGCCATTGCGTTCGTTTTCTGGTTCGTCCAGCGCCAGGCACTCAATGAGACGATCAGCTCGGACAGGCAGCTTCTCACGGCGAAGCAGTCGCTGAATTCCGGCAATGCGCCGCTGGCCGAGGCCGATCTCAAGAAGGTCGTGGACAAGTATGCGGACAAGCCGGCGGGTACTGAAGCCGGACTGTTGCTCGCTCAGCTCAAGATCGACAAGGGTGACTACCAGGGCGCAGTCACGGACCTGAAGTCGTTGAGTGGGAAGGTCTCCAGTGGGCCGAACGCGGCGGCGATCCGCGGCCTGCTCGGTGACGCTGTGGCGCAGCTCGGCAAGCCTGCCGATGCGGCAGCCGAGTACGTGAAGGCAGCCGGGCTGGCCGCTGGTCCGAACGCGAAGGGCTTCTGGATGGCGAAGGCTGGCCGAGCGTATCTCGAGGCGGGAAAGGCGACCGAGAGCCGGAAGATCTTCGAGGATCTGGCTGCGCAGCACGACAATGAGGCGATGGCGACGGAAGCGCGGGTTCGCCTTGGCGAGATCGCGGCGGGCAGCAAGCCGTAACGTCGCAGGGGTCTCGCTCGCCCGGACTCGCGAAGCGGTGCGACGGGATTCGGCGATTTGCGGCGAAATAGCAAGGATCACCCTGAACGCGGGCCGGCCTCCAACTCTGGAGGACGGCCCGTTGGCATTCGAGGACGATCGCATCGATCATCCACTCAGGACGTGCTGGGGGCCCGGCACTGCGTGGGACAAAGGGTACGGGGCACGGTGCAGGACAACGGCGTTCGCGTTTCGGATGTTCGCAGCGCAGCCGAACGTGACAGCAGCGCGACAGAGAAGCTCTGCAGTGCGAACAATGTTGTGCGTATAAGATGTATTATGTAAACTAACGACTGTGGGAAAGTGTGGAGAACATGTCGCCCTACACTGCTCACATATCTCTAATGCTTTTTGTGACAGCGCGTTAGAGCGTAGAGCTCATCCTACTTCGCGCGACTAGACATCATTGTCGGCATCACCAACGGATCCGCTCCCCAGCACCGATCAACTGTCGTATTCGCTGTCGCATTGTCAACCGACATGACCGTCCACTTCGCCAATCCCGATTGAGCTAGAGCTCGCCGAACCGGCCAGCGAACACGATTCTGGCCTCCCCAGCCAACGACGCCTGCCAACCCTCCGCTATCCGTCTGAGCCGAACCTTCAGGATGCGACCCGACCTGGTCGTCAATGCCACGCGGTCGCTCGCCTCTCCCGACTCGGCGAGCAGGATCGCCGTCGATACAGAGCCAGTGCCGCAGGCCAGCGTTTCTCCCTCGACACCACGCTCGTAGGTTCGGATCCGCCAGCCGCCTGATGCATCCGCCGAGACAAAATTCACATTCGCGCCGGCTTCTAGTGATATATCGTTGCGCAGCGGACGGCCGCGGCCGACAACATCAACCGTCGAGACGTCGTCCACTCGAACAACCAGGTGCGGCACACCGGCGAGTGCGAAGCCGATCCAGCGTTCGCCATGTTCCAGCCGCAATGGCAGTATCGTGCGAACATCTGAGACCGGCGGCAGATCGACTTCCGGACTTTCCTCGAGTAGCCTGGCACCCAGTATCCCCGCATCCGTCTCGACGCGAAATTCCCGCGCGCGAAGCAGCCCGAGCTCGGAGGCGAGTCGCGCGGAGCAGAGCGAGGCATTGCCACACAGATCGCCGCGGGAGCCGTCGCTGTTGAAATACGTCATCCTGTAGTCGGCCACACGCGATGGCTCCAGTAGCACGAGGCCGTCGGCGCCTATGCCGGTGGCTCTCGCGCAGATCGCCTGAACGGTCGCCGGCACTGTGAGATGGTCCGCCGGCTCCTTGGTCGCGTCGACGACGACGAAGTCGTTGCCGGAACCGCTCATCTTGTAGAAGGTGCGTCCGGCCGGAAGCATTGGCGGAGGTGCGAAGGTGAACGAGAGAAACTACAAGGCGCCGGTGAGCGCCCACCAGCGCAGGCGCCAGACCATCCAGAACGCCTCCCGCTGAATGCTGAACGACATCTTGCTCGTTCCCTCCGACCGGTCCACGAAAACGATCGGAATCTCGACGATGCGGAAGTTCTTTCTCCAGGCGCGAAAGCTCATCTCAATCTGGAAGGCGTAGCCGTTCGACCGGACGTCGTCGAGGTCGATGGCCGCCAGGACTTCCCTGCGAAAGCACTTGAAGCCGCCGGTGGCATCCCAGAGCTTCAGCCCGGTCACCCGTCGCGCATAGATGTTCGCGCAATAGCTGAGGATCAGACGCGCGATCGGCCAGTTCACCACCGTCACCCGGCCTTCCTGATAGCGTGATCCCACGACCAGGTCGGCATTCTCGGCGGCAGCGAGAAACTGCGGCAGATGGATGGGATCGTGCGAAAAGTCCGCATCCATTTCCAGGATGTACTTGTAGTCGCCGCCGAGCGCCCATTTGAAGCCAGCGAGGTACGCCGTGCCCAGCCCCATCTTCTTCGCGCGATGCAGCACGTGCACGCGTGGATTGGTGGCCACGATGCCGTCCGCCACCGCCCCTGTTCCGTCCGGCGAGCCATCATCGACGATGAGCATCTCGAGGCGCTCGTCCTGTGCGAGCACAAGATCGATCAGCCGCTCGATGTTCTCCCGCTCGTTGTACGTCGGGACGATGACGAGAGCTTTCTCAGCCAAGTCGCCTCCAGTCCATCACCACGCCTCCAGCGAGCGCACCGAGGGCGAGCAGCAGTGCGACGAGCGTGACCCCCTTCCCCGCATCAACTGCGGGATCGTGGAAGGTCAGCTCGACGGTGTGAGCCCCCGTCGGCAGCTGAACGCCGATGAGGTTGAAGTTGGTGCGGAAGGTGGGCTGCGGCAAACCGTTGACCGTGGCCCTCCAGCCAGGGAAGTAGTTCTCCGACACCACGAGCGCCGCGCCCTGGGGCGAGGGAGCGCTGAGGGCGATCGTCGCGTGACCTGGGGCGTAGTGCGACGTCGTAGTCGTGATGGCGAGCGGCGCCGGAGGCGCCGACATCAGCGGAAGCTGCAGCGGCGACGTGTCGCTCACCACCGCAAGGCGCAGCGGGTCGAAGCGCGGATCGAGAACGGCCTGCAGGACGTCCTCATCGGGCGCCTTGGTCAAGCCAGCCGCGACCCACGCGTACGGATTCTCTCCCGGCAGGCGGTACAGATAGACAGTGGAACCAGCCGAATTCTTCACGGGGCCGACGAGCAGCTTGAGTTCCGGATTGGGAACGGCGGCGTTCGTGTAGAGGTAGCGGGCATTCTCGTGACGCCAGAGCATTGGTGAGAGTGTCGCGGGCGCACCGTTCGACGATCGCAGATCGATCAGCTTCTGGTAGCGACCGAGCTCGTTTCCATGGTAGCCGGTCACGGAGCGGATGCCGTGCACCATCAGCCCGGTGCCGCGCCCCTCGAGGTCCGTGCCGAAATACGGATCCGGGTGCGCGAGCCCGGAGTCGCCGAGCGCGTGAACCACGACGCGCCCCGGTTGCGGCTCGTGCTTGAGAAACTCGATGGCCGGATCGCTCGCATAGAGCACGCGCGCCGGCGGCGAGAAGAGCCAGTAGTGCCGCGCGATCGACCACTGGTCGAGGCCGACGATGGCGATCAGCGCGAAGCCGAGCACGCGAGCCGGAACCAAGCCGCGCTGATACGCGATGATTCCACCGACGGCGAGCGCAAGGAAGATCAGGCTGCGCCACGCGCCCACCGTCACATCGCTGCTATTGGCCGACGTGACCTGCTCGGCGATCTGCGTCGCCATGGATTGATCGTAGCCTCGCTGTGCGGCGATCGCCTGGCCGAAGGGCAGCGCGGCAGTGCGCGCCATGTCCGTGAGCGCACCCGCGGACGCGAGCAGCGCGACGAGCACGCCCACACCCGCCCATGCGTACAGCACTCTGCTATTCACCTCGCGCGCGAGCACGCGCTCGGTGCCCAGCGCGGCGAGCACGCTCAGCGCGAAAGAGAAGACGTAGATGATCGTGCTCGGGGCCCTGAAGAACTTGGTGCCGGGAACGAGCTCGTACACGAGATGGAAGAAGGGCGTGCTGCCGCCGAGCATCCAGATCAAAGCGACGACACCCGTCGCGACCCAGAAGCGTCGGAACCGCTTCCGCGTCTCGCCGCCGAATGCCGCGGTCGCGAGGAGGAGCACGGGACCGCCGATGTACTCGCTGTGCAGATGAATGCCGTTGGGACCCCAGTACTTGTCGAGAATGCCGGTGAACTGCGGCAGATAGAGATTGATGAGCTCGATGATCGGAAAGGAGAACGACGTCGCATATGCGTAGTCGCGGCCGACGCGCGGGGACCAGGCGACGTACTCGCGAACCGGCATGAACTGAATGGCGCCGATCGCCATGCCGATCACCACTGCCGCAAGGGCGAACGCGAGACGGCGAACGCCGGTGCGGCGATCGATCGGCTTGCCGTCGGCATCGGAACCGAGCGCGAGAAAGAGCGCAAAGGAGCCCGATGTGAGCAGCAAATACTGGAGGAGTTGGGGATGCGGACTCAACACCGCGAGTCCCACCGCGATCGCGAACGCGCCCCATGCCCACATGCGACCATCGCGAATGCCCCGGACCAACAGCCAGAGGGCGAGCGGAAGCAGGGCGCTGACGAACAGCTTGCCGTCATGACCCGGCGACGCATACGACGCGATGGGTCCCGAGAGCATGTACGCGAGGCCGCCAACGAGCGACGGGATGAAGCCCAGTCCCCACGCGCGCAGAAACCCGTACGTGAAGAGACCGGACAGGAACAGATGTATGATGAAGCCCCACGTCATCGCGACGTCGGTCGGCATCAGCATCCGGAGCAGTGCCGTGGGATAGAAGATGTCGCCGTGCATCGCGGCCACGTACGGCAGTCCGCCGAACAGATACGGATTCCAGTGCGGAATCGATTGCCCCGCGCGGAGCGCCTGTGCGGCGAAATCGCGGAAAGCAAAGCCGGCGATGAACTGATCGCTATGCGAATTGACGAGGAACTGGCCGCTCAGCGCCGGATAGGCGAGCGCGAGTGCGGCCAGCGCATAGGCCAGCGCGGCCCAGCCCATTGCGAAGCGCGGCGCGGGTAAGGTTGGCGCCGCGGTGGGTGTGTCAGGTCGGGACATCCGAGGGGGCGGTAGTCGGCGAACGATGACGCATCCGGTGATGCGCCCAGAAAAGAATGGCTGGCATGACTTCGAGCAGCGTCAGCCAGATGCGTGAGCTGACCGTGACGAGGGCTGCCTGCGGTACGGCCGCCAATCCGGCGGCGTTGAGGACTCCCATCATGACGGCTTCCCGGACGCCTACACCTGCCGGTGCGAAGAAGGCAAGATAACCGATAAGGTACGAGATTGTATAAGCCGCGAGATACTCCAGATAGCCGCCAGACACCGTGCCGAGAATGCCGAGCACGAGAAGCTGAAAGGCCGCGCCGTAGAGCAGCCACGCGATGATGTTGCCTACCAGGGAGTAGACAACGGCGCGCATGGGAAGAGTTGTCTGGAGTGGGCGTCCGGCGAGACGCGCCACGAGGGGTGCTAGGCGCGGCACGATCAGCGGCGCCAGGAGGAGTGCCCCGCCCGCCGCAATGACGATGAGCGTCGCGAGTGCGCCCCAGCCCGGCCTCGTCTTCTCGAGCAGCGCCCGTCCACTCAGCAGCGCAATGACGAATCCCGCGATGACGTTGACGAGCGTGCCCAGGATGGCTGATCCCGACGCGGCGATGGGAGACACGCCGACATCGCGCGACATCGCGCTCATCGCACCGATCTGCCAGATCTTGCCTGGCACATACTTGCCAAGATTCGAGACGCTCCAGATTCGCGCGGCACTCCAGAACGGGAGTCGCGCGTCCCAGCAGGCGAGGACGCTGCGCCATGTCTCCACGAGCACTGCATGCGCCACGAGAGAGAGCGCGCCAGATAGCGCGACCATTCCCCACCGTGGATGCTGCGGCAGTGGATGTGCGCGGAGGTCGCGCAGCCCTTCGCCCAGATTCCGGGCGACGTAGACGATCACGATCGCCGCTGCGAGCCAGCCGGCGACTCGCAGCAGCGTGCTACGGCGCGTGGCGTCCAACAACGGAGCGGTAGATGTCGGCGTAGCGGCGCGCGACCGACTCCGGAGCGAACGTCGCCAGCGCGTGCAGGCGGCCCGCAGCGCCGAGCGTCGCGCCGAAATCGTCGCGCTTGAGGATCGCCTGCACCGCGGCCGCGAGCGCGGCGGCGGTGCGTTCCTTCACGAGGATTCCGGTGCGCTCATGCTGCACCACATCGGGAAGCCCGCCCGAGTCGAAGGCGACGACGGGCGTCTCGCAGAGCTGTGCTTCGACGGCGACGAGGCCGAGCCCCTCTTCGGCCGACGGAACGACGAGCGCGAGCGCGCGTTGATAGAAAGCGGGCAGATCGAACTGCTTCACGGCGCCGTGAAAGCGCACGCGGTCGCGCACGCCGGACGTCAGTGCGCGCGCCTCGAGCGCGACGCGATCGGGGCCGTCGCCGACGACGTCGAGCTCGACGTCGATGGGAAGCTGCGCCAGCGCGTCGAGGAGGAGATCGATCCCCTTCTGCGGCATGAGCCGACCGACGAACAGGAGACGGCGCAGGCGCACGGCGACCGGAGCGACGGCGAAGAGTTCCGTCGCTACCGGCATCGGCGCGATGATCGGCGGCTTCATGCTGACGATCGCCTGCGCCTCCTCAGACAGCCAGCGCGACACGGTGGTGACCGCCGCGGAATGCTGCATCACGTGCCGGAAGGCGGGACGCGAGACGGAAATGTTGCGCGCCATGCGCACGTCGGTGCCGTGCAGCGTGGTCACGAGTGGAATGCGTCCCATGCGCGCGACCCACGTGGCGGCGAGACCATTCGGAAACCACCAGTGCGCATGCACGATGTCCGGCTGGAACTCGCGCCGCGCGCGCACGCCCGCCTGGAACTCGGCGCCGAGAAAGCCGACGAGCGTGAAGCGCGCGCTCCAGGAGTCGCGCACCTGCGCGGCCATGTTGCCGCCGTACGCGAGCGTCTCAAAGCGGCGCGGCGCGTAGCGGAAGCGGTCCACCTGCACGCCGCTCAGCGACTCGTGCGAGGCGAGACCGGTCGCAGAGGGTGCGACGACCCGAACGGTGACGTCCTCGGATGCGAGCGCGCGTGCGAGGCGGAGCACGAACGACCCGGCCGCGTCCCCGTCATCACGCGGGAACGAGTGCGTCAGGAAGAGAACCTTCATCCGCTACGCGTCGTCTCCTCGCCCGGCGCGCACTTCATCGAGCTGGCGCCGCAGCTCGCGAAGCTCGGCGCGCTGACCGGCGATCTGCTCTCCCAGCAATCCCGTGGCGAAGAAGACACTACCGAGGATCAGGCAGGTCGTGATGATCGTCCACACTGGGCGAATGCCTTCGCCTGTGACGGCGAGGACGACGAGCGCCGTGAGCCCTGCCAGCAATCCAAACGCGAAGAGCCCCGCGCCCAGCATGCCGAACAGCAGGAGCGGCTTCTTGCCGAACTTCAGCTCGAACCACACCGACAGCATGTCGAGCACGCCCACCGGAATCCGCGACAGCCCGAACTTCGATTTGCCCGCATGGCGCGGATACAGCGGGACGGGAATCTCGGTGACGGTGAAGCCCTGCTCCGCCGCAATGACGATCATGAAGCGATGCCAGTCGGGCCGCACGGGCAGTCCATCCATGATCTCGCGGCGATACGCCTTGACCGAGTTCAGATCCTTGACCGGCACGTTGAAGAGCGCCCGGCTCAACCCATTGTAGATGTTGGAGACGAACGCCTTCTCGTACTTGCCTTCCTTGAAGCCGGTGACCATGTCGGCACGATCCTCGAGGATCGGCCGTACGAGACGCGGGATGTCTTCGGGCTTGAACTGAAGATCCGCCGGATAGAAGACAAGCACCGATCCGGTCGAGTTCAGGTAGCCCGTGCGAAGCGCGTCGGCAATGCCGCGCCTGGCGCGATGACGAACCGCACGGAGAAATGGATACTCCGTCTGAAGGCGCTGCAGCACCCTCCAACTGTCGTCGCCCGATCCATCGTCGATGACGACGACTTCGTAATGGGTGTTCGGATCGGCGGCGAACGCCTCCGACGCGAGCTGCATGAACAGTGGCAGATTCTCCGCTTCGTCCTTGGCCGGCACGAGCACGGAGACGTCCACCTTGTGGTGCGACGATGCGATGAACGGCGTGGCGAGGCGCGCGCGTTCGTCCGTCATCATACCCGCTTGCGCATGCGCGCCGAGAGCACGCCGAGTTGGTCGCGGT
>DATCGM010000202.1:0-5258 GCA_036508915.1 Gemmatimonadaceae bacterium
GAGCATGCGAACCGCTCCATAGCCTCCCGTCCCGCTGATGAGGGCTTTCACCCGCGGGTCTGTCCACATCGCGGTGAAATTCGCGGCGCGGCGCTCGTCCTCGGCGCGCTGATAGTGGCGCGTCGTCGACAGCTCCGGGTCCAGGAGAACGCTGTAGCCCGCACGCTCGAGCGCGCGCACGCCGCGCGCGAGCCAGCGGGGGCGTGGCGAGTACGACGACGCGACGACACCGATGGTGTCGCCCTTTTGCAGCGGCGGAGGACGAAGCAGCGGAGCGAATTCAGCCACGTGACATATGGGGCAAGGTAGACCGGTTTCACGCGAATGCGCCAGCGTGCTCCATGGAACTCCTCTCAGCGTTCTCCCCTACCAGCCCACATGCTAGATTGCATGGCATGGCCGCCCCACGACCCGACGAGCCCGCTACCTACTTCCGAAAGGGATTCGGCCTCAAGGCCGATGTCCAGGACGATCTTTCGGGGGACTACAATGGCCGGCTCGTCGACACCCTTCGCGAGCAGGACTACACACTCGTCGTGGACGACGTCACCATACGCCTGGCGAAGGAATTCGGCTTCTGTTACGGCGTGGAGCGAGCGATCGAGTACGCCTACCAGACGCGGCGGAAGTTTCCCGACCGCCGACTGCTGCTCGTTGGCGAGATCATCCATAACCCGCACGTGAACGCCAAGCTGCGTGGCATGGGGATCGAGATCCTGGAGCCGGGCGCGGACGGCAACTTCGACTTCGGCGTCATCAAGCAGGAGGACGTCGTCATCCTCCCCGCGTTCGGCGTCACCATCGCCGCCTTCGAGGCGCTTCGCACCATCGGCTGCGTGATGGTGGACACGACCTGCGGCTCGGTGCTCAATGTCTGGAAGCGTGTGGAGGCCTACGCGCGCGACGGCTTCACCGCGCTGATCCACGGCAAGCATCTTCACGAGGAGACGCGCGCGACGGCGTCGCAGGTGATGAAGTATCCCGGGGGACACTATCTCGTCGTGCGACACATGGAGGAAGCGCGGCTCGTCTGCGACTACATCGAGGGTCGCGGATCGCGCGATGCCTTCCTCGCCAGGTTCGCGCATGCCGCGTCGCCGGGCTTCGATCCGGACGTGCATCTCGATCGCATCGGCGTCGCCAATCAGACGACGATGCTGGCGAAGGAGTCGCTGGCCATCGGCGAAGAGGTCGGGCAGGCGATGGCGCGCGCACGAGGCGCGGAGGCTCGCGCTGCCAACTTCCGCACCTTCGACACGATCTGCAGTGCAACGCAGGAGCGGCAGGACGCGGTGCTCGCGCTGCTCGAGGAGCCGCTCGACGCGATGATCGTGATCGGCGGCTTCAACTCGAGCAATACGATCTCGCTCGCGATGATCTGTGCGGAGCGTGTGCCCACCTACCACATCGAGGATGCGAGCGGCATCGACCCGGCGGCCGGTACGGTGCACTTCCGTCTCCCCGAGGTGAAGCACGCCGAAGAGACGCGCGCCAATTGGCTGCCGGCGGGCGTCCCGACGCGCATTGGCGTCACGGCCGGTGCGAGCACGCCGAACAACAAGATCGGCGAGACGGTCGCGCGCATTCTGGCGACGCGCGGCCTGGTACTGGAGACCGTCTGACGTCCGGTTGACGTCCAGCGTCGGCCACGTCCAAGCAATGCTCCCTTACTTCACACACTACGTCGCGCTCGGCGACTCGATGTCGATCGATCTCTATCCCGCGCTCGACGCCGGAGAGATCGACGTGGCGGTCGCACTCGAGCGCGATCCCACCGCGGGCACTGTGGCACCGCTCGGCGCCGCCTCGCTGCTGTACCAGAACGACGACGCGCGCTGGGCCGAGGATCAGGGCGACGATCTCGTTTCCCGGTATCCCGGCATCGCGATGCAGAATTTCGCGACCGATGGCGCGACGATCGGCGACGTGTTCGGGGAGCAGCTCGCGCAACTGGAAGAAAGCGAGGACAGCACGCTGGTCACGCTCACCGTGGGCGGCAACGATCTGCTCAGCGCCTTCTCCAACCGTCCGCGCGCGTCGCTGCTCGAGAGAATCGCGAAGGATGTCGCGGAGGCGTACGAATTTCTGCTCGACGCGATCCGCCGTGCCCGGCCCAACTCGCTGATTCTGCTCACGACAATCTACGATCCCTCCGATCACTCCGGGCGAATTCCGGGTGTGCTCGAGGATGCGGGGGTCCTGCCGCTGTCCGTGCTGGCGGGGATGAACGCGAGCATCGCGACGCTCGCCGAGGGGACGCCGGATGCCGCACTCGCCGACGTGTACAGCCACTTCATCGGTCACGGTGCGAGCGCGCCCGAGGCCGACCGGTGGTACTGGCGCCGCTCGCTCATCGAGCCGAATGTCCACGGTGCGCACGAGATCCGGCGCGTCTGGCGCGACGCGATCGATGTGGCGGACGCGGCCGACACGGACGCGTGATCGCCGGATTGCTGCTCGCCGCGGGACGCAGCACGCGCTTCGGCGCGGACAAGCTCTGCGCGAAGCTCGACGGCAAAGCGGTGATTCGGTGGAGCGTCGCGGCGCTGGCGCCCGTGGACGTCATCTACGTCGTCATTCCGCCCGGCGCGGACGCTGTGACTCAGGCGCTCTCTCGGCTCGACGTGCGGTTCGTCGTGAACTTGGGGCGCGACGAGGGAATGGCGAGCTCGATTCGCGCCGGTGTCGCCGCGCTTCCGGATGAGGTGCAGGCGGTGGTGATCGCGCTCGCCGACCAGCCGCGCGCCGCGGAGAGCGTGACGCGCGTGCTCTGCGAGCGGTGGCGCGCGGGAGACGTCGGCGCCGTCGCTCCGATGTACAGCGACGGGCGCGGGCATCCGGTGTTGTTCGGCCGAGAGTGCTTCGGCGCGCTGCTCGCCCTGCGTGGGGACGTCGGTGCGCGTGCGGTGCTGGATGGGCTCGGCGCCCGTGTCGCCCTGGTGCAGGTCGCGGACGCGAGGCCGGCCGACGTGGATACACCCGAGGCACTGCATGCACTTCAGCGGATCGATTCGTGAAGTTGGGAGTTTGAAGTCGGTGAGTTTTCCCGACGCTCTTGGTTGAAGTTACGTCAGTTGTGCGTTTGAGTTCGACTGCGGAAGCCAGGTCGAGTGCCGTAGGTAACTTCAACTCAACACTGAGACAACTTCAACCAGGAACTGCAGGTAACTGCCCGACTTACCCACTGGGTAACGAGCAGCGCGCCGCTTGCGGCGCAGGGCACTACAGCGCAGCTTCGACGTCCCCGCCTTCCTCGGAAGCATCACGCATCCGCATCTCGTGCTCGGCGAGATCTATCGGTACCAGTGGACACTTTACACCCGAACACCATCTTCAGGAGAACTGCATCATGCTTCGTCGCTCGATTTCCACTCTGTCGCTTCTGCTCGTTGCCGCGGCTCCGCTGGCGGCGCAGCGCGCGATGAACCACGATCCGGACAAGAACGTCGCTGGTGGCCCGCTCCCCGCTGGATGGATGGGGCGCACCGATCGTCCCGAGCAGAAGATCCAGGACGCGAAGTTCGTCGCGATAGGCGGCGGCTATCATGTGTCCTCGGGTCCCGCGGCCATCTACTGGTCCGACAAGACCAAGGTAACCGGACCGTTCACCGCGTCGGCCACCCTTCGGCAAACGAAGAACCCGATGCATCCCGAGGCGTACGGAATCTTCTTCCAGGGCAACAAGCTCGACGCGCCCGATCAGACGTATGTGTACCTCCTCGTTCGCGGTGATGGCAAGATTCTGCTGAACCATCGCGCCGGCGCCGAGGTGCACAAGATCATCGACTGGACGGACAATGCCGCCGTGCACAAGGCCGACGCGAACGGCGTCGCCTCCAACACGCTGAGAATCGACGCGACGAAGCCGGATTCCGTGCGCCTGCTCGTGAACGGTGTGCAGGTCGCAGCGCTGCCGGGCGCGCATGCCGGCAGCACGGACGGCTACGTCGGCCTGCGCGTGAATCACAACCTGGATGTGCACATCAGCGACTTCGTCGTCACGCCGAAGAAGAAGTAAGAGTTTGGTGATCGTTCCGCTTCTGGCCGCGCTTGCCGCTGTGGCTCCTCCGGCGCGCGGCCACAAGCCCCCGCCTCGCCAGCTACCGGTCGTCCAGGCCACCTACAACGGGCGCTCGAACGAACTGCGCGTGCGTCCGCCCCGGCTGGACGACGCCGGACTGGTGATCGACGGACGCCTCGACGAGCCGCAGTGGGCGCAGGCCGCGCTCCTCACCGGCTTCAGCCAGTTTTCCCCGAACGACGGTGCCCCCGCCGACGATTCCACCGAGGTCCTCGTGTGGTACTCGGCGACAGCGATTCACTTTGGCATTCGCGCCTTCGAGCGGCATGGTCAGCCTGTTGCGACGCTGGCCGACCGCGACAAGATCGGCTCCGACGACAATGTACAGATCCTGCTCGGCACCTTCAACGACGGACGACAGGCCACTGTGTTCGCCGTGAATCCGCTCGGCGTGCAGGCCGACGGCACGATCGTCGAGTCGAATCAGAGCCAGTCGAGTGGATTCGGAGGCAGCACACTGGCGCGCGACCCGGCCGATCTCAGCGCTGACTACGTCTTTCAATCCAAGGGCACGCTGACGCCGGAGGGCTATGTCGTCGAAGTGCGCATCCCGTTCAAGAGCCTGAAGTACCAGTCGGCCGACGTGCAGTCCTGGGGCCTCAACATCGTGCGCGCGGTGCAGCACTCGGGACACGAGGACAGTTGGACGCCGGCCAAGCGCTCGGGACTGTCGTTCCTTGCGCAGTCTGGTACGCTGGAAGGGCTGACGGACCTCCGGCGCGGCCTCGTCGTCGATGTCAATCCCGAGCTCACGCAGCGCACGGCGGGAGTTCCTCGTGTCGCGGGTATGTCGAGCGGCTGGAAGTACGACGCCGCACGTCCGGATGTCGGCGGCAATGCGCGATGGGGCATCACGAACAACTTGACGCTCAACGGCACCGTCAATCCGGATTTCTCACAGATTGAATCCGATGCGGGCCAGTTCTCCTTCGATCCACGAGAGACGCTCTTCTTCGCCGAGAAGCGACCGTTCTTTCTCGAGGGGACGGAGCAGTTTTCCACGCCGCACTCGCTGATCTACACGCGGCGCATCATTCAACCGATCGGCGCGGCGAAGCTCACGGGAAAGCTGTCGGGAACGAGCGTCGCATTGCTCAGCGCTGTGGATGACGCGGCGGGTTCATTGTCGCGGACCGATCGTCCGGTGTTCAATCTGTTGCGGGTGCAGCGGGATATC
>DATCGM010000203.1:0-13981 GCA_036508915.1 Gemmatimonadaceae bacterium
GATTCCCGATGCGATGGCCGACGTGCAGAGAGTGCTGCGCCGCGAGCACCGGCTCGTGTCGGGCAAGGCGGACGATTTCCAGATTCGCAGCCAGGCTGACTTCCTCAATACCCTGGGCGAAACGACGGCGGTATTCACCTATCTGTTGAGTGGCATCGCCGCAGTGTCGCTGCTCGTCGGCGGCATCGGCATCATGAACATCATGCTCGTCTCGGTCACCGAGCGCACGCGCGAGATCGGTATTCGCAAGGCGCTCGGCGCGACCAGTGCGAACATCCTGCTTCAGTTCCTGATCGAAGCGGTGGTGCTCTGTCTGCTCGGCGGTCTCATTGGCGCAGCCGTCGGCAGTGGCGGAGCCATTGCGATGAGCGCGTTCGCCCAGTGGAATACGCAGATCTCTGCGTCGTCGATCGTGATGGCGTTCGTGTTTTCGGCGGTCGTGGGCGTGCTGTTCGGCGTGTGGCCGGCGAGACGAGCGGCGAGTCTGGATCCGATTGTGGCGCTGCGATACGAGTAGAGCGCTCTTCGGCCTGTTCGATGGGATCGCTTTTCAGCCCGCGGTTGCGCTACGCGCAGCGCCAACGTGCGATCAGCGCTGTTCCGAGCGCAAAGCGTCCACCTGAGCAATGAGTTCCGCCTCGTCATCGATGCGATCGAAGCGAATTCGGCCCGCGCCATCGAGAACGAAGTATGCCGGTGTGCCGAACGTGTTGAAGGCGCTCTTCATTTCTCCTCGGACATCGTAGTACACCGGCAACGTCCACTGCTTCTCCGCCAGATACCGCTTCACATCCGCAGACGGAGCTTCGTCGACGACCAACAAGACGCCACGCCCCTCCCGCGCGAGTCGCTCGGCGACGCGTCTGATCGAAGGCAATGCCTCGATGGCGAAGCCGCAGTGGCGCGACCAGAAGATCACCGCCGCCGGTCTGTTCGCCATCACCTCACGAAGTGTGCGCGACTTGCCGTCGCCGGTGACGAGCGAAGGTGATCCGCGAAGCGAGCGCACGATCGTCCTCGCGAGCAGACGTTCGTGCATTTCGCGCCGAGCCGAGGTGGCGAGCGAATTCCACGTCTTTGCGCCGAGCCGCGCGCGGCCCCACGCAACAATCGCCGTTGCCGTGTCTGTCGGCGTGCGTGGGTCGACAGACATTCGCAAGAGCATCGCCTGCACGCCAGCGCTGTCGCCGGCAGCGGCATACGCTGCGCGCAGGCCGCGAAACAGTGATGGATCCCAACCACCACGAGCCGCTTGGCCAAGGCTGTCCAGCCCGGCACGTGTACGTCCCTCGGCTATGAGCGCACGACCGAGTGCGGCGAGTCCAGCGCGGCGCGCGGCGCCGGCTCGCATCGAGTACTTCGTGCTGTCTTCGCGAAGGTCTCGCGCGCCAGCCATTGCAGCGAGTGGCGAGGCAAGCAAACGACGCAGACTCGTCATCCCTTCCTGGCGCGTCGACGGACGCTTGATCATCGCGAGAGCCGTCCAGTACGCGCTATCGCCGCGGCTGTCGGCCCCGATCCCTCGCGCACTCCAGCGACGATAGACTACGTCGCTCTCCGACTTGGAAGCGGCCCGCTGCCCCGCAATGACGATATTGCGACCGGGGCCCCGCAATGGCGAGAATCGCGCGTACAGCCGCTCGAGGCTATCGAGCATGTGTTCAGGATGCTTCCACTCTTCAGGAGTGAACTGAATCGCGTAGTGTTGTGCGAGCTGCATGTGCCGCGGGTACTCTCGCAACGTACGATTCAGCCAGTAGTTGAACTCCGCCGAGTCCGCCGCCGTCGCGTCTTTGCGGTAGGTGAGCACCTGTCTGGCGTAGAAGATCACACCGATTTCCGATTCGCTCAGCTTCGGCTTGGTCCTAGCCGATGCAATCAGATTTTCGATCGTGGCGCGGTAGGATTTGCCGAGGCTGTCAGCGCCGCCTTCACCGAAGAGTGCGCGGTCGAAAAAGTCCAGCGTCGTCCAGGACTCGATACGATCGGGATAGAGCGTGGTGAGCCGCTTGGTCGTCGCATATGCCTCTTCCCAACTGCGACCCATCATGTCGTTGATCCGCTGCTCGAGCGCATCATACGTCGGCTGTCCGTCCGCGCCATGCACGAGCACTTCCCACAGGCGACCACCGTTCTCATCGACGGAGCGCGCTGCCGAGTCCTCGACCACCAGCGACGCAAATACGATGGAGTCTGGAAGGACGAAGCCGCCGGAGTATTCTCCCTTCGAGCTGCGCGTCAATATCGCGACAGGGCGTACACGGGCAATTGGCACTCCGCTGGAGTACATGCCGTCGCCGGGCGCGCGCAGACGCGCACGGAGCACGAGCCGAGCCGATCCTCTGAACAGTTCTCCGCTCGGATGATAGACAACATGAATCGAGTCACCGGCGTGAGGCTTCGCCGGCGAGATCCTGATCTCGCTATCGGCGGCGACCGCCGCAACCTCGGCCGGCCGCGCAAACGCGATGTATGCGACGACGACCACGGATGCGGCAAGCGCCGCCCAGGCGAAGCGGTGCCGCGGCGCGCGGACGGCCGTGAGCGACTCAATCTCTGGCGACGGAAGAATTCGTCGCTCGCCTGCCGCACGTGCAGAGAGTGCGCTGGCGAGAATCGTTTCGGGCGCGACACGAGCGATCGTTGACGTCGCATCGTTGAATCGCGTGAGGAAGCGAAGGGTCTCCTGGCACCTCACGCACGCATGCAGATGCGACGCGATGCGGCCGCGCTGATCGGCGTCGAGTGCGTTCGCGAGATACGTGCTGAGCGCATCGTCGTCCGGATGCAACAGGAAGACATTCATCGTAACGGCTCCAGAAGCGCGCGCAGTTGCCGTAGCGCACGAAGATGTCGGACGCGCGACGCGCCGCTCGAGATGCCGAGCATCGACGCGATCTCGTTGTGGGAGTAGCCCTCGATCTGCCTGAGCACGAACGCGACGCGCGAAGTCTCGGGCAAGCTGGCAATCGCTCGCTCGAGGTCCACGGCGTTCCACGGGTCGCTCTGCGCGAGCACTCTGTCGTGACTCGCACCCGCGAGCTCCTCTCGCCGGTTCATCAGACGCAGACGTCCAATCGCCATGCGCGCCATCACGCCACGAAGCCACGCGCCCAGTGTGGCGCGATGCTCGTATCGGCTCAGAAGCTCCGGCAATCCGACGAAGAGGTCGTGCAGGAGATCCTCTGCGTCAGATACGCTGCCGGTGATCCGCGTCCCAAGTCGCAGCAGCATGCCGCCGTGCATCTCGTAGAGCGCGCCAAGGGCCGTTGGGTTGCCTCGTCGTGCCTGTGAGAGGAGCTCGCTCTCGGTGAGGACGTTCTTCACGCTGGGCAGGGACATCGGGGCGCGGTTGATGTGGCGGGCTTCACACGATGAATGTCGCCAGAGGGCGTCAATGTTACAGTCTCGAGCGCGCAGCCGCCTATCGCGCGGGAAGGACTTGGAACACCAGTCCGTCGTCACTCGCGCGAGCCGGCTAGTCGATGCAGAATCCCGAAGACAGTCCTACGGCCGCAGCGTGAATGTGAACGGCAGTTGCACCATCGTCCGCACCTTGCGTCCGCCAATCTCGCCGGGACTGAATCGATAAAGCCCGAGTGCCCTCTTCACGGCGTCGGCGAACAGCGTATGCGTCGCTTCGAGGATTACGACGCCATCGAGCTCGGCACGGCCAAGCGTGTCGACCACGAAGCGCACGAGCACGCGGCCGGAGACGCCGCTCTCGCGAAGCGCTCCGGGATACCTCGGCGCCGGTGCACTGCCGAGTATGCGGGGGATGCGCTCGACGACGCCGACGTCGACGATACCGCCTGGAGTGAGGGCGCTCGATCCGCCGGCGCCGATGAATGGAGCGGTAAGTGCCCCCGGCCCACCGATGACGATCTGCTCGGCCGGCAGCGGCGGACCGCTCAAGTCGATCGGCGGTAACGTGGATGGCGTGATGATGGGCGCCGCGATCGTCGGTAGCGGCGCGCTCGGCTGCGTTGGCTGCGTGCGCTGAGGAATCGGAGTGACTGGCTGCCTGGCGCGATCCGGCATCGCCACGTACACGGGAATTCTTTCCTTGACTGGCTCCGGCGTCGCATCCACACGCCGCGGCAGTGTCATGGCCACGGCGCCGGCGATCAGCGCGCCGTGCAACACCACACTCGCCATCGTGCTGCGCGCGTTACGAGTCCGAATCGCCCGTGATTCCGGCAGGGTCGTGAACATGCTGTCCTCCGCGAAAGTATTGTCGTGAGATTGACTCCTCGCGACGATACGACGCGGACCTTAGCCCTTCATGACGCGCCCATTAGCACTCGGTCTTGTCCACATGACGTCTCGCTGAACGCCAGATGACGAAACGATGAAGGGGGCGACGGCAGATGCCGCGCCCCCCTGCTGTCATTAATCCGGCCGCTCAGGTTTTGCGGTCGATTTTCGACTCGGCTTCGCCGACTTTGCGCTGCGACTTGCCCTCCATCTCCTTCGCGGCGCCCTTCAGCTCTTCGCTGCGGTTGCCGGTCATGTCGCCCATGTTCTTGCGGACCTTGCCGGCGCCTTCCTTCTCCGCGCCCTTCACCTGGTTCTTCAGTCCTTCCCTGCCGAGATCGTCAGCCATCGTCGTATCCTCACAGTTGAGAATGCATTGGTCGTCTTTCGGGTGACCACACATATGGCAATCGACATGCCGAAAGCCGATGCAGCGAGCTTAACTGTCGATGCGTATTGAGGCGGTACGTTGAACGGCGCTCGAAGCGCGTTCTCGAACAGCGTCGTTCGTAGGCATCGCGGATCTAGCGGATATATCGGATCTTCGCTGATCCACTCATCCCGACGTTCGACACCCACCGCGCTGCCTGAGCTTTGCTTATTTCAAAGCAATTTCAACCTTGTTTCAAGTCTGCCAATTGAATGGCGGCCTCACGCGATTGCGACTCTATCCGCGGAGATCCGATCGATCCGCTTGATCCGCGATCGCCACGCTTAACGCAGTTGGTTTCTCCCCAAGACACTCTTCAGCGACCTCGATGGACCCGATCTGGCAGTTTCAGCGCAACCGGCCGACCGACAGCGACACGATCACCGTTCGCGGCATGCCAGGCTCGTACACGGCCGGCGCGCCACCCACGAGATCGGGATTGAGGAATGCCGATCCCACGTACTTGCTGTCGGCCACGTTGTGCACCGTGATGAAGCCGCGCACGCCAAATCCATTTGCCGACGCGATGGGGTCCCGCAGCTCGGCGGTGAGATTCACGATGGTGAATGACGGCACCCGTACCTTGTTCGCGTCGTCGGCGAAGTATTCCCCCGAGTGCTCCATCGCCGCCTTGAATCGGAGCGCACGGTAGCCGGGCACCTCCGTGCCCACCTCGAGGTTGCTGACGAGCCCGGGGATGCCGACGACCTCGTTGCCACTGTAGTCGGCGCGCTTCCCGATCTTCGTGGGATCGGTTGGAAACTGCACCGTCGAGTCGACCACGTAGTTGACGTACTCGTTTCTCGAAAAGGTCAGCACCGCGCTGCCGAAGATGCCCATCGACGTCTGGGCATTGACGCCCAGCTCCGCACCCTGCCGGCGCGCCTTGGCCGCCGTCTGGTAGTACCGGCCGCCGTCGTAGGGCACAATCTCGTTCTGCACTTCCGTGTCATACAGCGCGACGTCGTAGCTCACGCTCATCGCGCCGGCGAGCAATCGGCTCAGCGACTTGTAGCCCACCTCGTAGGTCGTCGAGGTGATGGCGTCGAGCAGCGGATTGAGCAACGGCGCCGGCGCCGGCGCGCCAGGCGTGGGATCGGTCTCGTTGCCGGCGGGCGCCTCGATGCCGCCTCCGACGTTCGCATATACGCTGCTCGTCGTCCCAACGCGCAGGTTGATGCCGAGCTTGGGCGAGACGCGCGTGTAGTCGCGTGAATCGAAGCGCACCGGAGCCGTCGGCATGAAGCTGCGGTAGTAGTAGGTGATTCTGTCGTACCGCGCGCCAAGCAGCAGTGAGAGCCGCTCGCTCAGCGCGAGCTCGTCCTGCGCGAAGATGCCGAGGTTGTTGGCGCCCTCGCCCTTGTTGTCGCTCAGCGTGGTGCCGCGCTCGTTGGTGGCCGACAGGTTGTAGAACAGGATGGTGCCATCCTGGTACGCCTCGTCCACCCCAACGCTGAGCCGAGAGCGCACGTCGCCGGTCACCAGCTCCTTGCGTGCGATGACGTTGCCGCCGAAGTGGAAGCGCGTGAAGTCGCGATATGTGCCGCGCTCCGAGCGCTGGAGATACTTCGGGTTCACGTAAAGTGCCGAGGAGAGGGACGTCGTCGTATCGATGTCGTGATCGATGGAGACGCCGAGCCGGCCGAGCCGGTTGTAGCGCCGCTCGTCGCGCGAGAGGTAGGTGGCGTTGGCCTGTCGGGCATCCGCGTCGAACTGCGCCTGCGTGAGCGGACCGGGGATACGCATGAGGTTGTTCGCCGCGGCGAGAAAAATGCCGAGTCGGGTGTGCTCGCTCACCATGCCCGATGCGCCCGCGTTGAGCACGGAACGCCGCGCATCGGAGTGCGCGCGCCAGCCGTCGAAGGTGGAGTTGGTGAACGCGATCCACGCGGACCCATCGCCGATCGGCGCCGACGCGCGCACGGCGTAGCGCGCGAGTCCGAAGCCGCCAAAGATCGGCTGCACGTCGATGTTCGACGTTCGCGACGTGGGCATGGTGAGAATGTTGATCACGCCGCCCGCCGCGTTGCCCCACACCGAGGACGCGTTGCTCCGAACGACCTCGACTGCCTGCGCCGTGGCGAGATCGATCAGATCGAACGCCGTGCGCCCGTCCGGCTCGGTCTCGGGAAATCCGTCGAGCAGGACGCGCACGCCTCGCGAAGTCCCCGCGTTCGAGCGGTCGCCGGCGCCGCGCGCGCCGAATCCGCGAATGATGAGTCGCACGTCGCTCGTGCCGTAGCGCGATTGCGCGATGACGCCAGGAACCTTCGACAGCGCTTCCTCGAGTCCGTACCCATTCATGCTCCGCAGGTCCCGCGCAGTGATCTTCGTGATGGCGAGCGGCGTGGTGAGGATCGACGCCGGAGTTCGCGTCGCCGTGACGGTGACAGTGGGCAAAGAGGCAGCAGTGTCGCGGGTTGTCACGGTCTGCGCCGACACACGGGATGCGGCGAGTGCCGTGGCGATGACGCATCCGATGGGGAGGATTCTCATTGAACGTGACAGGGGAGAGAGCCGCGTGTTCGTTCGTGTTCTGGCTCTAAGGTACGGGGCAACTGCCCGCGCCGTTGAGTAGGCTGACGCTTGACTACGATATATCGTCCGATATATCTTATGGCAAACTAAGATATATCGCTCGTATCGAGCGGAGGACTCCATGCGCGACTGTTTCTGGACGTGGGACGCTCGGCCCGAATCCCCGCACCACGCCCGGGGAAAGTGGGGATGGGACGCCAGCTTCATGAACGGCTTCTTCGGTGCCGAGGGGCGGCCCCGGGGACGCTGGCGCGGCGGACGGATGTTCGAGCAGGGCGACTTGCGCTACGTCGTCCTCCGGCTGCTCGAGGAGAAGCCCCGGCATGGCTACGAGATCATCAAGGCGCTCGAGGAAAAATTTGGTGGTGCCTACGCGCCGAGTCCGGGAACGGTCTATCCGACGCTCCAGTTCCTCGAGGATCTCGGATACACTCGGATCGTCCCGGGCCCGGAGGGCAAGAAGGTCTACGAGATCACGGACGAGGGCCGCGCCCACCTCGCCGAGAATCGCGAGACGGTGGACAACATCTTCGACCGGATCGCGAAGCTCGTCGGCCACTTTCTGGACGAGCCGATGGCCGAGGTCCATGGCGCCTTTCGGCGAGTCGGCAAGGCGACCTATAGGCGAGCTACCGACGCCGTCCACGACCCGGCGCTTCTGAAGCAGATCGTCGACATTCTGGACCGCGCAGCAAGGGAAATCGAGGCCTTGGCGGCCAAGGCATAGGGCGCCGGTCAGCCTGAGCGGCTGCCGGAAGGTCGACAGGCGCATATGTTGAAGTGGGCCGGGGGCGCATGCGTCTCCGGCCTGCGCCGTTTTCTAGGGCGGCGCCCCGACCTGCTGCTCTCTCAATTCGATGTCGGCCGAAACTTCGACAGATACGTCCGTGCACGAGGTGCCCGTCCCCGCCGCACCAACCGGGAAACGGCTCGCCGTGCTGTCACTCACCGCGCTCGGCGTCGTCTATGGCGACATCGGCACGAGCGTGCTGTACGCGCTGCGTGAGTGCTTCAAGCAGGAATATGGCATCACTCCTACGCCGCCAAACATCATCGGCGTCCTTTCCCTCATTCTCTGGTCGCTCGTTCTCGTCGTCAGCGTCAAGTACATCGTGTTCATCCTTCGCGCGGACAATCGCGGCGAAGGTGGCATTCTCGCGCTGCTCGCGCTGCTCCTCCAGCAGAAGCGCCGAACCGACGACAAGAGTCGGCGGCTCGCGCTCGTCGCCCTCGGATTGTTCGGCGCCGCACTCCTTTACGGCGACGGCGTGATCACACCGGCCATCACCGTGCTCGGAGCGGTGGAAGGGCTCGAGGTCGGAGCACCCGCCCTCGCGCACATCGTGGTGCCGATCACGCTGGTCATTCTCTTCGCGCTCTTCATGGTGCAGCGGTACGGCACGACTCGAGTCGGCACGGTATTCGGGCCGATCATGCTGATCTGGTTCGTGACGATCGCCGCGCTCGGCGTCCGCTCGATCATGGCGGCGCCGAGTGTGCTGGCGGCGGCCAATCCGTGGCATGGTGTGCTCTTCTTCCGCGAGCACGGCATCGCCGGGTTCCTCACGCTCGGCGCCGTTGTGCTGTGTGTGACGGGTGCTGAGGCGCTCTATGCCGACATGGGACATTTCGGCAAGCGGCCCATTCGCATCGCCTGGTTTGCCGCCGTGCTCCCTGCCCTGCTGCTCAACTACTTCGGCCAGGGCGCGTTGCTGCTGCGCGATCCCGCGGCGGCGAGCAGCCCATTCTATCTGCTGGCGCCCGCGGCGTTCCAGTGGCCCCTGCTCATCATCGCCACCGCGGCGGCGGTCATCGCGTCGCAGGCGTTGATCTCGGGCGCGTTCTCCCTCACACAGCAGAGCATCCAGCTCGGCTATTCGCCGCGCATGCAGATCATTCACACCTCGAAGCACGAGGCGGGGCAGATCTACATTCCCGAGGTGAACAAGGCGCTCATGGTCGCCTGCCTCGTGCTCGTGCTCGCGTTTCAGAGCTCGAGTGCGTTGAGCGCGGCGTACGGCATCGCCGTGACGGGGACGATGGCGATCACGACCATCCTGTTCGCCGTGGTCGCGAGGTCACGATGGAACTGGTCGCTCGCGCATGTCGTTGGGCTCACCGCGTTCTTTCTGCTCATTGACTTGTCCTTCCTCGTCGCGAACGTCATCAAGATCGAGCATGGCGGCTGGGTGCCGATCGTGATGGCGATCGGGGTGTACACCCTGATGAGCACGTGGAAGAGCGGCCGGATGCAGCTCCAGGAGATTCAGGAGGCCGGGGCGCTCCCGCTTGCGATCTTCCTCACCAGCATCGAGAAGAGCCCGCCGCTTCGGGTGCGCGGCACGGCGATCTTCATGACGTCGAGTCCCGATGGCGTGCCGGTGGTGCTGTTGCACCATCTGAAGCACAACAAGATGCTGCACGAGACGGTGGTGATCCTCAGCGTCCAGACGCGCGGCATTCCCGAGGTCTCCGGCGACCACATGCTGACGCTCGAGAAGTTGGGCCAGGGATTCTATCGGCTCGTGGCGACATACGGCTTCATGCAATCGCCGAACATTCCCGAGCTGCTTGGCCGCGCGGCCGCCCAAGGCGTACCAGTGCCGACGATGGATACGTCGTACTATCTCGGACGCGAGCGGCTGGTGCTCACCGGCAAGACCAGGATGTCGCGGTGGCGCAAGAACCTGTTCGCCCTGATGTCACGCAACGCCCGCTCCGCCACGGAGTTTTTCCAGATCCCGCCGAACCGGGTGATCGAGTTGGGAGCGCAGATCGAATTTTAGGTTGAGATATACGGGGAAGGGGGATCGAGCGATGCGCCGCTTCGGACAGCTATTGATAGGACTCGGCGCGGCGGTTGGCGTTCTCGACGCCATCGCGATGGCCACTCACTTGGGGCTCACCGGCGTGCCGTGGCTGGTGAACTGGGGCGCCGTGGAGTGGTTCCAGGAGGCGATAGCGCTCGCGACGTTCGACGCGATGGACACAGCCTGAAGCGCCGTACCCGCGTTTCTGCCGGGCCGTTTCAAGTTTCTATTCGCGGGGGTTTTAAGTAGCTACCCGCTCCCGACAGAGGACTGCTCTCCTTTCTTCCTTAGTATTCCTCTATTCCCGCCTTCAGACGATCACATTCATCACTCGCACGCGCGGCGTTAGGCGGAGTGACCGCTCGATCTGCGGCCGGATGTTGTTGAGCTGGACGCGGATTCCTTCCAGATCGCGGCGGAACTCGGGGCTCATCTCGAAACGGAAGCCGTCCATCGGAGGCATGGGTGCCATCGGGGCCATCGGCGCCATGCGCATCATCGGCATGTTGGGAAGGCGGGGCATGGCCGGCATGGCCGGCATGGCGGTCGTCGCGCCCATGAAGCCGTCACCCATGAACATCATGGCGCCGCTCTTCGGCAGGTCCCCTGCGCGCGCCACCTTCAGCGTCACGTCGCGGAACTGGCCGTTGGAGTAGACCTTGAGCGCCACGTTGTCACCCGGCTTGAGCGCCGAGATCTCTCGCTGCAGACGCTGAGCCTTGGCGCTGCCGAGCCAGCGGTCGCCTGCGTCTTCACGCGGCACGCGAAGACTCACGCCATTGATCGCGGCAATGCGATTTCCCTCTTCGATTCCCGCCTTGGCCGCTGGCGTCGAGTCGGAGACGCTCATCACGAGCACGCCGAGCGTATCGCGGCGGCTTCCGGTGTTGCCGATGCTGAATCCGAGCGCTGGCCGGTTCTCCATCTCGGACCGCGTGATGCGCACCGCATCGTTGCGGGCGAAGAGGACGTCGGAGTCCGCCGTCTTCACCTTGATGGTCTGCGTGCGGCCGTCGCGGTAGACCTTCAGCTCCACTTCGTCGCCCGGCTTCGACTTGCCGAGCTCGCGCGTGAGGCGCCGCGTGAGCGCGCTCGACATCTCGCCGTCTTCGACGTCGGCGGCGTTGACGCGGAGGCTCACGCCATTGATGGCAGCGATGCGGTTGCCCTCCTCGAGCCCAGCCTTCTCGGCCGGGCTGCCCTTCGTGATCGACGTGATCATGAGGCCGAGGGTGTCGCGCAGCGTCCCCGTGGTCGTCGTGCCAACGCCGAGCGCAGCGCGGTGCTCGGGCTCGCCATTGACGCGGAATACGCCGCCGGCGACGGCCGGTGTGGAGATGCGCACCCGGCCTTCGGTCTGTGCGCTGGCGGTGTGCGCCGCGACGCCCACCACCGCGGCAAGTGCGAGCAAGCTTGTGAATCGCATGAGTGTTTTCCCTCTGTCCGATGTGGTCCGTAGCCCATCAGACACGAGGAGGGATGGGAGGGTTGCCTATTCGGATCCCGACGTCGGCCGTTGCACCAGGCGCTGAAAGGCACATTGGAGGCGCAACGCCACCTGCTTCTGGGCCGAAACACGCTGTGCGGTGCCGCCTAAACGGATGTCACATGTCCGCCGTCCGCTTCCGACGTCCCTTTAAAGGACATGCCGGCTCAGGAGCACCAATCCCAGCGAGGGGGTCTGATGTCGGCAATCCGACATCGCCTTCTCCATGATGTCATATTTCGACCATGGCCACGCTCACCCCACCTGAAGAAGCGCAGACCGACACCCCCGACCTCGACGCATTCGAGCATCATTGGCAGGACGAGGCCGATGCGGCGTATCTCTATCGCCTTCTGGCCGATGCCGAGCCGGACCCAGCCAAGCAGGACATCTATCGGCGTCTGGCTGACGTTGAAGACAGACACCTCGAGATCTGGGCCGCCCTGTTGACGCGCCATGGCCGCCGCATCGGGCCGTACCGGCCGACGGCGCGCACGCGTCTCCTCGCGTTTCTCGGGCGGCGCTTCGGACCGAACTTCCTGCTCCCGATGCTGCTCGCCGAGGAGGGGCGCGAGGTCAAGGCGTACCTCGACATGCATCGGACCACCGGCCGGAATGTCGCCGGACGCGATGAAGCGCTGCTGCTCGCCAAGGAGTCGGCCGAGCACGCGTCGACGCTGAATGCCGTCGCGGGCCGAACGGGCGAGTCCTGGCACAAGACGGGAGCTGGCGGCTTCCTACGGAACGTCATTTACGGGTTCAATGACGGCCTCACGGCGAACTTCGGTCTCGTCGCGGGTGTTATCGGCGCGTCGGCCGGAGCGAACTACCATGCCGTGATCGTCGCCGGCGTCGCGGGCCTCATTGCCGACGCGCTCTCGATGGGATCGAGCGGCTATCTCGCCGCGCAGAGCGAGCGTGAGGTGTATGCGCACGAGATCGCGATGGAGCGAGACGAGATCGCGCTCATGCCCGAGATCGAGCGCGACGAGCTCGCCCTCATCTACGAAGCGAAGGGCATCGACCGCGACCGCGCGTACGCGCTCGCGACGCAGGTGATGGCCAATCCGGAACAGATGCTCGCCGAACAGGTACAGGAGGAGCTTGGCATCAGCGAGTCGGCGACGTCGCCGTTTCGTGAGGCCTGGATCACCGGCACGGCGACGGCGATCGGTGCGCTCATTCCGGTACTTCCCTTCTTTTTCCTCGATGGGCGTACCGCTGCCGTCGTCGCGTTCGCGGTGTCGATGCTGTCGCACTGGGTGGTGGGCGCAGCCCGGTCGATCTTTACCGGCCGCGGCGTCTTCCGCTCCGGAATCGACATGTTCGTCGTCGGGCTCGGCGTCGCCGGCGTGGGCTACTTTGTCGGAGAATGGATCGCGCGGATGCTCTGACATGCTGAAGGCAGGAATTTGTCGTTGCGACTTTTGATTTCTCTCCCAAACTCTTACGTCATGCGTCTCAAGACAGCTCTCTTCACGCTCATCCTCGCCGGCGCACTCGCCTCGACTGCGTCTGCACAGACGTCCGGCCCCACGCCGAATCCACCAGCGCCGGCCCCGCGCACGCAGTCGGACTTCTACGTTCCGCTCTACGGCGTCACGGCGGGCATCGCCATTCCGGTCGGCCGTCTCGCCGACGATCACGCGGCAGGATACGCGCTTGGCGGCGTCGTCGAGTACGCCGTGAGCGGCCAGCCGTACTCGCTGCGTGGCGAGGCGCTCTTTCAGCGCTTCGCGCTCAAGTCGGGCCACACCGGCGACGACTCGAACGTCCTCTCGCTCGGAACGACCATTGTCTATCGTCTTCAGCAGTCCACGGCGCAGACCTTCGTCAGCGGCGGCATCGCGATCTACAATGCGACGAAGGAGGGCACGCGCCCCGGTGTCAACGTCGGCACGGGCGTGGAGATCCCGCTCACGGGCTTCTCGGCGGTCGCGGAAGCGCGGCTGCATGTGATGCTGGCGGATGGACGGCCGCTGCTGACTGTGCCGCTGACGGTCGGAGTACGGTTCTGAAGACGGCGGTCAGACCAGGATGTTCAGCATTCGCCCGGGCACGAAAATAACTTTCTTCGCCGGTCCGGTCACGAACTTCGCGATCGTCGGCTCCGCCATCGCCGCAGCCAGCGCGTCGTCCTGCGTGAAGGTTTTCGCTACGGTGACCGTGCCTCGGGTCTTGCCGTTCACCTGAACGGCCATCGTGACCGTGTTCTCCGCGACGAGCGCCGGATCGTAGCTCGGCCAACCGGCGGCGAACACACTCGTCGTGTTGTGCCCCCCTCCCTCCAGCACCGACCAGAGTTCCTCGGCAATGTGTGGCGCGAAGGGACTCACCATCTGCACGAGCGGGCGCACTTCGTCGACGTGCGGTTTGCGCTCGCCGGACCGCATGGTGTTCATGTATTCCATCATCGCCGCGATGGCGGTGTTGTAGCCGAGTCGCGGAATGTCCTCGCCA
>DATCGM010000204.1:0-4734 GCA_036508915.1 Gemmatimonadaceae bacterium
TCGATGCCGGCACAGCTCTTAACCGGTCGGCGCGAGCTGCACCGGCGGCCGCCTGATCTCGACCGTGTACCCGTCGCGGCTCAGCAATTCGCTCAGCACTCGGGCCGCGCTCTGGTCGGCGTGTTCGAGGATCCCGGATTGGCGCGCGGCAACCATAAGTTGCGTCCGGATGCGCTGCTGGATCACGTCGCGATCTTCGGCGCGGAAGGCATTCCATAGCCCGGCGTGCTCGTCGTAGGTTGTGACGTTGACGATGTCGATGCTCATGATCTGCGCGGGCGGCAGGGAGATGGTGATGCGCTTCGCCGCGGAATCGATGCTCACATCCGTATTGCGCGCAAGATCGATCCCCGCCGCCACGCGCGCTGTGACCACGAGCAGGGTGCGTTTGGTCGAGCGCCACTCCGTCTGCTCGTAGGTGACGACGTCACGCAGGGTCATCTCGGTGGCGACAAGCTTCGCTACCTCACGGAGTCGTTCCACGACGACCTGCTGCGTGATCTGCGGCTCCGATCTCCGGCCGAACAGGACTCCGCCTGCAGCTCGGCGAAGGAGCGCGATACTCACGGCGGCGCCGATGGCGAGGACGAAGGCGATGACGCCCCACGTGACGACTCGCCGCTGCGCGGGAGAAAGGATCCGGTCTGTCATTCCCGAAACCTAGCGTTTACTCGCTGAGCCGGGTGCTCGGTGGTGACAAGATGGCGCACCACCTTCACTTGAGGCAGACGATGCGCCGGTTTGCGTTTCCCGTCACCTCGGCAAGCGGCAGCCAGTTCCGAAACAGGGGTCGATCTTTCTATCGAGCGCACGCTGACGGAACGCGGATTGCAATGGTCCGGTCCGCCATGACCCGCCGAACCCCCGTCCAGACCACCGTCCCTTCCTTGCAGTCCTCGACGGAGCTCCAGGCTCGCTTCGCCGAGCTGGAGGCGAAAGCAGGCGCGGCGGCACTGGCGGTGTCCATTGCCGATCTGGAGACTGGGGCGGAATTCCACTATCACGCCGACCGCTGGTTCCACGCTGCGAGCACCATCAAGGTCGCCGTTCTCGTCGGGGTCTTCGGCGCGATTTTCCGCGGCGATCTCCTGCCGCAGTCGCGCGTGCACGTGCGCAACCGCTTCCTCAGCGCCTACGACGGCTCGCCGTATCGCGTGCGGCTCGACCGCGACGCGAATCCAGACGTCCATCGCGAGGTCGGCCGCACGCTTCGCGTGAGCGAACTCGCCGACGCGATGATCACGACGAGTAGCAATCTCGCGACCAATCTCCTCCTCGATCTCGTCGGGCTCGACGTCCTGCAGCGCACCATCGAGGGCTTCGGCCTCGCTGGCATCGACCTGCGGCGCGGCGTCGAGGACGATACGGCCTTCGAGCACGGCATCAACAACCGTGTCACGGCGAACGGGCTCGTGGGGCTACTGCGCCTCATCGGTGAGGAGCGTGCCTTCAGCCCCGCGCTCTCGCGCCAGATGGTCGACGTCCTGCTCGGCCAGCAGTTCAAGAGCGGCATCCCGGCCGGCCTGCCGCGCGTAGCCAAGGTTGCACACAAAACGGGCGAGATCTCGACGATCGCGCACGACGCCGGACTGGTGTATCTGCCGGATCGCCGTCCATACGCGCTGTCGGTCCTCACCGAGTGGGAGCCCTCGGCGACGGAGCGATCCGCAACGATCGCCGCCGCATCCTATCTGGCATACGCCGCACTCATTGGAGATCGCGACTGATGGCGACCGCACTCGCGACCTTTCCTCTGCGTCTCGTGGACGGGCGACGCCTGGAGCGGCGCTACCGTGACGTGCTGATGCCCGGCGGGATCCTCTGCGATCACACCGGGCAGGCGCGTGTGCTTCCGCGCTACTTCTACGAGATCCAGTCGTGGGCGCAGGCGAGCGAGACCTGTCTTGCGCCGCATTTCGCCGCTTCCGAGTTCATCCATACGGACGTGCGCGAGGCACCACCATTGCGTGTCTTTCCTCGGTACATACCGTGCGCCACGGTACTCCTTGCGCTGGCGCTGGAGCTCTTCAGGGATGCGGTGGGGACGTATGTCTACATCGGGGCGAATGGGGGCTACTGCTCGCCAAGGCACGCGCGCGTGGGCGGCGCATCGCCGCACTGCTGGGGAACGGCAGCGAACGTGTACCGGGTTGGCGACACATATCTGGATTCGCAGGAGAGCATTGCACGATTTGCCGAGATCGCGCGCGGAGTGATTCCTACGGTGTGGACTCGTCCGCTTGGTCCGGAACTCGCAAAAACGGACGATCATTTGCATCTCGATCTCGGTTACGTGGTGAGCGTTCCCCGCGACGCGGCTGGTGAGACGTACAACCTGAAGCTCGCGGGCGATCCACTGTAAATGGTGTAAAGGCAGCAACACCTTCGCGAACTGCTGGCGCAGGAGAGGATGATGGTGACGGGGCAGGTGAAGCGACCGCGGCGCGCGGATCGCGTGGCGCGAAGCGAACGAGCGACCATCGGTGGCGGTCTTCCGGCGATCGGACTCGAGGCCGAGTTCACGACCGTTGTGGATGACGTGCCGCAGAAGCCGGAAGACGTGTTCGGCTCGCCGCGTCACGTCGTGCGCGCCCCGCTCGTGCACCGCACCGGGCGATCGTATCATCTGCCCACCGGTGGCGCGCTCTACTTCGACACCGGCGTGATGGAGATCGCGACGCCAATGATCGAAATCGCGCGCGGGTGCGGCGCGCGTGGGACTCGGTCGCTCTGGGAGAGTCTCGGTTTTCTGCGCGATGAGCTCGACGCATGGGAGATCGCGAACGACCGCACGGTTCGCCTCGTCGGCTTCAGCGCCCACTACAACGTCTCCTTCGACGTGCCGTCGAGCGAGCGCCGCAACGGCCGCTCGATCGAGCAGCTTGCGTATCTGTTGACGTACGTGCTCGCCACGCCCGTGATGCTGCTCGCCGCGAACCGCCGCTCCACCGGCGTGGGTGCTCGTCCGCGGGGCAATCGCATCGAGATCACCGCCGACTTTACTCCCGACGCGGCGCTGATGGCAGCGACAGCGACGCTCATCGTCGGTATCGTGCGCGAGGTGATGACGTGGCCTGACTATTCACTCGAGCAGCTCGCGGCGCACGACATCCCCATCGTGCGGGGATTTGTCCCCGTCCCGCACAGCTCCCGGAAGGGATGGGTGGCGAAGCACAGTTGCTTCCCCGCGAATCCGTTCACCGCCGACGTGGACGGCGATCGCTGGACGCTTCGCTCGGGCGAGCGCATCTCGCTGCGCGAGATGGCGGGGCGCACGACGCGGCACTTCTGGAGCTCCATTCGCGCGCTCGGAGATCCGCATTCGCTGCAGCTCATCGCCGCGGTCATGCGCGGTCGCGCGCCCTCGCTGCTCGAGCTCAACGATCGGCCGGCAGCGTACGATGACGTCGGCCGACTCTGCACCTGGAACGATCTCTTCCCGATCACGCTGCTTTCGCGCTCGCGCTACGAACGCGTGCTCGGCCACGCGATCGCCGGTCGTCGCGTGCGCATTGACGGCACGTGGCACAAACCCGTTGGCGTGCGCGGGTGGACGCACGTCGTTCTTCGCCGCGAGCACGATGGCGCGCGCCGAGTGCGCTCGCTCGACGATCTGCTCGTGCATCTCGATGCCTGGGATCGCTCGGCAAACCGCCGTGTGAAGGAGCGCCGAGTCTCGCCCGCAGTTGATCGCGCAGATGAGCGTCGAGTGGACGAGCGACGCACCGAGCTCGCCGGTAGCCAGCGGGCCGAGGTCGTACGACCCGCCGACGTGGTGGCACCGAAGAAGCCGGCGCGCGTGGCGGCGAAGCCGCAGGCCGAATCGCCGCTCGTGATCGTGGCGCGTATCTAACGAACTGGCGGTCGTCGCGTGGGCGCGAGTATGTTCCGCGCATGAGTCCTCTCGACGACCCGCTGGACGACTCGGACCGGTCGCGGTCGCACACGTCATCCGGCGCTCGAGCCAACGACGATCGTCTCGCCGCCCTCGAGCAACAGGTCGCGGCGCTGAGCGCCGAGGTCGCGGCCGCTCTCCGTCAGCCGCCGAGAGGGGCGGGAAGCCCACCGCCGCCGCCACCACCGCCGGGCCGCCAATCATTCTCCGATCGCATGCACTCCAGTGCGGCGATCAGTGGAGACGAGCTCGAGTCGCTGGTCGGCCGCTACGGAACGCTCGCACTGGCCGCGCTCGTGATTCTCATGGCGGTCGGGGCGGTGATCAAGATGGCGGTGCAGCACGGCCTGCTCACTCCCGAGGTGCGCGTCGTCGCTGGTGTCATCGTGGCTGTGCTGCTGGCGACGGCGGGATTCGTGTTTCGTCGCCGAGGGGAGGTGCGGTATGGCGGTGTGCTCCTGGCGCTTTCGCTCGCGGTCATTGATCTCGTCGCATGGGGTGCCGGTCCGCTCTTTCACCTCCTTCCCACGGCGGTGGCGCTTGGGGCTGTCGACGTGGTTGCGGTGGGGCTGGCCGCCTTGGCGCTTCACGACGACAGCGAGTTTCTGTTCGCCGTCGCGGTCGCGGGGGCGCTGTCCGCGCCCTTCGTCACCAACGATGGCGGAGGCACCGCACTCGCCCTGCTGCTCTACGGCGGAATCGTGCTCGCGGGCGCGCTGCGCTCGGCGCGAGATCCCGAGTGGGCGCGTGCATTCGCGGTGCTCGTGATCGGTGCGCTCGTGTACGCGCTCGCGGCGGCAGCACTGCCGATCAGCGCCGAGTGGTATGGTCCGTATCTC
>DATCGM010000205.1:0-2393 GCA_036508915.1 Gemmatimonadaceae bacterium
ATGACGGCTGGTCCGCCACCCGGCCCCGTGGAATGCGGCGACCCCACCGCGGCCCGCCAGCGACGCCGTAGGCTAGACGCAGGGGACCTCCATTGTCACAGTCTGCCAAACCCACTCCAAAAAGGCCCAGAAAGGCCCGGAAAGGCGAATGCCTGACCGGGCCTCTCTGACGCCCCGAAACGGGGCCGTTCTCCTATGAAAAACTAGTACCCGGGACGAGACTCGAACTCGTATAGCACTCGCGTGCTGGGGGATTTTGAGTCCCCTGCGTCTACCGATTCCGCCACCCGGGCAGGTACTCAGGCAAGCTAATTCGTGCGCCGCATCGGGACGATACCCGACAATTCATGAAACGTTGTTACGGCGCGTCGGGCAGCTTCACCGCGGTGGAATCCGGCCGAGCCCGCGCCAAATCCTGGAGGCGTCGGCGCACCTGCTCCTGGAGGGCCATGAACTTCGCCCGCTGAAGTGGTGTCATGAAGGTCGCGAACTCCTTCTGCTCCTCCGCTTGCAAGTCCAGCCGCCTCTGCTGCAGCCCATGCAACTGCTCGAGTGCGATCGCGATGTTGCTCTGGTTCGCGCTCGAGTCAGCGAGAATCTCGGTCCGCATGGCGACACGCTGCGCCTTCTCCTCCTGGGCGAGCATGCGGCGCTGCTGATCGAAGCGCTGGCTCGTGCGCTCGAGACGGAGCATCTGATCGTCGGAGAAACCGATGCGCTGCTTGGCGACGCGCCAGAGACTGCGGCGAATCTGCTGCTGGAGCTGTTGGTTTCGGTTCGGCTGGACTCCCTGTGGAAGCTCCTGTCGCTGCTCCTGCTTCTGCGCGCGACGAGCTTCCTGGAGCGTACCGGGACGATTTCTGAGCTCGCCCTGCGCCTCGAGCGAGCCGGCGACGATCGGCAGCGCGAGCGCCGCCACGAGCAGCATCCTCCTGCTCATGGCGTCGCTCGGCGCGGCGCGATCGGCGCGATCGGGGTGTTGTCCACCTCAACCGACGGCACCGCATCGAGCGACTCGATGTCCTTGAGAAGCGACGTGAGCTCGCGATCGCTGAAATCGTTGAGCGAGCCGCCTCCCATGGCGAGCTCGCGACCGCCCGAGTCGGGTACGCGCGCAACCGGCGCGGCTGTAATGGGCGGCTGGCTCACGACGGGAGCCGGCTTCTCGGGCAACGGCGTCTGCACTGGCGCGCTGCCCGGAATGGTGCTGGGCGTAGCGACTGGTGCGCTCACGGGAGCGGGCACGCTCGACACGGGCGCCGACGCGACGGAATCTGAGTCCACGTGAGGAGCGACATTCCGCTGGAGTAGCGCGACCGACGATCCGCCGGCGACGAGCATCGTGATGGCCGCCGCCGTGCGCCATCCCACCCACGAGCGACGAACCGGCGCACGGTAGGCTGGCACCGCGGCAGCGATCGCGGCGAGATCCAGTCGAGGTGTACGGCGAAGTGACCCGCGCAGATCGCGCAGCAGCGCGAGCTCCGCCCGACAATCGGCACATCCCGCCATGTGCGCCTCAACCGTCGCATGCGTCTCGGCATCAAGGCGGCCATGCACCAGGTCGGGCAGCAGATCACGAACGTCGGCGTTCGGACAATCATTCATCGAGAAACTCCTTGATAGCGCGCATCGCGTTGTGATAGTGCACGCGCGCGGCTCCCTCAGTCGTACCGGCCACGTCGGCGATTTCCTTGTACGACAATCCTTCACTCACCCGCAGCATGAACACCTCGCGCTGCGTCTTCGAGAGGCGACCCACCGCATCGTGCATCCGCTTTCGGGTCTCCTCGGCGACCACGGAGTCGAGCGAATCGTACTCCGTGACTGCGTCGCTGTCCTGCACCTCGACTTGCTCTCCTCGTCGTCGCTCCGAGCGTCTCAGGTCGAGCAGCAAACGCCGCGCAATCGTAAAGAGCCAGGTGCGAAGCGAGCTGTCGCCACGAAAGCTGTCCAGCGAGGCGAACGCCCGAACGAAGGTATCCTGCACGACATCCTGCACGTCTCCGCGCGCGCCGACACTCGACGCAAACCGCGCGACCGCTCCAGCGTGCCGCTCGACGAGCAGCGTCGCGGCACGCTGATCCCCGTCCTTCCATCGCGTGATGAGGTCGAGGTCTGTCTGGTCATCGGCATCCCCGGCGTCATCTGTCATGCGATCCGGCAAGTTGGACGTACAGCAGGGCGTGTCGTTAAGAAGCAGTTCGCGGCGGCCATCAAGAACGGATAACATACAGTTACACCCGCGCAGCGTCTCGCCCGCCATGGCCACTCCGATCCGACCGCCCCTTCGCATCGCGCACCGCGGCATGCCGCGTCTGGCGCGGGAAAACACCCTCGCCAGCTTCGCGCTCGCCCTCGACGCGGGCGCCGACGGCATCGAGCTCGACGTC
>DATCGM010000206.1:0-4304 GCA_036508915.1 Gemmatimonadaceae bacterium
GGCTCCGGCTTCTTGCGGCACGCGCCGAGCCATGCTGCGCCGAGAAGTACGACGAATGAAAGAACGATGCGACGGGTCATGCAGGTCTCCGAAGTGGAAGAGTCGGCAAGCGGTGACTCGGGATACTCAGTTGGACGACAGGCGAGGCGACCATGCAGGGTTCCGTGCCTCACCCGCACCGCGCGTGAGCTGGCGCGAGCGGCTAGTTTCGACGTCGAGCACCCAGAGCTGCTTCACCCCGCTGCGATTCGACGTGAAGGTCAGATGCCGGCCGTCGGGCGCCCACGACGCGTCCTCGTTGCGACCATCGCTCGTGAGCTGCTTGAGCCCGCGATCGCGGAGACTGATCGTCATGATTTGAAAGGTTCCGCCAATCTTCGAGTGAAACGCAACGGACCCGCCGTCGGGCGACCAATCGGGGGCCGCGCGATGCGCGTTTTCACCGAACTCGAGTGGCGTGAGCAGATCGACGTTCGTCCCATCGGCATCCATCGTATAGATCTCGGGATGGCCCGCGCGGCCCGACATGAACGCGATGCGGCGCCCATCAGGACTGAAGCTCGGCGAGACGTTGTCGCTGCCGCGCCCCACGGAGAGCCGGCGTCCGCCGCCCCCGGTGACGGGCGCGATGTAGATGTCGACGCCGTCATCCACACCGTGACCGTAGACGACGCTCGAGCCATCCGGAGTGAAGACCGGAGAAATGAACACCCCGCTTCCCCCGGCGACCGTGCGCTCTCGTCCAGACGACAAATCCTTGACGACGACTTGCGACGGGATGAGGGTGGTGTAGGTGATCATCGTTCCGTTCGGATGCCAGGCGGCGGAGAGCGGCGTTCCCGTCTCTGCGACCAGCACCATCTGCTCGCCGTCGCTATCTACGGCCCACAGGCGATTCGCGCGCGCGAACAGCACCCGCGTGCGCGCGATACCGCGCGTCCCCGTGAATGACTCTTCGAGATCGTCCGACAGCCCGTGTAGCACGGCGCGCCATCCCCGCATTTGCGACATTGGCGGCGCGACGTAGTCCCGAATGAGCGCCGTGGTCTGCTTCGGCACGTCATACACCGCGAGATGCAGTCCCGTGGACGTCAGTGTCACCTGCACCGCCGCCGCCGCACCGAGCTTCGCGAGCACCCGCCAATTGGGCGACGCGACGCGATTCGCTTCACCAAGCGCGCCGGCGTCGAGCTCGATCACGCTTACCCGATCGCCGAAGTCGAGGTCACGTTGAATAATGGCGCGTATCGAGTCGGCGCCGACGCCCTTGCCGGGCAGCACGACGACGCCCGGCCTCGCGCCGGGATCGTAGGTGAGGCCGATGCGAACTCCACGCGTCGTATCCTGCGCGACGAGCGGAGCCGAGATGAGGAGCAGCGCGCCGAGCGCGCGGCGAATGATCATGAGCGACATTACCGAATGAGACGTGGGTCGAAGCTGAAGATCACCGGAAGCACGTCGTCCGAGAATCCCTGCGGCAGGGGACCAAATGCATGCGACGCCAACTCGATGGCCGCGAGCGCATCCTGATCGAATGAGTACACGGACGACCGTTTGGTGAGACGCGACCCGGCGACCGTTCCGTCGCGCCGAATCATGAACGCGACCTCCGCCGTCAACGCACCTCGTGCCGACGGCTTGAAGTTGAGCGCGATCTGCCGCACGATGTTCGTTAGATACACGGGATACGGAAATGCGATCCCATCGGCCTTCACGTTGGCGACGTCGGCGCCTCGGCCGCCCTGTGGTCCACCGCCCGCGACAGGTGCGGCCGAGGAAGCGGGAGCGGCCGGCGCGGCGTTCGGAGTGGCCATTTTCGCCGTCCGAACAGGTGGCGTCTTGGAGGGCGCTTTCATGCGTGCCGGCTCGGGCGTCTCTCGTGCGAGAGGAGCGGGCTTCGACGTGGGAGGCGTCCGCGTGACCACGGGCGGAGTGGGCTGCACGACGCCGATCTGGCGCGGGCCTGCCGGCGCCGCGATCAGGCTCACCTTGTAAATGGGCGCCGTCGGAGCGTGGGGAGCCGTTCGGACGACGAGAAAGGCCGCGCCCGCCAGGATATGCAGCGTGACGGACAGGGCGAGCGGGGCGCGCAACGAAAAACCGTCGTGCGCCGCCACCGCGCTCACTTGGCGTTCTCCGGATCGGTCATCAGTCCGACATCGTTGACTCCGGCCGCGCGCATGATCGCGATTACCTTCATCACGACGCCATACGGCACACTGGCGTCGCCTCGCAGATACACGCCGTCGCTCGTGCGCTTCGACGCGAGCGAGCGAAAGGCCGAGCGGAACTCGGAGAGCGTCATTCGCGTCTCGTCCACGTAGACGGCGCCCGACCGATCGATCGTCACGACCATTCCGCTCTTCGGGTCGAGCGGCCTCGCCTCGGCTTTCGGCAGCGCGACGTCTACCCCGCCCTGCATCATCGGCGCGGTGATCATGAAGATGACGAGCAGCAGGAGCATCACGTCGATGAGGTTGACGACGTTGATCTCTGCGTTGAGCGGCATCTCGCGCCGGCGGCGGCTCACCCTAGGCGCGCCCTTCGCGCACGAGCATCGCGATCACCGTCGTGCCGAATCCCTCGAGCAGGTTGTCGAGGCGGTTCAGCCGGTTGGCGAGAATGTTGTAGCCGAAGGTCGCGGGTATGGCGACGGCGAGCGCGGCCGCGGTTGCGATGAGCGCGGCGGCGACCCCCGGCGCGACGGCGGCGAGATTACCCGATCCGCGCGTCGCGATTCCGAGAAATGCGGTGATCACACCGAGGACGGTGCCGAGCAGGCCGATGAGCGGACTCGCCGACCCGATCGTCGCGAGCCAGGGCAGAAAGCGTCCGAGCCGGTCGCGCTCGGAGAGCGCTTCGGCGTCGAGCACAAGCCGTAGCGTCTCGACGCGCGAGGCAGCCGCCGTGGGCGAAAACTGAGCAACCGAATCGTCGGAGAACGAATCTCTCGGACGCGACGGCGCGACTTCACCGACGAATTGCAGCGCTCGCAGCAGCAGCCGCTGCGCCGCATTCGGCGCCGCGTGCCTGGCCGCCTCGCCCGCGGCCGCGAGCCGCGAAGCGCGCTCGACCTCGCGCGCGAATGCCGTCGCCAGCCGCAGCGACCTGGAGAGCTCGCGTCCCACGCCGAACATGATGGCCCAGCTCACGAGGGAGAGCACGATGAGAATGCCGAGCACGACGTGTGTCTCCGTGCCCGCGCTCATGACGAGATCCTTCGCCGTCGTGGGAACCGCGGTACCCACCTGCAGCAGTGCGATCATGCCCGCTCCCGCGCTGGGCTCTTCGGCCTCGACGCCTTGCGCGCCTGGAACCACTCGAAGCTTCGCGCCAATCCCTCCTCGAGCGAAACCGCGGGGCGCCAATCGAGCTGCCGCGCCGCCTTGCTGACGTCGAGATACGAGGTGCGCTGTTCCCCCGGCCGCTCCGGCGCATGCTCGACCGCTACCGAAACGCCGGCGGCTTCAGTCAACGTGTTCGCGAGACGCAACACGTCGGTGGCAATACCGGTTCCGACATTGAATGCTCGCGTATCGAGCAGCTCGGTCTTCGGAAGTGCGCGCGTCGCGCCGCGATAGGTCGCGTCCACCACGTCGCCGACGTACACGTAGTCGCGCGTCTGCAGGCCGTCGCCGAACACCGTCATTGCCCTGCCGTCGAGGATGCGGCCGCAGAAGATGGCGACGACCCCGGCCTCACCGTGCGGATCCTGCCGCGGGCCGTAGACGTTCCCGTAGCGCAAGACGGCATACTCCAGACCGTGCACGCGACCGTAGTACGCCAGGTAGTGCTCGACGGCGAGCTTGGAGATCGCATACGGTGATTCCGGGTTCTTGCTGAACGTCTCGATGTTCGGTGGCACAGTGAAGTCCCCGTAGAGGACGCCACCCGTGGAAGAGAAGACGACTCGCGTGCCGGGCGAGTGCGCACGCACCGCCTCGAACAGGTTGAGCGAGCCGAGCACGTTTACCTGCGCGTCAAAGATCGGCTCCGCAACGCTCTTCCGCACATCCATCTGCCCGGCGAGATGCAGGAGGACGTCCGGCGCGAGCGTCCTGATCAGATCGGCCGCCGCCGCGTCACGGATGTCGAGCTCGTGAAAGGTCGCACCTTCCGGGACATTCTGGCGCTTGCCGTTGTACAGGTTGTCGATGATGTGCACCGCCCATCCCTCGGCGAGAAACCGGTCGGCAACGTGTGAGCCGATGAATCCTGCACCGCCAGTGATGAGCGCTGTCTTCATTCTTTCGGGTCCGTAGTGATGGATGGGGGCTGCTTCTCGTCCGGCGTGAATGCGAGTC
>DATCGM010000207.1:0-25139 GCA_036508915.1 Gemmatimonadaceae bacterium
GATCGACGGTGCCTCGGAGTACACGACGATGTCGTCGATCCGCTGGCCCATGCAGTCGGCCGTCGGACGACCGGACGGCGCGAGCAGCGGCCTGACAGGCATCTCGGAGTGCTGGGCGCTCAGCGACGCGAACGGGAGTACCGCGAGCATCATCGCTCGCGGTGGAAGGCGCTTCAGCACCGTCCGCTACTTGCCCATGCGTCGCTTGAGCTCGGCGAGCTTACGTTCCGCTTCGGCTTCTCGAGCCGACCGCTTGCCTGCGCGGCTGAGCGCGTCGATCTCCTCAGCCACACCGGCGCCCTCATCGAGGACCGCGTCGGCCTCGGCGCGTGCGTCGTCGGCGATCGTGCCCGCTGCGCTCCCGGCACCCATGATCGCCTGCTTGAGCTCAGCCGTCATCTCGGAGACTTCACGCTCCACCATCACGAACTCGGCTTCCTGCGCCTCGAGCTTTCGACGCAAGACTTCACCGCGCTCCGCGTGCGCCGTCTCGTACTTCTCAGCCAGCGCGACCGTCTCCGCATCGTTGATCGCTGTCGCCGCAAGCTTCCGGCGCCGCATCGTCTCCAGCTCGCGCACCTCCACGTCGAGCCGTTGCCGCGTGATCGCCACTCCTCCGCGCAGGTCATCAAGCCCCATTCGTGCCTGCACGAGGGTCTGCTTCATGCGCGTCAGGACGGCCCGACGCTCCTCGGGAGGAGTGGCGCGATCCATCAGGTCGTTGAGCGATTGACGGAACGACTCGAACATGCTTGGTCTCGCAGCACAACTGTTGGCGGACGCGTACGGCGCTGGAGCGGCCGAACGCCAACGCTTAGGATACAGAAGCCACTCCCGCCCCCGCAACCCAATACCCCAGTGACGAGTCTCCCCGCCGTCGCCGTCACCGCCACGACGGAGTCCATCCGCGGCGTGCTGCGCGTGCGAGCGAATGCATCGTACACCGATTCGCTCCATTCGGCCCGTCTGCGGCCGTTCATCCTCCCTCTCCTCGATCCGGGCGACGCCGGCGCGATGCTCGACGGGATGGATGGGCTGGTGCTCACCGGCGGCGAGGACATCGATCCGCGGCACTACGGCCTCCGCGCGCATCCGGCTCTGGGAGACGTCCATGCCGGACGCGACAGCTTCGAGCTCGCGCTGGTGCGGGCGGCAATGGCACGCCGGCTACCGACCCTGGCCATCTGCCGCGGCATCCAGATCGCCAACGTCGCCCTCGGCGGCACCCTCGTGCAGGATCTGCCCAGCGAATGGCCCGGCGCGCTCCAGCACGAGGGCACCTGGCCGCGCGACCAGCGGGTACACGGCGTACGCGTGGAGGCTTGCTCGCGTCTCGCGAAGTCGCTCGGCGCGGAGAAGCTGACCGTGAACTCGTTCCATCATCAGGCCGTCGCCTCACTCGCGCCCGGACTTACCGCCGTTGCCCATGCGCCGGATGGCGTCATCGAGGGCGTGGAGTGGACCGGCGACGATTGGTGGATGCTCGGCGTGCAGTGGCATCCAGAGGAGTTGACGGGCACGACGGAATCCTGGGACCGAGACCTCTTCTTGGCCTTCGCGGCAGCAGTGAGATAGTTGAGGGTGGGGGAGCTTTTCCGCAGTTATTGGTTGAAGTTGACTCAGTTACGCGTTGGTCGCAGGCTGCCGTGGCGAAAAGCCCCTCTCTGACTGGGGCAATTGGGAAACAGAACGGCGGAAGTGAGGGTTGCCCTCAGTTCCGCCGTGTCGTATCGAACGTGTGCCCTGGCTGGATGGCGTTACTCCATTGGGATCCACGACCAACGCTCAACTCGACAACTTCAACTATTCACTGCTGGAGAACTCCCCCACTCAATACTCAAAACTCAGAAGGGTCGAGAGTGCAGCGACCCCTCTTCAGTTCATCCGCCGCCATCGAGCCTCGTTCGTCACCTGCCGCATGAGCCGATGGGTGACCCACGACGGAACCCCAGAGTTCGACTTTGGATAGCTTTCTACGCCGAGGGCACGTCGCGCGCGAAGGCTATCCGGTGCGCAAACAGGTGGCAAGCGCGCTGCGGGCGAACGCAGGATCGCTTTCAGGGTATCATTCGTTCTTCCCATCGGCTTGCTGCAGGGTGGCGATTGTCGCACGGACTCGCCTACCTTTCTTCGGCGCCAATGTCTCGCGTATTGAGGATCACGTGCTCTACTTCTGCATTCCCGCATACAACGAAGCTCCGACCATCGGGTTGTTGCTCTGGCGCCTTCGCAAGGTGTTCCAGGAGCAGCCGCGCGAGTACGAAGTGCTCGTGTATGACGACGGAAGCACCGACGCGACCACCGAGACGCTCGCGCCGTATCACAAGGTCATGCCGCTCACCGTTCTCAGTGGCAAGAGAGCGGGCTACGCCGCCGCGGTCGACACCCTGTGCCGCGAGGCCTCTCGGCGAACGCGCTATCCTCGTCGCGACGCAATCGTGATTCTGCAGGCAGACTTTACCGATCAGCCCGAGCATCTCCCGGAGTTGATCAAGCGCTTCGATGGCGGCGCCGACGTCGTCGTCGCGGAACGGCCGACGGATGCGCTCACGGTGCCGAAGCAGGTGCGCACCCTTCGGCGCATGGCGCCCTGGGTCGTGCGCCCCTTCGTATCGGTCGCCGGCGTGCACGATCCATTCGGTTCGCTGCGACTCTTTCGCGTCTCCGTCATTCGCGATCTGATCAAGGAGCGCGGCGATGCGCCTCTTCTCGTCGGCGAGGGCTGGAGCGCGAACGTCGACCTGCTCCTTCGTGCCGCGCCGCACGCTCGGCGAATCGAGACGGTGGAGCTCGCGCCGCGCTACGACGTGCGCGCCCGCGAGACTCGCGTTCGCGCCTGGAGCGACGCGATGAGCCTCTTCCGATTCGCCCGCAGCGCCCGCGGTCGGAGCGTCCGCGCCAGTCGCGCATGACGATCCCGCTTCGCCCACTTGTACGTCGCGCGGTCGCACTCACTCTGCTCCTAGTTGCAACTGCACGAGCGCAGGATGGAGGGCAGCTTCGCGTGCCTTTCGGCGTCGGAGAGCGACTCGAGTACGACGTGAAGTTCGGCAAGCTCGAGGTCGGCTCCGCGTCGATGGAAGTGGCCGACGTGCAGGACGTGCGAGGTCGCGACACCTGGCACACGGTCTTTCAGGTCCATGGCGGACTGAAATTCGTCTATCGCGTTGACGATACATTCGAGAGTTGGATCGATAGACGCTCCGGTAACTCGTTACGCTTCCGAAAGGATCAGAACGAAGGCCACCGCGACGTCGAGCATATCTACGACATTTTTCCTGAACGCGGCGTCTTCATCCATGGCAGCGACACCGCGATGGCGAGCGTGACAAATCCGCTCGACGACGGATCGTTCCTCTACTTCATTCGCAGCATTCCACTCGTCGTCGGCCAGACGTACAGCTTCGATCGCTACTTCAAGCCTGATCGCAATCCGGTCACGATCAAGGTCGTGCGCAAGGAGCGTATCAGCGTCCCGGCCGGTGAGTTCGATGCGATCGTCGTCCAGCCCATCATCAAGACACCGGGCATATTCTCCGCGAACGGGCACGCCGAGGTCTGGCTTTCGGACGACAAGAAGCGCATCATGCTGCAGATGAAGTCTGGTCTTTCGTTCGGGTCCATCAACCTCTATCTCACATCGTACCGTCCAGCTCCGGCGGCAACGACCGCCCCGACGCCATAGCATCCTCCGGCGAGACGTACGGGGAGGCAGATCTCGCCTCCGTGCGCACCATCCCCGTCGCCGTCCGTCCGAACAAGGTGAGCGCGAGCGACTTCGCGCATCCACCCGGCGACGACCGCTCCTTCCGCGCCTTTCTCGACGCGCTCCCCGACGTCCTCGTCGCGCGCGACTTCCGCGCCGTCGTCTCCGCCATCGCCGCCGCCGCTCGACGCGAGCGCGGCGTCGTCATCATGCTCGGCGGCCACGTCGTAAAGACCGGCCTCGCACCGGTCCTCGTCGAGCTCATGCGCCGCCGCATCGTCACGCACGTGGCGATGAACGGCTCCGCAGCCATTCACGATTACGAGATTGCCCGCTTCGGCGCGACGTCGGAAGACGTCGCCGCTGGTCTCGTGGACGGCACCTTCGGCATGGCCGAAGAGACCGGGCGCGAAATGAACGAGGCGTTCGTGCGCGGCCTGCGCGAAGAGCGAGGCATGGGCGAGGTCCTCGGCGTGACGCTCGACGAGGCACCCTCGCTCGCGAACCCTGAGCTGTCGCTACTGCTCAGCGCGCGGCGACTCGGCATTCCGCTCACCGTGCACGCCGCGCTCGGCGCCGAGATCATCCATCAGCATCCGGCCGCAAGCGGCGCCGCCATCGGCGATACGAGCCACCGAGACTTCCGCCGCCTCGCGCACTCGCTCATTCACATCGACGACGGTGGCGTCGTGCTCAATCTCGGCAGCGCGGTGATCATGCCCGAGGTATTCCTCAAGGCGCTCACCATCGCCCGCAATCTCGGCGCCGGAAAACCGCAGAACTTCACGACGGTCGACCTCGACATGCAGCGGCATTACCGGCCGCGGGTGAACGTGGTGCAACGGCCGACGGCGAGAAACGGCAAGGGTTACGAAATCACGGGACACCATGAGATCATGGTTCCGTTGTTGGTCTGGGCCGTGGTGGAGGAGCTAGCGCGCTAGCGCGAACAACTGGGACGCTAGCGCTGCGCACTGCTCTCGGGTCGTTACGCGCCGACTGCTTCGCAGCGGCGCTTCACTCTCTGGGCGAGGCGCGGAGCGCCGAGCACCCAGAGAGCGAGCGCAGCGAGCGCCCGTCAGTATTCAGTAAGCAGTCCCCGAAAACTTCTCCCTCAGCCGCCGCGCAGTCTCCGGGCTGAAGATCCTGATCACAAGATAAATTACAGCGCCGAAAATCAGGGCCTTGATGGCAAAGCCGATCAGCCAGCCCAGCAATCCGAAACCGAGGCCGAATACGAGCTTGAACAGGAACAGTCCCGCAAGCGCGAACAGGCCGATCATGAAAATGGTGGCGAGCATGGGGCGGTCTCCCGTACGAGTCTGACCTCCTTACGCGCGGCGCGTTCGCGAGGTTTCACACGGCGGCGAGGCACCGCCTCTGGAACGGGCGACGCCACGCGATGAGATTGCCTCCATGACCTCACTCTCCGCAAGATGCCCCCCCCGAGCGGATGGTCCCGTGACCCGCTCGGCCGACCTCCTCGTCGTCGGTGGAGGCATCGCTGGACTCTCTACAGCGCTCGCGGCCGCTGAGCGCCATCCTCGCGCCCTGGTCGGCAACCCGCTTACTCGACTCCTTTCCGACGACCTGCCAGGCGATTCGCTCACACCCTTCTCATCGGCGCGCTTCGGCATCCCGCAATAACCATCAATGGCTATTAAGATGGTTAAAGTCCCCTTACTTCAGAGGTTACGCCTCGCTATTGTACGCTGCATCAGCAGCCTGTCTGCCTTCGCTGCGGCCGAACATCGCCGTGCTTCTTGTTGGCCTGTCGGAGGTTGCGCTGTCCGACTGTCCGACTGTCCGACTGTCCGACTTCAGGAATGTCCGAAGCTCTCTACCAAATCATGGGCCGGCACCAGACCCCGTCGCTTCCCGAGCGGAAACCGTCGTGGCTGAAAGTGAAGGCGCCGGGCGGACCGAACTACCTCCGCCTCAAGCAGCTCATGCGCGACCTTGACCTGCGCACGGTCTGCGAGGAAGCGCACTGCCCCGACGTCGGCGAGTGCTGGGAGCACGGCACCGCGACGTTCATGATCCTCGGTGACGTCTGCACACGAAATTGTGCTTACTGCGCCGTCGCGCACGGCCGGCCGCCGAAGTTCGATCTCTCGGAGCCCGAGCGCGTCGCTGAAGCAGCGACGGTGATGAAGCTCCAGCACGTCGTGCTCACCTCCGTGGATCGCGATGACCTTCCCGACTTCGGCGCATGGGCGTTCGCCGAAACGATTCGCCAGATCAAGCTCCGCAGTCCGTCGACGTCGGTCGAAGTGCTCGTGCCGGACTTCCAGGGCAAGGAAGATTCGATTCGCGCCGTTCTCGAGGCCGAGCCGGACATCTACAATCACAACACCGAGACCGTCCCGCGCCTGTACAAGAAGTGCCGCCCCGGCGGACGCTACGAGCGCGTGATGAACATCTTCACGACCGCGAAGCGTCTCGCGCCGCATGTCCCGACCAAGACCGGAATGATCCTTGGCATGGGCGAGACGAACGAGGAAATCGTCGAGGTGCTGAAGGATCTCCGCGCCGTCGACGTGGACATCCTCACGCTGGGCCAGTACCTGCGCCCGTCCGACGATCACGTCGCCCTCGACCGCTACGTCACCCCTGAAGATTTCCGCCGCTTCTACGAGATCGGCATGGAGATGGGCTTCCGTCACGTCGAGAGCGGACCGCTGGTACGGTCGAGCTATCACGCGTGGGAGCAAGTGCAGGCGGCGGGCGTCTGATCGGGAATGAGCTGGCTCACGACTGTCAGCTGACAGCTCGCAGCCGTCGGCCCTGGTTCAAGCTGACAACCACTCTTTGAAGCCTCTTATGGCCGCCAGGAAAAAGTCCGACACTGAAACAAAGTCCGCCGACGCCGCCCGCGACATGGAGCTCCTCCACTCCATGCTCCTCCAGCGCCGCTTCGAGGAGCGCACTGCCGAAGCCTACGCCCTGGGCAAGGTCGGCGGATTCTGTCACTTGTACATCGGCCAGGAAGCGGTGAGCACCGGCACGCTCAGCATGCTCCGCCCCGACGACTACGTCATCACCACCTACCGCGATCACGGCCAGGCGCTCGCGCGCGGCATCACTCCGCGCAGCGTGATGGCCGAGTTGTTCGGACGCCAGGATGGATGCGCACGCGGCAAGGGTGGCTCGATGCACATGTTCGACGCCAACACGAATTTTCTCGGCGGACACGGCATCGTCGGCGCACATGTGCCGCTCGCGGCCGGTGTCGGCTTCGCGATCAAGTATCGCGGCGGCGATCAGGTGATCGTGTGCTTCATGGGCGAGTCCGTCGTGAACACCGGTGCCTTCCACGAAGCGCTGAACATGGCCGCGCTCTGGAAGCTGCCCTGCGTGTTCATCATCGAAAACAATCGTTACGGCATGGGCACCTCGCTCGAGCGGGCGTCGGCCATTCACGACATCTTCGAGCGCGGCGCCGCCTACAACATGGCGCGCCGCCAGTGCGACGGGCAGGACGTCTTCGCCGTCCGCGAGGCCGTCGGTGAAGCCATCGAACGCGCACGCAAGGAACAGCACCCCACGCTGGTCGAAGTGCGCACCTATCGGTTCATGGGACATTCCATGTCCGACGCGGTGAGCGGCACCTATCGCACGAAGGCCGAGCTCGAGGAGTACATGAAGCGCGATCCCATTTCGCTCCTGCGCACGCGCATGGAGGACAACGGCTCGCTCACCGAAGAGCAGCTCCAGAAGATGGACACGGAGATCAAGGCGGTCGTGCAGGACGCGTGGGACTTTGCGGACGCCTCCCCGGAACTGCCTTTGGAAGCACTGTACGAGGATGTGTACGTGGATACCACTACTTGAGACGTTGATCGGTTGATCGGTGCATTGGTTGATCGGCGGGTATTTCAGTCGATCAACTGCGAATGGCAACGACAGGCCTGGAAGCATCGCAATGGAGGCTCCACGCCGGTATTCGCCCGAGCCTTGGATATACCGATCGACCCGCCGACCAACCAATCAACCGACTAACCGATCAACCGGTTTTCAGAGATGCCCGTTATCACATACAGAGACGCCCTCGGCGCCGCGATCCGCGAAGAGATGCAGCGCGACGACCGTGTCTTCCTCATGGGCGAGGAAGTCGCCGTCTATCAGGGCGCGTACAAGGTCTCCAAGGGGTTCCTTCAGGAGTTCGGTGAGATGCGCGTCGTCGACACGCCGATCACCGAGCTTGGCTTCGCCGGCGTCGGCGTCGGTGCGGCGATGGTTGGGCTGCGCCCGGTCATCGAGTTCATGACCTGGAACTTCGCGCTGCTCGCCCTCGATCAGGTCGTCAACGCCGCTGCCAAGATCCATTACATGTCGGGCGGCCAGTTCAAGATCCCGATCGTCTTCCGCGGCCCGAACGGCGCCGCGCTGCAGCTCTCCGCGCAGCACTCGCAGGCGTGGGAGTCGTGGCTCGCGCACATCCCGGGACTCAAGGTCATCGCGCCCGGCACGCCCTACGACGCGAAGGGTTTGCTCAAGAGCGCCATTCGCGACGACAATCCGGTCTGTTTCCTCGAGGGCGAGATGCTGTACAACACGAAAGGCGAGGTGCCCGTCGAGGAGTATGTCATCCCCATCGGCAAGGCCGACCTCAAGCGTGAGGGTGATCACTGCTCGATCATCACGCACGGCAAGATGGTGCTCGTCGCCATGCAGGCAGCCGACCAGCTCGCGAAAGAAGGCATTCGCCTCGACGTCGTCGATCTGCGCACGATTCGCCCGATGGACGTCGAAGCGATTACCGCGTCGGTGAACAAGACGAATCGCGCCGTGGTGCTCGAGGAAGGCTGGGAAGTCTGCGGAGTTGGAGCCCAGGTCGTTGATTACATCCAACGTGAATGCTTCGACAATCTCGACGCGCCGGTGGTTCGCGTGCACCAGGCCGACACGCCGATGCCCTACGCGAAGGGCCTGGAGAAGGCCGCCAAGCCGGATCTGCCAAAGACGATCGCCGCTGTTCGCAAAGTCATGTATCTCGACTGACCCGAGTCACACCTATGGCAACCAAAGTCTTCATGGAGGCGCTCTCTCCCACGATGGAGGAGGGACGCCTCGTCAAGTGGCTCAAGAACGAAGGCGACGCCATCAAGACCGGCGACGTGATCGGCGAAGTGGAAACGGACAAAGCGATCATGGAGCTCGTCGCGCGCGGCGACGGCGTGCTTCGCAAGCGTCTGATCAATGAGGGCGACGCCGTTCCCGTCGGCACGCTCGTCGGCGTCATCGCCGCCGCGGACGAAAACATCGATGCGCTGATTGCTGGCACGGCTTCACCGGCGCCTGCGGCTACCCCTGCGGCTACCCCTGCGGCTACCCCTGTTGCTGCTCCACCCACGGCTTCACCTACCGCCCACCCGGTTCCACCCCCAGGACCTGCAGTTCCCTCTGCACCCGCTCCTGCGCCGGCACCAGCGGCACGAGCGGCGTCTCAGGGCCCCACTCGCTCTTCTCCCCTAGCCCGCCGCCTCGCCAGCGAGCGCGGCCTCGATCTCGGCGCCGTTCAGGGCTCCGGCCCCAACGGCCGCATCATCAAGCGCGACATTGAAGCCGCCGCCGCGAACGCCGTCCCGACAGGCGCCGAAGGCGCCGTCCCGAGAGCTGGCGCAGCCAGCGCCCCGAGAGCCGGCGAAGCCGGCGCCCCGGCGTTTCGCGACGAACCTCTCTCCACCATAAGAAAGATCATCGCGAAACGCCTCGCTGAATCCATCGGCCCCATCCCGACCTTCTACCTCACCGCAGAGCTCGATCTCACCCGCGTCATGGAGATGCGCGCCGCGATGGCGGAGCTCGGCCCCGAGTTCAAGGTGTCGGTGAACGACGTCCTGCTGAAGGCGATCGCCGTCGCACTGTCGCAGCATCCTGAGGTCAACGCGCACTGGGGCGGCGATCATATTCGCTACCACAATCGCGTCCACCTTGGCATGGCCGTCGCCACCGACGACGGGCTCATCGTCCCCGTCATCTGGGACGCCGACAGAAAGCGCATGAGCGAGATCTCGAAGGAAGCGAAGGAGCTCGCCACACGCGCCCGTGAGCGGAAGCTCACGCCCGAAGAGTTCACGGGCTCGACCTTCTCCGTGAGCAACCTCGGCATGTTCGGCATCGATCAGTTCACCGCGATCATCAATCCGCCCGAAGCGGCGATCATCGCCATCGGCACGAGTGAAGACAAGCTCGTCGTCATCCATGGAGAGCCGGTCGTACGCCAACGCGTGCGCCTCACCATGAGCTGCGATCACCGCATCATCGACGGCGCCATCGGTGCGAAGTTCCTTCAGACGCTGCGGCGGTTGGTCGAGAATCCGCTGATGCTCGTGTACTGATGATCCATCCCTGCGCTTCCTCTACCACGCCCAACTCGCTCTGAGACTTCCATGGCTTCCTTCGACGTGATCTTCATCGGCGGCGGTCCCGCCGGTTATGTCGGCGCTATCCGTAGCGCCCAACTCGGTCTCTCCGTCGCCGTCGTCGAGCGCGAGGGACTCGGCGGCACCTGCGTCCTCTGGGGGTGCATCCCCGCGAAGGCATTGCTGGAGGCTGCCTCGTACGCGGAAAAAATGAAGAAGGCCGCCGACTTCGGCGTCACGGCGGGCGCGGTGAAGCTGGACTTCGGTGTCGCGATGAAGCGCTCTCGTGGCGTGAGCACGCAGAACTCCAAGGGCGTCGAGTTCCTCTTCAAGAAGAACAAGATCACCTGGATCAAGGGCACGGCGAAGCTCGCCGGCAAGAACGCCGTCTCCGTCAAGACTGCCGACGGAAAGGAAGAGAAGCACGACGCGAAGAAAGCCGTCGTCATCTCCACGGGCTCACGCGTGAAGGGGCTGCCGCAGATCGGCCTCGAGCTCAACAAGAAGACCGTCATCTCGTCGGACGAAGCGCTCATCCTCGAGAAGACCCCAAAAACCATCGTGATCGTCGGAGCGGGCGCCGTCGGGTGCGAGTTCGCCGACGTCTTCAGCGCGTTCGGCTCGCAGGTCACGCTCGTCGAGGTGATGCCCAACATTCTTCCCGTGGAAGACGCCGATTGCTCCAAGGAGGTCGAGCGCGCCTTCAAGAAGCGCAAGATCGAGGTACTGACTGGCGCGAAGATCTCCGGCGTGAAGGTGGGCAAGGACTCGGTCTCCATGACCGTCGAAGCAGGAGGCGAGAAGAAGGAGCTCAAGGCCGACGTCGTGCTCGTCGCGGCCGGCCGCGCCCCGAACATCGAAGAGATCGGGCTCGAGGAGGCGGGTGTTCAGCTCACCGATCGCGGCTTCGTCAAAATCAATGAGATGATGGCGACGTCAGTCGCCAACATCTATGCCATCGGCGACGTCGCCGGCCCACCGATGCTCGCACACAAGGGCGAGCGCGAGGGCATCATCCTCGCCGACGTTCTCGCCGGTCATCATGCGCAGGTGCTGGACTACTCGAACATCCCCGGAGCGACCTACTGCCATCCCGAAGTCGCGTCGGTCGGGCTGACGGAACAGCAGTGCAAGGATCAGAAGCTCGAGTACAAGGTGGGCAAGTTCCCCTTCTCTGCGAACGGCAGAGCGCGCACGTCCGGAGAGACGGATGGCTTCGTCAAGATCATTCGCGGCGCGAAATACGGCGAAATTCTCGGCGCGCACATCGTCGGCGCGCACGCCACCGAGTTGATCCACGAACTCGTCGTCGCTCGCACGAATGAGTACACCGTGGAAGAGGTGGAACTGGCGGTCCACGCGCACCCGACGCTGTCCGAGGCGATCGCCGAGGCGGCGCTGGATTCGATGGGGAAGATGATTCACGCATAAGCAGGAGTGAACGGTGAACCGTGAACGGGACCTGCGTTTCCCGGATTGGATTTGTCCTTCTCCGACGTTCAACGCCTTTCTTCACGGTTCACGTCTATCGGGCTCATGAAGCTCCTCGTCACCGACCTCGGCATGCTCCCATACACTGAAGCGCTCGCCCTTCAGCGTGCCGTCGCTCGGGCGCGGATCTCGGGTGCGTTCGACGAGGATGTCCTCCTGCTTGTCGAGCATCCGCCTGTGGTGACGCTCGGAAGATCGTCGAAGGTTCAGCATCTCCTCGCTTCGCCTGCGCTCCTCGCGGCACGGGGCGTGGAGCTGCATGAGGTGGAGCGGGGAGGCGACGTGACCTTTCATGGTCCCGGGCAGCTCGTGGGCTACCCCATCATCGACCTCAAGCGTCACAAGCAGGATCTGCACTGGTACCTCCGGCAGGTCGAGGCGGCCCTCATCCGGGCGCTCGCTCCATTCGGCATCGTGGGCGAACGCAGCCCCGGCTTCACTGGTGTCTGGACCGGCGGGCGGAAGCTCGCCTCCATTGGCGTGCATGCGCGGGACTGGGTGACGTGGCATGGCTTCGCCCTGAACGTCACGACCGACCTCTCGTTCTTCGACCTCATCGTCCCCTGCGGAATCAGCGCCGTCGAGATGACCTCGCTTGCTCGCGAGTTGGGGCGTGCGAGCGCGCGGGGCGAGGCGGCGAACAACGGCGCTGGACCCGGCCCTGCACCCGGTACATTCGAGACGTCAGCGGGCAACCTGGCGCGATTGGCGCGGTCGCGTGTCGTGGATGGTTTCGCCGAGGTATTCGCGCTCGAGGCCGCTGCTCTGGACCCGAGCGATCTCGAGCGGGTAGCAGCGACCACCTTCCCCGCCTAGAGTTAACAGGGAGGGCGGTTCGGCAGACTTTCGGGTCCGCTCATATATTAGCCTCCATGGCCGACGAGCCTCGCCTCTACCGCCCGCGCGAGCGGGACTTGCCCCGCCCCGACGAGCAGAAGCTCACGGCGACGCTCAACCCCGATCAGGCTCGCGCCGTCACATTCGGCGACGCGCCACTGCTCGTGATCGCCGGGGCGGGAACTGGCAAGACCCGGACCCTCATCCACCGGGTGGCGGCCCTCGTCGAGCGCGGAATCGCCCCTGAGCGCATCCTCCTGCTCACCTTCACTCGCCGAGCCGCCGCCGAGATGCTCTCGCGAGCCGAACGGCTGGTGGGATCGGCGGGCGCACGCGTGCACGGCGGCACCTTCCACTCCGTCGGACATCGTCTGCTGCGCCAGTTCGGCCCCTCGGCGGGGCTGCCGGCGGACTTCACCATCATGGATCAGAGCGACGCGGAAGACCTGATGCAGCTCGCCCGCGGCGCAATGGGCTTCGCCAAAACGGCCAAGCGCTTTCCGAAGAAAGAGACGCTGCACTGGCTCTATTCCCGTCACATCAACACCGAGCTCCCGCTCGACGAGCTGCTGCACCGCGACGCGCCGCAGTTCCTCGAGTACGAAGCGCAGATCACGAGCCTGTTCGCGGACTACACGCTGCGCAAGCAGGAACGGAATCTCGTGGACTACGACGATCTGCTGCTGTTCTGGGCGATCATGCTCGAGGCGTCCACCGAGCTGCAGGGCCGCATCGCGGGCTTGTACGAACACGTCCTGGTGGACGAATACCAGGACACGAACCTGCTGCAGGCACGCGTGCTTCGCGGCATGTGCGCGGGCCATCGCAGGCTCACCGTCGTCGGCGACGACGCGCAGAGCATCTACGCTTTTCGCGGCGCACACTTTCGCAACATCCTCGACTTTCCGCGCCAGTTTCCCGGCGCGACGATGGTCACGCTCGCGCAGAACTATCGCTCGACGCAGCCGATCCTCGACCTGTCGAACATGGTCATCTCGCGCGCCGAGGAGCGTTTCACGAAGGATCTGTACACCAGCCGCGAAGGTGGCGAGAAGCCCTGGCTCGTGACGGCGAAGGACGAGGCGCAGCAGACGCGCTTCGTCGTCGACCGCGTGCTGCAGCTTCACGAATCCGGCGTACCGCTGCGCGAGATGGCGGTGCTGTTCCGTGCCGGCTACATGTCGGCCGATCTCGAGATCGAGCTCGCGAACCGGAAGATCCCCTTCGAGAAGTGGGGCGGCCTCAAGTTTCTCGAGGCGGCGCATGTGAAGGACGTCCTCGCCTTTCTACGCGTCTCGGAGAATCCGCGCGACGAGGTGAGCTGGTACCGTATCCTCATGCTCATGCCCGGCATTGGCGACACGACCGCGCGCGACATGATGGCCACGATGCAGGAGCGGTCGTGGGATCCCGACGCGTTCACGCATCTCATCGCGCCACCGCGCGCACGGGAGGCGCATCGCTCGCTCGCGGTGCTGCTGCGCCAGCTCAGGGGTGTGACGAATCGCGAGGGTGAGGGGGCCGGCGCCAAGGTGGCGAGCGACATCGCCGCGGTGCGCTCGCTCTACGACGCCGTGCTCAAGGCGAAGTACGATCGTCCTGAGGCGCGTCTCGCCGATCTCGACCAGCTTCGCACCATTGCCGCGGGATATCCGTCTCGCGCGAACTTTCTGGCGGCGCTCGCGCTCGATCCGCCATCGAATACACAGGATCTGGCCGGCGGATCGGAGTCGGAATCGGACGCGCTCGTGCTCAGCACCGTACACAGCGCGAAGGGCAAGGAGTGGAAGGCCGTGTTCGTGATCTGGGCGGTGGACGGATGGTTTCCGTCGTCGCGCGCCGTCGAAGACCCCGACGAGCTCGAGGAGGAGCGACGTCTGATGTACGTCGCACTCACCCGCGCCAAGGACGAGCTGGCGGTGATCTATCCGATGCAGGTGTACGGCTCGCGCCGCGGTGCCGAGTACTCGTTCGACCAGCTCTCGCGCTTTCTCGATCGCGGCGTTTGCGCCACCATGCAGCGCGTCGTGGTCGAGGAGCCGGGCGATACGCCAATGGCTCCTGCGGTCGCGTCGCCGGAGATCGATCTTCGGGCGCTGATGCGAGGACGGTTCGGGGGGAAGTAGCCGCGCTACTCGGACCGAGCGTGAACTTGAATTATGTGAATTGACGGAATCGCTATGTCTCGCGGAGAGAGCGTTCCGATCGATTCAAACATGTGTCTGTTTTGGACGAGGGGCTCCCATCCGCGCTTGGGATGCAGCCCCTCGTTTGAACAATTCCATCAATTCACATGATTCGAGTTCAGCCTTTGGCTGAGCGATTGTGGAAGAACCGCGCCTTCTGCGCCTGTCACTTTGTTTGTAAGACGCTCGCGAGATTCCGCACCGCGTCGAACGGCTTCGCCTTGTTCGACTTCGCCGCCCCGATGATCTCCTGAATCGTGCGTCGCAAGTTGCCGCCATTTCGCGCCAGCACGGCGTCGAACGCATCGAGCCCGGTGAGATAGACCCGTCGAGACATCAGGATGGCATTGTCGAGACGAACGCGCTCGATGGCGCGCAGGCTGATCGTGCGGAGCTGCGGCCCGATCTCGTGCAGCAGCTGCAGGCGCGCCTCGGCGTAGAGGGAGTCGCGCACCGCAATTCGCTCGGCCACGTGCACCGGTTCGTCGCCGGGGTGGGCCTTGAAGGCGGAATCCACGCGGTCGTAGAGCTCGGCCCAGAATCGGCCGAGCACCTTCTCGTCGTTCCAGTGCGCCGCCACTTCGGCTGCCGCCCTGGCTTGCCCACGCGCCCGGAAGAACCGCTCCGCCCCCCTCGCCCCCACGAAGTTGGCGAAGCTTTCGTTGAAGACCGCGCCGCCCGGCGCGTAGTAGGTGTTGTGCGTCAGCTCGTGGATCACGGTGTTGGAGAGCGTGAGTGAGTCGCCGCGCAGCGTGGTCGGGAGCACCGGGTCGTTGAACCAGCCGAGCGTACTGAAGGCGGACGCGCCGCCGAGTCGGGCGTCGAAACCCCGGGCGGTGAGCGCGCGCTCCTGGCGGCGCGCCTCGTCGAAGTCGAAGTAGCCCTTGTACGGCACGCGTCCCACGATGGGAAACCACCACGTGTACGCCTCGAGCTTGTCGCGATAGGCGCCGGAGAGCACGAGGACGAGCGTGTCACGGTCGAGAGCGCTGAACGTCGTGAAGCTCATGCCGGTCTCGAGGCCGAGCGAGTCATGCGCGAACGCACGCGCCGCGAGAACGAGCGCGAGCTTTGACCGGAGCGCCGCCGTAGTCGATGAATCGGCCGCGAGCGCGGTGATGGGCTGACGTCGCGCGAGGATCTTCCCCTCCTCCCAGCCGGCGCGCAGGAGGTAGCGGCCGGCGGGAAACAGAATGAGACAGGCGACGACAACCAGCGCGAACGCGGCCAGCAGGCGGAGCGCTGGCCGGATCCATCTAAGTCGTTTATTTGCAGTCACTTCCACACTCTATGCATCATACGGCTGCCTTTGACGCCGGGGGTCGCGGTCGCTATTCTTTCCAAGATGTCCTTCGTTCATCTCCACTGCCACTCGGAGTACTCCCTCCTCGATGGTGCGAACCGCATCGAGGATCTGATTACGCGGGCGCTCGAGTTCGAGCAGCCGGCGCTGGCGATCACGGATCATGGTAATCTCCATGCCGCGTGGGAGTTCCAGGAGAAGGCAAAGAAGGCCGGGCTGAAGCCCATCATCGGCATGGAGGCGTACGTCGCCCCCGGTGACCGGCGGACGAGAGGGCGGCCCGCGCCGGGCGTGAAGCCCTACTACCACCTGATTCTGCTTGCCCGCGACATGCAGGGCTACAAGAACCTAGTGAAGCTTTCCTCCCTGGCATACACCGAAGGGTTCTATTCGAAGCCTCGCGTGGACCGGGAGCTGCTCGCCAAGTACAGCGAGGGGCTGATCGTGAGTTCGGCGTGCCTCGCAGGGGAGATCGCGTCGGCCTACAAGGCGGGAAATCCCGATGCGGCGAGAGAGGCGGCCCGATGGTATGCCGACGTCTTCAAAGATCGGTACTATCTCGAGGTGCAGGCGCACGACTCCGAAGGGCAGGCGACGCTCAACGAGCAGATCTTCGGATTGTCCAGCGAGTTGAACATTCCGGTCATCGCCACGAACGACACACATTTCCTGACCGCGGACGATCATGATGCGCACGACGTCCTGCTGTGCATCGGGCTCGGCAAGGATTACAGCGATCAGAACCGGATGCACTACGACCGGGGGCTGTACTTCAAGAGCGCTCCGGAGATGGCGTCGCGCTTTCCCGATCGGAAGGACGTGCTCGAGAACACGCTGAAGATCGCCGACGAAGCGGGCTTCGCGTTCGAGAAGAAGTACTACGTGCCATCGTTCCCGCTGCCGCCAGGTGTCGAGACGGAGAACGAGCTGCTCGTGCGGCTCGCGACCGAGGGTGCGCGTGCGCGATACGGCGACGTTCTACCTGCTGAAGTGCAAGAACGACTCGACTACGAGCTCGGCGTCATCACGAAGACGGGCTATGCGGGCTACTTCCTCATCGTCTACGACTTCATCAAGGCGGCGCGCGATCGCGACATTCCGGTGGGGCCGGGCCGAGGGTCGGCGGCGGGCTCCATTGTCGCCTACTCGCTGAAGATCACGGACATCTGCCCGCTGAAGTACGATCTGCTGTTCGAGCGCTTCCTGAATCCGGAGCGTGTCTCGATGCCCGATATCGACGTCGACTTCTGCTTCGAGCGGCGCGGCGAGGTCATCGAGTACGTGCGGCAGAAGTACGGCAAGGAATCCGTCGGACAGATCGTGACGTTCGGAACGATGAAGTCCCGGGCTGCCATCAAGGACGTGGGCAGAACGCTCGGATTCACGCCGGCGGAGACCGACGCGCTGGCGAAGTTGATTCCGAACGGGCCGGCCTTCTCGCTCATGGTGAAGGACGCCATCCGTGAGGTGCCTGAAATCAAGAAGCTGTACGGGAGCGACGAACGCTACAAGACGCTGCTCGACTACGCGATCTCACTCGAGGGACTCTCGCGGCACACAGGCGTGCACGCGGCGGGCGTCGTCATCGCGCCAGGCCCCCTCGACGACTACGTCCCGATCCTCACGGTGAACAGCAAGGGCGCCGGCGCGGGAACGGACGAGACGGTGATCGTGACGCAGTACGACATGAACTGCCTCGAGCATGCGGGCATGCTCAAGATGGACTTCCTCGGGCTCACGACGCTCACGGTGATCCGCGACGCGCTGGACAACATCCAGGCGCGAACGGGCACGCGTCCCGATCTCGATAAGGTGGACATGGAAGATCCCGAGGTCTACCGCATGCTGCGGGCGGGGCGGACGACCGGCGTCTTCCAGTTTGAGTCCGCGCTCGCGACGGACATGCTGCGCTCGATGCGCTGCGACCGCTTCGACGATCTCGTGGCGAGCAACGCGCTGATGCGCCCCGGTCCGCTCGATGCCGGGATGCACAAGGTGTATCAGCGGCGCAAGCGGGGCGAAGAGCCGGTGTCGTACGCGCTGCCCGAGCTCGAGCCGATCCTCAAGCCGACGTACGGCGTCATCACCTATCAGGAGCAGGTGATGCGTCTCGCGCAGACGCTCGCCGGCATCTCGCTCGCCGAAGCAGATGTGTTGCGAAAGGCGGTGGGAAAGAAGGACGCCGAGCTCATCAAGCAGGAGCTCGGCAAGTTCATCGAGAAGTCGGTCGCGCGCGGCTACGACCGCAAGATCATCGAGGAGCTCGCAGGCCAGATCGAAACGTTCGGGCGCTATGGCTTCAATAAGTCGCACTCGGTCGCATACTCCGTCGTCTCGTTTCACACGGCGTGGCTCAAGGCGCACTTCCCCGCCGACTTCATGGCGGCGATTCTCTCGTCGGCGATCGGCGACACGGATTCGGTGGTGAAGTTCATCAACGAGGCGCGTGAGCTGGGCATCGAAGTGCTGCCGCCGGACGTGAACGAATCGAATTACAAGTTCACCGTGCTCGACGAGAAGCGCATTCGTTTCGGCCTCGGCGCGGTGCGCAACGTCGGCCGCGGTGCGATCGACTCGGTGTTGAGCGCGAAGCGCGAGAAACCATTCGAGAGCTTCTTCGACTTCACGGACCGCGTCGATTTGCGCGCATGCAACAAGCGTGTGTTCGAGGCGCTCATCGCGGCCGGAGCACTCGACGGACTGGGCGGGCACCGCGCGCAGTACTGGTCCGCGCTCGACGCGGCAATGCAGGAGTCGTCGCTCAAGCAGCAGGAAAAGGCGATGGGGCAGGTGTCACTCTTTGGTGGCCCTGCCGATGACTCCGCCACGCAGCATGCCCCACGCACGCTTCCGAACGTTGCGCCGATGGCCGAGTCGGAGCGACTGACGCGCGAGAAGGAGATCCTCGGGTTCTACATCAGCGGGCATCCGCTCGAGCCCTATCGCGTGGAGTGCGAGCTGTTCGCGACACACACGGTCAGCCAGCTCGGGAAGTGGACGGCGGAGCCGATGTCGCTCGGCGTGGTGGTCACCTCGATCAAGCGTCAGACGAGCAAGCGGTCCGGCGCCGAGTTCGCCCGGTTGACAGTTGAGGATTTTTCGGGATCTTCCGAAGTACTTGTTTTCCCTGAGAGCTGGGGGCTGCTCGCAGATAGGGTTCGCGCCGACGTGCCTGTCCTGATGAAGGGTGGCTACTCCAAGCGCGACCAGGATGCGGACAGCCCGACGTACATCGTGGAGTCGGTAACGCCGTTCGCGGAGCTGCGGCTCAACGGGAGCGTCTCGATTTCGATCGAGCTTGCTATGGGCGACTCGCTCTCTCCGGATGCGATCTCCGATGTACGCGCAGTGATCGACGCCCACGCGACTTCGCATTCGGGTGCGCCGCCGCTCGAGCTGAGATGGAGTGACGGAACTGGGACGCGGTCGCGGCTGAAATCGCGTTCGCTGAGACTCGCGGCCACCCAGGCTGCGCTAACGGACTTGCGGGCGCTCCTCGGCAACGAGCGCGTCCGCCTCGTGCGCGGGAGCTGACACGGATGGCGACTGCGACATTGGAGTTCGAGAAGCCGCTCTACGAACTCGAGAGACAGATCGACGAGCTGAAGAAGATGGCGGGCGAGCAGTCGCTCAACGTGACCGACGAGATCGCGCCGCTGGAGAAGAAGCTCGCCGACCTTCGTGACGAGATCTACCGCAGCCTGACGCCGCTGCAGCGCGTGCAGGTGGCGCGCAGCAACAAGCGCCCGCTCACCGACGACTACTTGCGACTCTGCTTCACCGACTTCATCGAGCTGCATGGGGACCGCGCCTTTCGCGACGATGCGGCGATCATGGGCGGTTGGGCACGACTCGATGGCGAGACGGTGATGGTGATTGGCCATCAACGCGGCAGGGACACGAAGGAGAATCTCAAGCGCAATTTTGGAATGGCCCATCCGGAAGGCTACCGGAAGGCACTGCGTCTCATGAAGCTCGCCGAGAAATTCCACGTGCCGGTGATCACGTTCATCGACACGCCGGGCGCGTGGGCCGGATTGGGCGCCGAAGAGCGCGGCCAGAGCGAGGCGATCGCGCGCAACCTGTTCGAGATGAGCCGGCTGGAGACACCGATCATCGCGACGATCATCGGCGAGGGTGGCTCGGGTGGCGCGCTCGCGCTCGGCGTCGCCGATCGCGTGAACATGCTGGAGAACTCCGTGTACTCGGTGATCACCGTGGAAGGCTGCGCGGCAATCTTGTGGAAGGACGGCAAGAGCCCGGCGATGCGCGAGAAGGCAGCGTCGGCGCTGCGCATCACGGCGCCCGACCTGTTCGAGCTTCGCGTGATCGACGAGATCATTCCCGAGCCCGCTGGTGGCGCACATGCCGACCATGCGGCAACCGCGGCCGCGGTCCAGGAAGCGCTGATGCGTCAGCTGGACGACCTTCGCCGCCTCAAGCCCGATAAACTCGTGCGTCGTCGGCGTGAGAAGTTCATGCGGATGGGGCAGTACCTGGAGTAGCCGTGCCCCATCTGATCGAGATCGCGTTCAAGGGAAACCGAAAGGAGTTCTTCCTCTGGGAGTCGGATGATCCACCGCCGCGCGCCGCGGCAGTAATCGTCGACGCCGACCGCGGGGAAGACCTTGGCCGCGTGCACGCCGTTGGTGCAGAAGCCGAGCAGCGCTCAGCCAAGGTACCGCACGGGCTCTTCGGCGCCCCGCCTTCACGCGTCGTCAAGCGTCTCGCGACCGGCGAGGAGCTGCGCCGGCACGAGGATGTCCGCGCCAGCGATGATGACGCGCGCCGCAAGGCGACGGAGCGCGTGAAGGCGAACGCGCTCGTCATGAAGATGACTGACGCCGAGTGGCAGTGGGATCGCAAGAAGCTGACGTTCTACTTTACCGCGGAGAAGCGCGTCGACTTCCGCACGCTGGTGCGCGAACTGGCGACGATGTTCCGCACGCGGATCGAGCTCAAGCAGATCGGGGTGCGAGACGAAGCGAAGCGGCTCGACGGAATCGGCCGCTGCGGACGGCAGTATTGCTCCGCGTCCTGGCTACCCGAGCTTCGCCCGGTGAATCTCGGCGTCGCGAAAGACCAGCGGCTCTCGCTCAATCCGTCGCAGATCTCCGGCGCGTGCGGACGGCTGATGTGCTGTTTGCGCTACGAGCACGACTTCTACGTGCAAAGCCGGCGGAAGTATCCAAAGGAACTGAAGACGATTCGGACGTCGCGCGGAGAGGAGAAGGTCGTCGCGAACGACATCTTCCGCGAGCGCGTCACCCTGCGCGGCATCGATGGCGAGGTGCGTTCCGTTCCCCTCGCCGAGCTCCGCGACGAGATGAGCGCGGCAGGTGATCCACTCGTCGCGTCGCTCGTCGCGGCGGCGCAGGATCTTCCCTCCTCACGAGTCGCAGTGAAGCACGCCGAGGCCGATGATCTCTCGGAGAGCGACGTCGCGCTCGCCGACGAGCCGGTGACGGCGCCCGCGCCCGCCCCCGCACCTACACCCGACGCCGCTGAGGCGACAAGTGGCGAACAGACTCCGGAGGAGACGGAAGCCGAGGGAGAGCATCGGGCGCAGCGTCGTCGCGGACGGCGCGGCGGACGGCGCAATCGCCCAAGCGGCGGCAACACTACGAGCGACGGCACCAGCAATGGGGGCAGCGCCCCCAGCGGAGCGTAATTGAGTCGGTACTTCCTCACGACGGCGATCGACTACGCGAACGGCGAGCCACACATCGGGCACGCCTACGAGAAGATCGGAGCCGACGCGATCGCGCGCTACCGGCGGATGCTCGGCGACGACGTCCATTTTCTCATTGGCATGGATGAGCATGGACAGAAGGTGGAGCAGACCGCAGCACAGCAGGGAATCGAGCCGCAAGCGCTGGTCGACACGCTCGCGGCGACATTCTCCACGATGTGGCGCCGCCTCGACATCTCGTACGACCAGTTCATCCGCACGACGGACGCGATGCATCGCGCGGGAGTGCAGGCGCTGATCGAGCGCATCATCGAGCGCAATCCGGACGACTTCTACGAGAAGGCGTACGAGGGCTGGTACTGCGTGGGATGCGAGGCGTTCAAGCAGGATGCAGAGATCATCGACGGCAAGTGTGTGCTGCATCCGACGCGCATGCTGGAGTGGGTGGAGGAGCGCAACTGGTTCTTCCGGCTCAGCAAGTACACGCCGTTTCTCAGGACGCTGCTCACCGAGCGCGCCGAGTTCCTCCAGCCGGAGAGCCGCCGCAACGAGATGCTCGCCCTGATCGACCGCGGGCTCGAGGACATCTCGGCGAGCCGCTCGCGATTGGCGTGGGGGATTCCCTTCCCCAAGCCATTGAGCTCGGGCGAGCGTCAGACAACCTATGTCTGGTTCGATGCGCTGCCGAACTATCTCACGGCAACGGGATTCCCCGGTCAGTCCGGGCACGCGCACTGGCCGGCGCAGCTGCACGTCGTGGGAAAGGACATCACGCGCTTCCACACGATCATCTGGCCCGCGATGCTTCAGGCCGCGGAGCTGCCGCTGCCGGAGCGCGTGTGGGGACATGGATTCGTATTCTTCGGCGGCGAGCGATTCAGCAAGTCGGCCGGTGTGCGGCTCGACGTGAACGAAGCGATCTCGCGCCATGGCGCCGATGCGTTCCGCTATTTCCTGCTGCGCGAAGTACCGTTCGACGGAGACGGCAGCTTCACATGGGAGCGGTTCGACGACCGGTACAACGCCGATCTCGCGAACTCGTGGGGCAACCTGGCGAGCCGAGTGATAGCGATGGTGGAGAAGTATCGCGAGCGCATCGTGCCGGCTGGCGAGCGCGACAAGTCCGACGTCTCCGATGCGCGGGACATCGAGGCGTATCACACCGTGATGAATGGCTCGCGCGGCTTTCTCCTGCACGAGGCGCTACAGTACGCGATGTCGTGCGTCGGCCGCGGAAACGAGTTCGTGCAGGCCTCGAAGCCGTGGACGCTCGCGAAGGGCACCGATGACGATTCGCGCCGCGCGCTCGACAACGTGCTGTCGTCGCTGGTGCGACAACTCGCGCGTCAGGCGGTGCTGCTCGCGCCCTTCATGCCCACCAAGGCACAGACAGTGTGGACGCAGATCGGCGGACGAGGAGCGGTGAGCGAGCAGCGATTCGCTCAGCTCGCGTCGCTCGACGCCGCCGGATGGAAGGTGACGAAGGGCGCGTCGCTCTTCCCGAAAGACGCGCCGCAAACGCCGACGATGTGACAACAAGGGGGCGGCCATCGCTGGCCGCCCCCTTCTGCCGTCCATGCTGCGCGCTACGGCTTCCCCGGCGTCCCGAAATTGACCTTCGGCGCCTCGCGCGACTCCGGACTGGTCGCCGTGAAATACTTTCGTTCCTTCGCGCCCGTCATCTTCGCCGTCAGCACAGCGGGGAAGCGACGGATGTAGGCGTTGTACTGCTGCACGGCGCCGTTGTAATCGGTGCGCGCGACGGCAACGCGATTCTCTGTGCCCGCAAGCTCGTCCTGCAGCTTGAGGAATGCCGCGTCGCTCTTGAGCTGCGGATATGCCTCGGACACGGCGAGCAGCCGGCCGAGTGCGCCGGTCATTGCCTGATTCGCATTCGCCATCTGCTCCGGATCCTTGCTCTGGACGGCGCCGAGCAAGCCGCCGCGCGCACGCGCAACCTCGCCGAACACCGCGAGCTCCTGATTCGCGAGGCCCTTCACCGTGGCGACGAGACTCGGCACGAGATCGGCGCGGCGCTGGAGCTGCACTTCGATCTGTCCCTGCGCAGCACTCGCCTGTTCGTCGTACGACTGGATGGTGTTGTACCCGCACGCAGTGAGCAGGAGCGGGAGCAGTAGCGCAAGCCGGCGACGTTTCATAGGGGCCGTTCCTGGGTAGTGAAAGTGTCGAGATAGGCGTCGAGTCGCTCGACACCGGAAAGATACTGAACGAGCACGGCGCCCGCGTCACCGGCGTCGATCTTCTGCTCTCTGCGCTGGTGACGCACGGCGCGTGTGAACGGCGCAGCGTCGAATCCGGCAAGCGTCGCTACGCGCTCCGCAATCGCGGCATTGTCGACGGGTGGCTGCTCGCCCTTGAGCCGCAGCACGGCGCGGAAGAGCACCATGATCGTGCTCAGGCTCGCCGAGATGAGCTCCACTTGCCGCTTGCCGTCCGTTCCGGCGAGCAGCGCGCCCTGCCGAAGCTGGAGGAGCTTGCCCATCACCTGCTGCTCGAGCTGCAGCCGGAGATGATCGCGCGAGACCGTGATCCCGTCGAAGGGCGCCGTGCCGTACAGGATGCGATGCCGCTCGAGGATGTCGGCGTACTCCATGGGAAAGACGTCGGCCGAGTGTCGCCATTCGTCTACAGTCATCGTCATCGGCGGCGGATTGCCGGCATCGCGCCACGCGCGCGCCATGGCCGACGCAGCCGCGAGCGCGCCCGCATCGATCCGGCCGAGCAGCACGAGCACGTTATAGTCGGACTTTCGTGGAATGTGCTCGCCCGCCGCAGCGGAGCCGTAGAGCACCACGCTGGCGAGCTGCGCGCCGTATGCGGAGCGCAGCTGCGTCACGAGTTCGTCGAGTGTCATCGCCATGATCGCTTACCAGTCGGAGCCGCCGCCACCACCACTGAATCCGCCTCCACCGCCAAATCCGCCGAACCCTCCGCCGCCACCACCGCCGAATCCGCCCCCGCTCCATCCACCGCCACCACCACCGAATCCGCCCATAAACGGCAGCCACCAGGGGAAACAGCCACGACGTCCCCCGCGTCCACCGAAGATGTTGAGGACGATGAAGAGGATGACGAGGAGAAAGAACGGACTGATGCCCCGCGAACGCTGGCTCGCCTGCACCCGAACGACCGGCGTCTGGAACGCCGTGTCGAGCGACACGTTGAACTCCTGCGCGAACCGCTGCGCCACGCGCAGCGTGATGAGCTCCAGCGCGGAACCGTAGTCACGCCGTTGGAACAGTGGCGTCGCCTCGCGGCAGATCTCGCCCGCCGTCGCGTCGGTGATGAAACCCTCGGCGCCCTGCCCCGTCTCGATGCGGCAGCGTCCGGCTCCGTCGGATGCCGTCTCCTTGGGCACCACGAGAATGACGACGCCGGCATTGCGCGACCGGTCGCCGATGTCCGCCAGGTTGCCGACCTTCCACTCGCGGCCGATGCGCAGTGCGACCTCGCTCTTGTCGCGGCCGCCAAGGTCGCTGAGAGTGACGATCGCCATCTCGCCACGCGTCTTGTCGCGCACGTCCTGGGCGATGCG
>DATCGM010000208.1:0-5210 GCA_036508915.1 Gemmatimonadaceae bacterium
TTCTCGAGTGCGCGTCGCGCGCCCGTCACGTGGTGCCAGGTCCGGGCGATATGTTGCTCGACCCCGTACCTCCTGATGTCGGCGACGGTGATGCTCAGTCGTTCGAGAATGACGGGCGCTTCGGGAGCGATCAGCGCGCCGTGGTCGCGGATAGTGGCGAGGACACGGCGATAGGACTCGAGGGTACGCGTCTGGCGGTCGTTCATGGAAACCTCGCGGTGAGCCCCGGCGTGGGGACGGGGCGGTGGGGTCACATCACATCACAGCGATGCCACGGGTGCTGGACGCGCGTCGCGCGTACGGTGGCGAGGGTTCGACGTGAGGGCCGTCGTGCTCCTCGTGTACGCGAGATGGACGCGAGTGCGGCGGCGCCTAGTCACCGTACGCGCGCGGGCGCGCAAGGTTTCACGTTGGTTGCACGGGGTACGGCGCGCGAGGTATCTGGTGCGCCCGGTGATGCGGGGCGTTCGGCGGAGCCGCGTAGTGGTGTACGGGTGGGGGATTCGCGTGAGGCGCCTGGTGCGCATCGTGTGCCGGCTGGCGTTCGGAGTGCACGCGGGCGGTGGTGGCGTGGAGCGCGGAACGCGACGCGTGAGTCGGCATCGCCTGGGCGTTGACTGCGGCGTCGACGTCGTGGATCCGGCGCTGACGTGCGTGACCTGGTTCGAGCCTCTCGTGCGTTGTTCCGGACTCGGCGTGAACGGGCAAGCGGTGTGCGGATGTCCGATTCGACAGGTCGTGCGGCGGAATGCACGGCGCGTGGCCTCGGGCGCACAGCGCGTGAACTCGTGCTGACAGTTCGTGAGCCGGCGCTCCAAACGATGCAAGTCGAAGGCTCGCGAGGGATGTCAGGCAGCGGCCGACACAAGTCGGACAAGGGCGCGAAGATGTGGGCGAGGCGGCGTTCCATGCGGCGGCCTTTCATATGAAAGCGCGTGACCTGACGTGTGGAGGCGCACGCGGGCGAGTGTAACACGCACGCGGGCAGGGTCATGCACGACGTGCGTGGCGCCAAGCCCGCGCGGGTCATGGGGATCCGTGCCACCAGGGCGATGAAGTCGGCGGCGGCGTGATGACAGTCGGGCGCGTGCACCGCGAAGTCGCTCGACGGATGTTGCAAGCCGCGCGCATGATGGAAGTAGTCGCGCCGTCGATGCAAGAAGTGACGCGAGGACGGTGTGAACTGTCGTGCGCGGTTGGATAACTCGTCGCGGCGATGGAGTAAGTCGCGTCGTCCAGTGATCAAGTCGGTGACGATGCCGGCAAGGTCGGGTGAGCGGCCGGTGCGATCCGTTCATCGCCTCGACGAGGCCCCGTGGCGGTCAGCCGTGTGATCGGGGGCGCGTGTTCGATCGCCTGTGCGATGCCGAAAACGTCGGACGTCGCACCAGGCGTTCAGGACGTGCGGTATGATCGACCTGCCCGGCTGTGCGACGCCCCGATCCGCACGCCGGGTCGGATGTCTCGTCCACCATCGACGTCCCAGCGTTGATGGTCGCCGCGTCGCACACCCACACGAGCCACGCAACGCGACGCGTGGCCGACGGTGCTCGCCTGCCTCGCCGTGTCGTCGCGAGAGCGATCTCTGGCGTTCTCCAGCCACGACACTTAGCTTCGCCGTCGATCAGCAGCTCGTCCGCGCCTCCGCGCGCCGGACTCCACACTCACTCGGCGCGCGACCCTCTTTCCGCGAGAGCCATGCCCCATCCAAAGGCACGTCCTGTCACGACCGCCGCAGAGATCGTTCGCTTCGGGAAGCTGTTCCGCGCCGGTGGCCCCCCGTTCAAGAAAGGCAGGGCCTTCGTCGCGGCGACGAAAGGTGGACGCGGCAAGAAGGGCTCAGCGATTCGAGTGCTGAGCGTGCATCCGACTGCGGCCAAGGCGTGGGCCGCGATCGCCGAGGCGAAGCGAGGCGCGAATGCCTTCTGGAAGCCTGCGGTTGCGAGCAACCTCACGGTGTTCGGACCCATCACGATCCTCGAAGATTCGCCGCCGAAGGAAATGCAATACCCCGTCTGCCATCACGACGACTCGTGCGAGACCATCTGCCAGACGCTCTTTGACGCGAGTGAGGAGGTCCTGTCCATCGAGCTCGTGTTTCGGCACCGGAATCCCAGGACGGGGCGCGAGAAGAGCACGAGTCTGTTCTTCCCGACCACCACGGACACCATTCTCCTCGGTGGCAAGTCGGTGGCCGACTACGCGAGGCACCACTCGTAGCTCATCGCGCCCCGATGAGTGCCCGATACGCGGAGTCCGATCGCAGTGGAGCGAACCAGGGATAGCGATCGATCGTCGCGCGCAAATTCGGCTGGCGTTGAACGGCGCGAGTCAGGACGGCGACGGCGCTGTCGTGCTGTTGGAGCAGCGTCCAGACGTACGCCTCGTTGAGCGGCGACTCGAGTGACGCGTCCGCTCCGCGCAGCGAGTCGCGCACAGCGCGAACCACTGCGCGGGCCTCGCTGCTGCGCCCCGACCGCGCGAGAATCGCCGCGAGATAGTATCTGCCGGGCGGCCAGATACCACGGGCGCGCGCATACACGCTATCGTGCTCTACGCTCTCGAGCAGCGTGGTGGCGCGCGCGAGATCCTTCGTGCCCGAGGCGGTCCAGCCAAGCACGTTCAGCTCGCATTGGCGGAGTCCGACGTCATTCGGGAAGCGGCGCACGGCGTCACTACAGAGAGCGCGCGCCGAATCGCCGCGGCCCGCGAACAGATGTGCGAAGATGAGGCGCTGCGTGCTGGGCGCGACGTCGCGCAGAAATGGATCGGCGCGCAACGCATGGCGGGCGTTCTCGAGCGCACCTGCTGCGTCGCCACGCGCCTGGTGCAGCACACTCAGCGCGCTCCATGCGCGCGCCGCCGATGGATTGTCGCGTGTTGCCTGAAGCAGATCCCGTTCCGCGCTGTCCGCGAGGGCTTGTTCGCCCTTGCGCGGCGTCACGAACCACCAGCGTTGAAAGCGCAGATACCCGCGCAGCTCATAGGCGCGAGGGTCCCCGGGCGAGAGGCGCAACGCGTCCTCCGCGATCGCAAGTCCCGCACGCAGACTCCCGTCGCGCTCCGCCACACTCAACGCGTCGTCGATCGCGCGACGCGACGCCAGCCAGCCGCGCGCGATCACGGGCTCTGCCCACTTGGGATCTCGACGAGATGCTTCCCGGAGCAGCGAGTCGGCGAGATGCGCACGCAACCGCAGATCGATCGCACTCGCCCTGGTTGCAGCGGCACCACCGGGCTCCGCGAGATCGGCGGCCTGCTGCCGTAGCTCCCACGCGCGGGGCGACGTCGCGGTCTTCCACTGCTGGAGCTCGATGCGGTCCCCAAGCACTCGGCGCAGCTGCGCAGCGACCTGGCTCACCACCGTGTCCCGCAGTGCGAGCGAACGTCCGCGTATCGTCGACACGCGAATGCTCGCCGACTGCGTCAGCGACGTCGGATCGATGAGCTGCACCCCCACACGCAGTGAGTCGCCATCGGGCTCGATGGAGCCGGTCACGACCGTGCCGGCGTGCAGCGTCATCGCGACCGTGTCCGCGCTCGCTCCGTGCTCAAAGCGCCGAATGCCCGATTCGGAGATGACCGTGAGTCCGTGCACATCGCTGAGCCGAGAGATGAGATCGCGGGTAATGCCATGCGCCAGACCCGTGAGGGAGGCGTCGCCCGGTGGCGCGTCCAGGTAGAGAATCGCCAGGGTGCGCGGATCGAACCCAGCGGATGCGGGCGTGCCAACTGCAGCGCGCGCATTTTCGCGTTCCCAAATCATCGCGACCGTGCCGAGAGCGAGCGCAACGATCGCCGCGACAACGTAGCGCCCGCGTATGCGTGGACGCCGCTTCCCTCCACGTGGCGGAGTCGTCGGCAGCCGGCCCTGGAGCGCCGCGGCGAAATCCGCCGCGGAGGCGAAGCGGTCCGCCGGCACCTTGGAGAGCGCGCGAGCGACGCTGTCCGCCACGTGCTCGGGAAGATCAGGCCGGACGATGAGGAGCGAGGGCGGCCGCTCCTGGATATGGCGTGCGAGCACCGCACGCGCATTACCAGTAAACGGTGGCTCGCCAGCGAGCATCTCATACAGCACGCAGCCGAGACTGTAGATGTCGCTGCGTCCGTCGAGTTCGCGATCGGCCGCGGCCTGTTCCGGACTCATGTACGTGGGCGTGCCGAGCGTAATCCCGGTGCTCGTCACGGAGTTGAGTTGCGACGCGTGCTCGATCGCGCGTGCGATGCCGAAATCGGTGACGAGTGCGTGCTCGCCGTCGATGAGGATATTATCCGGCTTGATGTCGCGGTGGACGATGTTCTGGCCATGCGCGTATTGGAGCGCCTCGGCAACGTCGACCGCATATCGCACGGCGAGGTCGCTGGCGAGTTGCCCTGCGGCGTCGAGGAGCGCGCGGAGGGATGCGCCCTCGATGAGCGGCATGGTGTAATAGAACAGGTCCTGCGACTGACCGGCGGAGATGACCGGGACGATGCGCGGATGCCGGAGCTGGGCAGCGATCAGAATCTCGCGTCGAAAGCGGTCGATGCTGATGCTCGCGGTGAGCTCCGCGGAGAGGGCTTTGACGACGATGTCGCGTCCGAGGGTGAGGTCGCGGGCGACGAAGACGCGCGCCATGCCGCCCGCGGTGAGCTCGCGGACGACGCGGTAGCTTTCACCGAGGGCGTTGGCTAGCTGATCCTTCAGCGTTGAGGTCACCGCGTTGCACCCTTTCCGTTTGCGGCGAATCTAGGGTCGAGGCGGGAGAGCCGCCATTGCGGGAGCGATTCGGAGCGCGTCGGCCTGATTGACCCACGCGGGCGATCGAGGTAAATTGCTGTGCTCTACCGGAATTGGGGCCTGTAGCTCAGTTGGTTAGAGCGCACGCCTGATAAGCGTGAGGTCGGTAGTTCAAATCTACCTAGGCCCACCATTCAGGGCGTGGAACCGGTAAGTGGTGCGGATTCGAAATCCGGGGGTGTAGCTCAGCTGGGAGAGCGCCTGCCTTGCACGCAGGAGGTCATCGGTTCGATCCCGTTCACCTCCACCAGTAATACAGACAGTAACTGATTGGTCATGCGATTTAAGCATGAAAAATCAGTCACTGGCTGCATAGTCGGTGATTTTGTTCTTTGACAATTGCATATCGTAAATATTAAGTAATAAATATGTTGAAAAGCTGAGCAAAAATATTTTTGAATAGTTATTTATGGTCAAGCTACTAAGGGCG
>DATCGM010000209.1:0-6741 GCA_036508915.1 Gemmatimonadaceae bacterium
GGATCTCTCAGGCCGACGAAGATGCCGCCGCGGCTGCGGTCGAGTGCTTCGCCGATGGCACCCACCTGGCCCGTACCACCGTTCACGAAGCTGCTGGACGTCGCTCCCTTGTAACCCCACGCGGTGATCGTGAAGGTCTGCAGCAGCGGCATGTCCGTGTTGTTCGCCAGCGGCGTGAGCGAGAGACGGATCGCGTAGTCCTTGAATCGATTGTTCTCGCGCGACGTGTACCCTGGTCCATTGACGATGGTGGTGTACACTTCGCCCATCTTGTTGGGCAGGGTGAGCTGTCCGGCGAGACCCATGTCGGCCGACGCGAAGTAGCCGGCGCGTTCGACCGGCGTCGTGCTGATGTAGCGTGGCCAGAAGTTCTCTTCGTGATCGATCACGACGTTGTGCAGGATCCCGATGCGTCCAAGCAACGACGCGCCATTCGCAAATTTCGGCTGGTCGTATTGGAGGTACGCGTATTTGGCGCGAATCGTGTATGCGTTCGGCGTCCCTTCCGTGGTCTGATACACGTCGGTGGTGATGCGGATGCTCGTGCGATCGCCAGCCGGCATGCGGAATGTCAGATAGGCGCGATCGAGAATGAACTGGTTATCGGCCTGTCCCGCGAGCTGCGTCGGCGTCGTGGGGAGTTGATAGTTGTAGCTCCCGAAGATCAGGCCCGAGAAGTTGAGTGGCGAAGGCGCCGGCGCGGGTTGCGGCGCGGCGGGGGGCGCCGTGGTCTGCGCGGAGATAGGTGCGCCGGCGAGCACTGCAGCGAGCGCTGCAGCGAGCGCTGCCGGTAGCTGCCAGGAACGAGCACGGTTCATTTGTCGTCGGACTGAAGGGAAGTGGAAAGCGACGCCGGGTGTGTCACGAACAGCGTGGCGTAGCGGACTGGAAGGTTGGCGCGGCGGATCACGTCTGTTACACGGACGCGTTGCGGTCTTGTAACGGCGGCCCCGCGAGCCACTCACGCGTGGGCGTGACTCAATTGTTACAGAACGCGCGAGCATTCGAGACGGCAGCGGGTGAGCTTCCTTCCATACATGTCGTCTTTCCCGCCGCATTCCCACGTGCCGACTTCGGAGCTCCGTCCGCTGCCGACAATCACCGCGCCCGCTCCCTTGGCGGCCGCAGGAAGCGCGCCGCGCCGGCTCCCTTCCATTCAGGGGAGCGTGGTCGCGGACCGCGTGTATCAAACGACACTCGTGGTGTTCGCGCTCTGCGTCCCGATTCTGCTCCTGCTGATTTTTGCCGAAGTCGGCCGTGCCGGCTGGCCCGCACTGCGCCAATTCGGGTTCGGGTTTCTGACGTCGAGCACCTGGGATCCCGTGAAGGGCCAGTTCGGCGCCGCGCCGGCGATCGTCGGCACCATACTGACGTCGATCATTGCGCTCCTTCTCGCGACGCCGCTCGCCCTCGGCGGCGCGATCTTTCTCTCGGAGTTCTCGCCGGCCTGGCTGCGGCAGCCACTTTCCTTCTTCATCGACCTGCTCGCCGCCGTACCGAGCGTGGTGTTCGGACTGTGGGGCGTGTTCTTTCTCGTCCCACTGCTCCGCACCACGATCATGCCCCTGCTGCGCGACACGCTTCACCTCGGCGCGACCCCATTCTTCTCGGGTCCGGCGTATGGGCCGAGCGTTCTCGCCGCTGGACTGATCCTGGCGATCATGGTGTTGCCGTACATCGCTGCCGTGTCGCGCGAAGTGTTGATGGCCGTGCCACGGTCTCAGCGGGAAGCGGCGCTCGCGCTCGGGGCCACGCGCTGGGAAGCGATCACCGGCGCGGTCATTCCGTACGCTCGCACCGGCATCTTCGGCGGTGTGATTCTCGGCTTGGGCCGCGCGCTGGGCGAGACGATGGCCGTCACGATGGTGATCGGCAATCGACACGAGCTCTCGGCGTCGCTCCTCGCACCGGGCTATACGATGGCGTCGCTGATCGCGAATGAATTTGCCGAAGCGACGACCGACGCTCATCTCTCCGCCTTGATGGCGGTTGGCTTCGTTCTCTTCGTCATCACGCTGATCGTGAATGCCATCGCCCGATGGCTGGTGTGGCGCGTGGGCGGTGAGGTGCGAGCGTGAGCGCGATCGCGTCCGCACACGGCGCCTATGCCCGGCCGCGCGCTCGTGGGCTGGCACGCCGTCACGGCGTCAGCATCCTCATGGTGACGCTCACGTGCCTCGCCGCGGCGCTCGCGGTCGTTCCGCTCGTCGCCATTCTCGGATATCTCCTGAAGCAGGGCGCCGGAGCGCTCTCGATCGGCTTCTTCACCCACATGCCGAGGCCCGTGGGCGAAGAAGGAGGCGGGATGGCGAACGCGATTCTCGGGACGCTCATGTTGATCGGCATCGCCTCCGCCGTTGGACTCCCGGTCGGCATCGGGGCAGGACTGTATCTCGCCGAACAGCGCGGGACGAAGCTCGCCAATGCCGTGCGATTCCTCGCCGACGTGCTGAATGGGCTCCCGTCGATCGTCATGGGCATTTTCGCCTGGCAGTTTCTCGTGCGGCCGTTCGGTCACTTCTCCGCGCTGGCGGGTGGCGCGGCAATCGGCGCAATGATGATACCGCTCGTCACGCGGACGACGGAGGAAATGGTGCGCACCGTTCCGCAGTCGCTGCGCGAAGCCGCGCTGGCGCTCGGGTACCCACGGTGGCGGACGTCGCTCCAGATCGTGCTTCGGACCGCTCTTGGCGGCATCGTCACCGGTGTGCTCGTCGCCGTGGCGCGCGTCGCCGGCGAAACGGCGCCTCTCCTCTTCACCGCCCTGGGGAATCAGTTCTGGTCCACGAAGCTGACGCAGCCGATCGCCGCGCTTCCGTTGCAGATCTTCACCTACGCCATCAGCCCGTACGACGACTGGCACGCGCAGGCGTGGGCGGGCGCCCTCGTGCTCATCGCCCTCGTGCTCGTGATCAGCGTCATCGCGCGCTTCGTGACGCGCGGTGGGCACGCAGGCGGTCATGACTGAGGCGCTCCTGCTCCCGCCCGAGGCGGCCGGTCCGGGCGCATCGTTCGCGATGCGCACGGAAGGGCTCAGTGCGTATTTCGGTGAGACGCGCGCGGTCCACGACGTGACGCTGGATTTTCCGGCGAACGAGGTGACGGCGATCATCGGACCTTCCGGTTGCGGCAAGTCGACCTTTCTTCGCTGCCTCAACCGGATGCACGAGACGCTGCCCCTCACCCGCGTGGAAGGGAGAGTGCTCTTTCACGGGCAGGACATCTATGCCGATGGCGTCGACCCCATTTCGCTCCGGCGGCATGTGGGCATGGTCTTCCAGCGCCCTACCCCGTTCCCGACGATGTCCATCCGCGACAACGTCGCGGCGGGTCTGCGTGTGCAGCCCGGGCCGAAGCCGAGCCGCGCGCGGGTCGACGAGATCGTCGAGCGTGCGCTGCGAGAAGCGGCGTTGTGGGATGAGGTAAAGGACCGGCTGCACTCGAGCGCGACGGGGATCTCTGGCGGACAGCAGCAGCGCGTGTGCATCGCCCGCGCGCTCGCCACGTCTCCGCACGTGCTGCTGCTCGACGAGCCGACCGCGTCACTCGATCCGATCAGTACGCAGAAGGTGGAGGAGCTCGTCTACGAGTTGCGCAAGACGATGACGGTGATCATCGTGACGCACAACATGCAGCAGGCCGCGCGCGTGTCCGATCGCACCGCGTTCATGCTGTCCGGAGACATGGTCGAAGTTGCCCCAACCGGTGTCATGTTCACGGCACCGTCGGATCCACGCACGGAAGCCTACATCACCGGACGGTTCGGATGACGTCAGTGAGTCGGGCTCCCGCGACGGAGCCGGTGGCGCACACGGGTCAGATCGATGTCGAGCGCTTCAACTTCTGGTATGGTCGCACGCAGGCGCTGTTCGACATCGACATGGCGATCGCGCCGCGCGCGGTGACGGCGCTGATAGGACCATCGGGATGCGGCAAGTCGACGTTCCTGCGCGCGATCAATCGACTCAACGAGTTGATACCCGGCGCTCGGCGCTCGGGAGAGATCCGTCTGGACGGCGAGGACATCTATCAGAAGGGGATGGATGTCGTCACCCTTCGCCAGCGGGTCGGCATGGTCTTTCAGCGATCGAATCCGTTTCCGAAGAGCATCTATGACAACGTCGCGTACGGGCCTCGCATCAATTCCAGTCCCAGGCGCGCCGATCTGGACGTGATCGTCGAGTCGGCGCTTCGTCGGGCCGCACTGTGGGATGAAGTGAAGGACCGCCTTCGTGACAGCGCCTTGGCTCTCTCAGGTGGCCAGCAGCAGCGGCTCTGCATCGCACGCGCACTGGCCAACGACCCTGAGGTCCTCCTCCTCGACGAGCCGGCCTCGGCGCTCGACCCGATCGCGACACAGAAAGTCGAGGAGCTCGTCTATGAGTTGAAGAGCCAGCTCACGATCGTCATCGTCACGCACAATCTGCAACAGGCCGCGCGCATCTCGGACCGCACGGCGTTCTTCTACCTTGGCAAGCTGATCGAGATGGGCGACACGCAGCGGCTCTTCACGAGCCCACGCGAAGCGCGCACGGAAGCATATATCACGGGGAGATTCGGATGAGCCCAGAAGTACCATTTCGTCATTTCCACGACCAGCTCACGGCGCTCAACCGTCGTCTCCTCGCGATGTCGGAGAAGGCGGAATCGCTCATCGCGCTCTCGGTGGATGCGCTCCTCAGCCAGGACGCGGGGAAGGCGGAGGCGGTGATCGACGCCGACCGCGAGCTCGACTCGATGGAGCTCGAGATCGAGGCCGCCGCGCTGGGGCTGCTCGCTCTGCAGCAGCCGATGGCACGCGACCTTCGCTTCATCGTCGCCACGATCAAGGTGACGAGCGACCTCGAGCGGGTCGGCGATCACGCCGTCAACATCGCGCAGGCGGCACTGCGCCTCATCTCGCAGCGGACCAACATCACCCCGGATCCCGAGATCGCGGATATGGCCCGGCGCGCGCGCGCAATGCTCAGCGACGCGATCGATGCCTTTCTCCGGGCCGACGGCGCGCTCGGCCGCGACGTCTGCGCGAGAGATGATCAGATCGACGCGCTCGACGAATCGGTATTCCGCATCCTCCTCACGCACATGATGGCCGACCCGAGAACGATCAATCCGTCTCTCGAGTACCTGCTCGTGAGCCGCAACCTCGAGCGCGTGGCCGACCTCGCGACGAACATCTCCGAGGACGCCGTCTTTCTGGCCGAGGGAAAGAACATCAAGCACGGCGGCGGCGGCGAGGCGCGCGCGGGGTCAGTCACCTCGTAGCGACGGCTTCACGAGCAGTACGGAACTCTAGCTAGACGAGCGACCCACACAGTTTCTGCTCGAGCCTCGGCGGCAACCTGCAGGGGCTGCTGAACGTCGGCGAGGTCATGTCCTGGGACAACAACGTGACCGGATACTATCAGGGCCATCTTGGGACGATGACGGGACTGTGGGACGGATCGACTATCTACCTCAAGGCCCGTGGCGGCGCCGGCATGCGGCAATCGTTCCGGCACGAGGAAATCCAGGCCTGGGCTCAGGCGCCTGTTCCGGCACCCAGGCCGGCCGAACAGAGCATCCTGGCAAAGGTCCTCGACGGTCCCGTGGTCCAGACAGCTGTCCCGGCCACCGGGCTGACCGAAGTGATTGGGCCGTACTTCGGGCATAGGCCGCCAGGCGCGGAGCCGGAGATCTTCAGTTGTCCAACCGCCTCGACGCCATCGTGCGTGCCGACAATCCGCGCGATGCGCTGCACGCAGTCTTTGGACGGAAATACTCGAACAAGATTCATTGGCCGTGGGACGTGAAGTGAGCCGGATGGAAGGCTTCCGCGTTTAACCGGCGGCCGCAGGCCCCCTGTTCTTCGACACCCCGACACCACCCGAGACGAACCACATGCCGGAAGAGATCGAGATCGACACCGACAAACTTCGCGAGACCATCGACGACGAGATCGAGCGTGCTGGCACCAGCATGCTGCGTTTGGTGGCTTTGACGACCGCGATCCTCGCCGCCGTGACGGCCGTGGTATCGCTGCACGCCGGATCGACCATCAATGAAGCGCTCGTGCTCAAGGGCGAGGCGACCACGTTGCAGGCGCGCGCTTCCGATCAGTGGGCCTACTATCAAGCCAAGGGCATCAAGGGCGCGATCGCCACCAGCTCGGCCAGCGCCTATACCGCCGCGGGAAAGACGGCCCCCGACGCCCTCCGCGCGCAGGCAGCCCGCTACGCGAGCGAGCAAACCGACATTCAGACCGAAGCGAAAAAGCTTGAAGCCGAGCGCGATGCCAAGTCGGCCGAAGCCGACCACCTGCTCGCCGCGCATCATCACTACGCCTTCGCCGTCGCGCTCCTGCAAGTCGCCATCGCGCTTGGCGCCGTCGCGGCGCTGACCAGGCAACGGGCAGCTCTTGCGCTGTCCGCCGTCTCTGGAATCGCCGGCATTGTCCTCGCACTCATTGCCGCCCTTCGACCCTAGGACGTGTTTTCGTGTTTGTGCGACTGGAAGCCACTGTCGACGGTGGACCGCGGCGCCATTGAGGTCAGGATTCATACCCTGACCGAGCACCGCATTGTGGTCGTCGCTCGCCTGAAACGGTCGGCGCCGCCACGGCAGCCAATTACGACGGTTACCGGGAGAAACGTTTCTCGAAGACCAGCTTGTCATCGCCTATTCTATAGTAGTCGGCGATTCGCGAGGCCAGCGTGTATCCCGCCCGTTCGTAGAATCTGATCGTCGTCGCGTACGCGGCCT
>DATCGM010000210.1:0-3106 GCA_036508915.1 Gemmatimonadaceae bacterium
TCAGTTGATGCAGCGTGGGTTCGCCGTGCCCGCCGAGGTCGAGGCGACAGAGTTCGATCTTGCGCGCGCACGCGAGGAACGATCCCTTGCGCTCGAGCGAAGACGATCCTCGTGGGCGGAGGAACTCGCCGATGCGGAACAGCGCATCGTCGACCTGAAGCGAGACGTCTCCGCGCTGAACGCCACGGAGGCGGCACGCTACGTCACGGCACCGGTGGGTGGCACGATCGAGGAGATCACCGCGCTCACGCGTGGCAGCGTGGTTCGTGCCGGCGATCCGGTTGCCACGATATCGCCGGGTGGAGCGCTCATCGCCGACGCGCTCGTCGCGCCGAGAGACGTTGCCTACCTGCGCGTGGGAATGCCGGCGCGCCTGCTCATTGAAGGCTTCGACGTGCAGGAATGGGGAGGCGCGGACGCGGTCGTCACATCGGTCGCGCGCGACTACACACTTGCCGATGGGCATCCCGTGTTCCGCGTGCGGATGCGCCCTCTGCGCACGGAGCTGCGCCGAGCGAATGGATCCACGGCGCGACTAGGCAAGGGGCTGCGCTGCCAGGCGCGATTTCTCCTCGGAAAAAAGCGCATCGTCGACCTCGTGCGCCGGCGGACGAGTGAATGGCTGGACCCCGTTTCATCGAGCGAGCGCTGACTATGCGGCGTGTCCCAAAGGTGCGGCAGCACGATATGAGCGACTGTGGCGTCGCGTGTCTCGCGAGCATCGCACGACATTATCGGCAACGGGTCCCGATCGCTCGGCTGCGCCAGTACGCCCACACCGACAAGACCGGGACGTCGATGCTCGGGCTCGTGCGCGCCGCGCAGCAGCTCGGGTACTCGGCAAAGGGCGTACGTGCGACGCCGGAGGCACTCGCTCGGGCGCCGATGCCCACGATAGCGCATGTCACGGTCGCCACTGGTGCGCATCATTACGTGGTCGTCGAGCGAGCGGATGCGCGCAGCGTGTGGCTCATGGACCCGGACGGGGGAGAGCGCCGCACGGAGTCGCGCGCCGACTTCGACGCCCGATGGACCGGCGTGCTCCTGCTCCTCGCGCCCACGTCAGGCGGCATGGCGGCAGCGGACGTTGCCAGCCGAACGGAGCGAGTGTGGCAGCTCGTGCGCCCGCACCGCGGCGCGCTAACGCAGGCATTACTGGGTGCGCTGGTGTACACGCTGCTCGGGCTCGCGACGTCGATCTACGTGCAGAAGCTCGTGGACTCCGTGCTCGCGGACGGGCGCGTAGGGCCGCTGCACGTGATGACCGTCGCGATGCTGGCGATCGCGCTCGCGCAAACACTGATTGGCGGCCTGCGATCGGCGCTGATGGTGCATGTGGGGCAGCACATCGACGCCGGGCTGGTCCTCGGCTACTATGGCCACCTGTTGAAGCTTCCGCAAAGCTTCTTCGACCGGATGCGCGTCGGTGAGTTGACGTCGCGTGTCACCGACGCGGTGAAGATTCGCGCCTTCGTCGGCGAAGTGATCGTGGAAGCGGCGGCCAATGTGCTCGTCATCACCGCCTCGGCAGCAATGATGTTCAGCTACGACTGGCGACTCGCGGCGTGGACACTCGGCATGCTTCCGCTGTATGCGGGCCTCTATGCAGTCGGTTCGCGGCTGAACAGGCGGCAGCAACGGGCGCTCATGGAGCGCGCGGCGGCGCTCGAAGCGCAGATCGTGGAATCGCTCTCAGCCGCCGGAACCGTGAAGCGCTTCGGGCTGGAGGGGCATGCGGCGCTGACCACGGAGGCAAAGTTCGTGCGTCTCTTTCGTAGCGTGGGGACGGCGGCGCGAACGTCGATCTGGATTGGAAATGCAGGCATGCTGGTGAGCCGGCTCGGCACAATCGGCCTGCTCTGGCTTGGTGCCTCACGGGCGCTCGCGCAGGAACTGTCGGCGGGACAGCTCATGAGCTGCTACGCGTTGCTCGGCTTTCTCACCGGTCCAGCGCTCGCGCTCGTGGGCTTCAGCCGCGCCGTGGAAGAAGCGCGTGTTGCCAGTGACCGGCTGTTCGAGATCATGGAGCTAGAGCCCGAGGGTCGCGTCGCACCGGTGCCGCTCATTCGAGAGCACACGGGTGACGTACGATTCGAGCACGTGAGCTTTCGCTATGGCGGTCGAGCGGCCGCGCTGACAGATGTGTCGTTCACGTGCGCGCGCGGGAGCGTGACGGCGCTCGTGGGTGAAAGCGGATCGGGGAAGAGCACCATCGCCTCGCTGGTGCAACGACTCTACGAGGTAGATCAGGGGCGGATATTGATCGGTGCGCAGGACCTGGCGAACGTCGACTTGGCCAGCCTGCGACGTCTCGTCGGCGTAGTTCCGCAGACGATTGACCTGTTCACGGGAAGCATACTCGAGAACCTTGCGCTGGGAGATCCGTCGTCGGACGTTGCCCGCCTCGTGGGATTGTGCGAGGAGGTAGGCCTGCGCGACACGATCGAGCGGATGCCGCAGTCCTGGCTGACGTCCGTTGGGGAACGCGGCGTAGCGCTGTCGGGGGGCGAGCGGCAGCGGATGGCGATCGTGCGCGCACTCTACCGTGAGCCGGCCGTGCTCATTCTCGACGAAGCGACGTCGGCGCTCGACTCCGCGAACGAGCAGCTCATTCTCGACGTGATGCATCGTGCGGCGGCGTCCGGAACCACCGTGATCGTGATTGCGCACCGGCTCACGACCATCGCGGCGGCGCATCACATTGTTGTGCTCGCCGCCGGCCGAGTGGTTGAGCAAGGCGACCACGACACCCTCGTCGAGGCGGGTAGCGTGTACGCGCAGCTATGGGCTCGCCAGCATCCAATGCCTCGGCGAACCCTCATCGCGGCAGGGTGAGCGCAGTGCGACGCCGATCCTGACAGAGTGGAAGATACGACTATTCACCGGGGAATGTCCTGGATGGAAGGGGGTACACGAGCAGAGCCGGAGTCGCTAAACTATTACACCGTTTGTTGATAGTTGGGGGGGCCAGGTAGCTCAGTTGGTAGAGCAGCGGACTGAAAATCCGCGTGTCGGCGGTTCGATTCCGCCCCTGGCCATGTAGAAAACCGTATGAAACCGCGCACTTCACGGGTTCATACGGTTTTAGTTATCCGGGGCCGCGAGG
>DATCGM010000211.1:0-8072 GCA_036508915.1 Gemmatimonadaceae bacterium
CGCCGTTTGTGTGGAACGCTCACCGAACTATGTGGTCCGCGAAATCATCCGCACCGAGTGCTCACTCGAGTGTGTGAACCGCGACGCGTCGTTCACCACTCCGGACGCGGTCTTCGTGCACTCGGTTTCCACTTGTGTGCACTCGGTTTCCACTTTTATGCAACTGGATTCGCCTTTCGCAGCAAATGTCTCTTGCGCAACCCGTGTGGAAAACTCCTGGAATAAGTAGAGGGGTCACTCAACCCGATTTCCGCTTCCGCCACCGCACTCGGCGGCGTCGTCACGGCGCCGACGTTATCGCCACCCTCACCTCCGGCCGCCGCATCGTCGCGCACGTGAGTCGCGGCCTCCTCAAAGCCACGCGCAGCCCCGCCGAGCACAAGCTTCTCTGCGGGGTACTCGGCCGCGCAATCAAACAGTACGAACAGGAGCTCCGTCAGATAGCGCGAGCAGCCTAAACCACGCGTCCGTTAAAGCGGGTCAGGTCCATTCCAAAAATGTCGCCGGGGCCCTGGAGGCGCTCGAGGTTGCGGGCGAAGCTGAGGTTGGAGCTGCGACGCGCATTGCTCAGGCGTTGACGCCTGCAATAAAGCAGGGTAACTTGCTTACATGAAGGCCACCATCGACTTCGACGATACGCTCTACCGCCGCCTCAAGGTCGAGGCGGCCCGACGCGGGCGCACCGTGCGCGAACTCGTCGCCGACGGCGTGCGCCACGTGCTCGATTCCCCGCCGACCTCGGTGGCCAGACCAGATGCTGGAGAACCGGTAGACGGCTGGCGGCCCGCTTGGTTCGCCTCGCTCGGCCGCTACGCTAGCGCCGTCAACGACCACTCCATGACGGCGGTCCGGGAGAGCGTTGCACGTGGACGGGCCGGCGAGCACCGGCGGTGAGCGTCGGCCTCGACACGTCCGTTGTACTCCGGCTACTCACGGGGACACCTCCGCATCAGGCCGAGACGGCGCGCGGGCTCCTCGCGTCGGCGCAGGAGCCCGTCACGTTATCGGACCTCGTGGTTGGTGAGACCTATTTCGCTCTTCGCCACCACTATGCTGTCCCGCACGCGGATGCGGTGCGCCCATTGACCGCGCTGCTCAGCGACCCACGCGTCCGCGGATCGGGGGTCGCGCGCGCAGTGCTCGCTGAGGCGTCATCGCGTGGACCCGCGAAGTCGCGACCGGGGCTGATCGATCGTCTCATTCACGCCGACTACGGTCGGGACGATCTCCAACTCGTGACGTTTGATCGCGACTTGGCGCGCATTCCCGGTGTGCGACTCTTGCCGCCTGATTCGTAGGACGCCGCGTCCCCCGTGAACGTCTTCCACCGACGCTTCTTGCTGCCGATGCGGCTACATGAGGCTACATTACTCGTATGAAATCCGTCGGCATTCGTGAGCTCAAGAACAACCTGAGCCGAGTCATTCGGCGGGTCGAGGGAGGGGAGTCCATTGACGTGACCGATCGCGGACGCGTGGTCGCTCGTCTTGCACCTCCTGATGCGGGTGCCGAAGGCCGCCGCGATCGGTACGAGATGCTGGTCGCCGCTGGAGTAATTCGCGCCCCCGCCGAAGCGGGTAGTCCAATCGCTGACTGGCCCCGACGTCGCCGGCTCCGCGTTGCTCGCGGTCTCGCTGCGACGTTGATCGACGAAGATCGTGGTGCATAAGCCCGCCAAGTCCAAGAGTGCTCGTAGTCGCCCGGCGGTTCGCGAACGGTCGCGCCACTATTTGACGGACACGTCGGGCGACGAGCGCACCTTGCCGGTGCACTATATCGAGTCGAGCGCACTGCTTTCTGCGCTGCTCGAGGAGGATGCGGGTGTGCTCGCAATCCTGGCGCCGGAAGCGCGGTGTGTGACTTCCGCTCTTACGTTTGCGGAGTGCTTTCGCGCTCTTGTACGCGCCCGCGCAACGGGACGAATCACGAGCGAGGCGGAGCAAATCATTGTGCGGGCGCTCCAGACCTTCCAGCTCCGGTGCGCATCGATTCCGCTCACAGAGGAAGTGCTGGAGCGGGCCGGTCGTCCATTTCCGGTCGAACCCGTCCGAACGCTCGATGCGGTGCACCTGGCAAGCCTCGAGGTTCTTGGCCTGCCGCGTGGACAGGTCACCGTCGTCACACGCGACAATCGCATTCGCGACAATGCAGCCCTTCTTGGATACGTGGTGAGGTAAGAGTGCGAGGCGTCGTGATGGCGGGCGCCGACGAGGTCGATCTGTATAGGGACTAGGAGCGCCGCGTGGCAGCGCGAGCGCTTCGTCGTCGGTGGATCGCTTCCCGCCCCCGGGTTGTGAAGATCCCATTTGTCGTCCTTCGCTGCGCTCAGGACGACAGCCTTGACCGTCGCGCTTCCCTCGCGCCCCTTGTTCTCACCCTCCCCGCCGCTATCGAAGTTTCCGTTACAGACCGCTAGTATTGCTGCCCATGACATCCTCACTTCGCCATCGCACTGCATCGTCCGCGATCATCGTCGCCCTCATCGCCGGGTGCAACTCCGGCGCAAAATCGTCAGCAGTCGGAACAGCCGGCTCCTCCACGAGTCCCGCCGACTCCAGCTTCACCGCGCTCGCTCGCGCGATCATCGACGATCGCATGAAGCGCTATCCGAGCAGCGCAACGGACCTCGGCGTCCACACGTACGACGCGCGCATCGAGGACGCATCGCAAGCGGCGGTGCAAGCGGAATCGCAGGCGCTGAGGGACTTTCGCGCGAAGCTCACCGCCGTCGACACGACGGGACTCTCCGTCGCAAACCGCGCGGACCGAGAGCTCCTCCTCCGCTCGATGGATGCGGGCATCCTCGCCAACGACGTCATCAAGCGGTGGGCGAAAGACCCCGACGCCTACAGCGGCGGCATCACCAACGCCGCGTACGTCGTCATGAAGCGCAACTTCGCGCCGCCGGCCGATCGGTTGCGGTCGCTCATCGCGCGCGAGCGGCTGATGCCGGCAACGCTGGCCGAGGCGAGGAAGAATCTCGAGAATCCGCCGAAGATCTATACCGAGATCGCGATCGAGCAGATTGACGGGAACATCGGCTTCTTCAAGAACGACGTCGCGGCCGCATTCTCCGACGTCAAGGACTCGGTGCTCGTCAGGCAGTTCAAGCAGACGAACGACAGCGTCATGGCGGCGCTCGCGTCGTACAAGACGTGGCTGCAGAAGGAGCTGCTGCCGAAGTCAAACGGCAGCTACGCGTATGGCGAGGATACATATAGGAAGGCGCTCGCCGCGACCGAGATGATCGACCTTCCCCTCGATCGGCTGCTCCAGATCGCCGAGGCGGACCGGAAGAAGAACGAGGCAGCGTTCCAGGCGGTCGCGAAGCAGATCGATCCCATTAAGTCTGCCGATCAGGTGCTCGCGTCGCTGCAGGCGGATCATCCCGCGCCGGACAAGCTGCTCGAGACGACGCAGGCGACGCTCGATTCACTGCGGCAGTTCCTCGTCGAGCATCACATCATCACGATCCCGGCGTCCGACCCGGCACGTGTGAAGGAGACGCCGCCGTTCATGCGCTCGACGACGTCGGCGTCGATGGACACGCCGGGCCCGTTCGAGCCGGCACAGCTCGAGGGACGGTACAACATGACGCTGCCCGACCCGCGCTGGCCGAAAGCCAAGCAGGACGAGTTCATGGGGCAGTGGTACTATGCGGCGATCTCAAATGTGTCCGTGCACGAGGTCTATCCGGGGCACTACACGCAGTTCCTCTATGCGAAGCAATTTCCGTCGGATGTGCGGAAGGTGTACGGCGCGAACACGAACTCGGAGGGCTGGGCGCACTACGACGAGCAGATGATGCTCGACGAGGGCTTCCATGCGAACGATCCGAAGTATCGGCTCGCGCAGCTACAGGACGCGTTGCTCCGCGACGTGCGGTTCATCGTCGGGATCAAGATGCACACGCAGGGGATGACGGTGGAGCAGGCGGCCAATCTGTTCGTGATGCAGGGGCATCAGCCAAGGCCCGTGGCGGAGTCGGAGGCGAAGCGCGGGACGGCGGATGCGCTGTACGGCTACTACACGATGGGGAAGCTGATGATTCTCAAGCTGCGCGAGGACTACAAGGCGAAGCAGGGCGCCGCGTACTCGCTGCAGAAGTTCCACGACGAGTTCATCAAGCTTGGGCCGCTGCCGTTGCCGCTGGTGCGCAAGGCGATGCTGGGAGATGCGGGCACTCTGTTCTGACCTATGCCTTCGATCGCAATGACGTTTCGAATCTGCGCCACGCTCCTCGCGATACTCGTCGTCACCGGCTGCGCATCGATCGGGACGGTCATCGCGCCGATTCCCACGTCGGCCGCTCCGCTGTCGCCGGTCTACCGCATCGTCGTTCCGGGCACCGTCGCCGAAGCAACCCTGGCACAGATGATCGAGCGGCTCGCGCGCGCGGACGTCGTCTTTTTTGGCGAGCAGCATGACGATCCGGAAACACATCGCGCGGAAGCCGAGCTGCTCGACGCGATTGGGCGAATGGGACGACCCGTCGTGCTCTCGCTCGAGATGTTCGAGCGCGACGTACAGACCGTCGTCGATGACTATCTCGCCGGGCGGGTGAGCGAGAGCGAGTTTCTCGCGCGTTCGCGCCCGTGGGACCGGTATGCCACCGACTATCGGCGGTTGATCGAGCTCGCGAAGGAGCATCACTGGCGCGTCGTCGCGGCGAACGTGCCGCGGCCGCTCGCGTTGGCAATAGGACGCAAGGGCATCGCGGCACTCGACACGCTTACCCCGAAGGATCGGAACAATGCCGCCGGCGACAACCGGTGTCCACGGGACGACTACCATGCGCGCTTCATGGAGTCGATGCAGTCGCACTCGCCCGGTTCCGGTCCAGCTCCCCAAGTGAGTGATTCGCTACCGACGGCGACGGCCGAGCGGTTCTATCTGGCGCAGTGTGTGAAGGACGAGACGATGGCGGAGTCCATCGTGAACGCTCGGCTCGCTGCATCGCGCGATGCGATCGTCGTCCACTTCGACGGCGCGTTTCACAGCGACTACTCGCAGGGCACGGTGGCTCGCGTGAAGCGCCGACAGCCCGGATGGACGCTCGCTGTCGTGAGTGCGGTGCCAGTGGCCGATCCGGCCGTGGCGCCAATCGTCACGCAGAGTGGCAAGGCGGACGTCGTGATCTTCACTCGGCGGCCTGCGCGCGGCCCGTAGCTGCGCCACCAGACGACCGCTGCTTCGTCAACCGTCTCAATCCATCCTGCCCCAGGAGAATTCTGTGTCCCGGTTCCGCCCATTCATCCTTACGTTCGCCGCTGCGACACTGGCGTGCTCGCAGAACATCACCACGGTGCGCGTCGAGCCGGCGCCTCCATCAACCGAATCGAGCGCCGCTCGGCCAAACCCGTTTTCGGCGCCGAGCACGCTGCCCTTCCTGGCGCCGCAATTCGACCGGATCGCCAACGCGGACTATGAACCCGCGATCGAAGAAGGGATGCGCCAGCATCTCGCGCAGGTCCAAGCGATCGCGCAGCAGACCACGGCGCCGACGTTCGACAATACCATCCTCGCGCTCGAGCGCGCGGGCGCGATGCTCACACGCGTCCAGCGCGTGTTCGGCGCACTCACCCAGGCGAACACGAACGACTCGCTGCAGCGCGTGCGGAACATCGAGTCGCCGCGCCTCGCGGCGCACAACGATGCGATCCAGCTGAACCCGGTGCTGTTCGCTCGCATCAAGAGCTTGTACGATCGGCGGAATCAGCTCGGCCTTGACGCGGAGCAGCAGCGCCTTGTCGAACGTGACTATCGCGACTTCGTGCGCGCCGGCGCATTGCTCTCCGAGCCGGCCAAGGTGCAGCTCCGCGCGCTCAACCAGGAGTCGTCAAAGCTCTCGACCGCGTTCGCCGACAAGGTGCTTGCCGCCACGAAGGCGAACGCACTCGTCATCGAGGACCGTGCCCTGCTCGCCGGATTGAGTGACAACGAGATCGCGGCCGCCGCTGACGCCGCGAAAATGCGCGGCATGCCGGGCAAGTACGTCATCCCGCTCCAGAACACGACGCAGCAGCCAGCGCAGGCATCGTTACAGAATCGCGCGGTGCGCCAGCGGTTGTACGACGCGTCGACCCACCGTGCGGATCGCGGCGACAGCAACGACACCCGCGCCATCGTTCAACGACTCGCGCAGATCCGCGCCGAACGCGCCGCGCTGCTCGGATATCCGACGCATGCCGCGTTCGCGTTGGACAACCAGATGGCGAAGACGCCGGAGGCGGCGATCGGACTATTGTCGCAGCTCGCGCCGCCGGCGACCGCGAAGGCGCGCGCCGAGGCGGCAAGGATGCAGGCGCTCATCGACAAGCAGGGCGGGGGATTCAAGCTTGCACCGTGGGACTGGCAGTACTACGCGGAGCAGGTACGGCAGGCGGAGTATGATCTGGACGCGTCGAAGATCAAGCCGTACTTCGAGCTCGATCGCGTGTTGAAGGACGGCGTCTTCTTCGCGGCAAACAAGATGTACGGGCTGACGTTCAAGGAGCGGAAGGATCTGCCGGTCTACCACCCTGACGTGCGTGTGTTCGAGGTGTTCGACGCCGATGGATCACACCTCGCGCTGTTCTATTGCGACTACTTCAAGCGCGACAACAAGGCCGGCGGCGCGTGGATGAGCAATTTCGTCGGGCAGTCGGGCCTCGAGGGGACGAAGCCTGTCGTCTACAACGTCGCGAATTTCCCGAAGCCCGCGCCCGGACAGCCTGCGCTCCTGACGTTCGATGACGCGCGCACGATGTTCCACGAGTTCGGCCACGCGCTGCACGGGATGTTCTCCAACGTGAAATATCCGAGCCTCTCCGGGACCAGCGTGCCGCGCGACTTCGTCGAGATGCCCTCGCAGTTCAACGAGCACTGGGCACTCGAGCCGACGGTCTTCGCCAACTACGCAAAGCACTACCAGACTGGCGAGCCGATGCCGCAGGCGCTCGTGGATCGGATCAAGAAGGCAGGCACGTTCAATCAGGGATTCGCGACGACGGAGTATCTCGCCGCCGCGCTGCTCGACCTCGCATGGCACACGCAGCTTGCCGGAATGCCGAAACAGGACGTGGACACTGTCGAGCGTGAAGCGCTCGCGCGCTTCAAGGTTGACGTGCCCGAGGTGCCGCCGCGCTACCGCACGACGTACTTCTCCCACATCTGGTCTGGCGGCTACTCGGCCGCCTACTACGCATACATGTGGAGTGAGCTCATCGACCATGACGCGTACTACTGGTTCGTCGAGAATGGAGGCATGACCCGCGCGAACGGCCAGCGCTTTCGCGACCTGGTGTTGTCGCGCGGCAGCAGCGAGGATCCGGCGGCGCTCTTCCGAGCGTTCCGCGGACGTGATCCCAAGATCGAACCGCTGCTCATCGAGCGCGGGCTCAAGGATGGCACGCCATAGTCGTCCGGGCTCCCGCCTTCTCGCCCTTTACGTGAACAACGGCGACCGCAACAAGTCCGGTTACCGGTCGTTCACGTCAACGAACTACGTCCGCATCGCGTACACTCACGAGGATTATAATGCGCGCGACGCTGCGCTCGACGGGCTTTCATAGGCCGCGGCCTGACGAAGGCTGCAGCAAAGGGCAGCGCAGCCACTCCGATCGTGCAGCATTGCTGCCGAAGGGCGATTGCCACATGCTCACGTCATAGGCCGCATCGGACCGGTGCCGCCAAGCGACGTCCATGCGTTGCCTGTGTGGAGAAAGTGCGCAGCACTCGCACCCCGACATTCGGAGGGATCCACATGTCTCACTTCTCATCTGTCCTGCGCCTGGCCAGGCCCGTTCTCGCGATTGCGACACTCGCAGCTTGTGCGTGCGCACGGCGGATAGCGTTCCCAGTGCCGCTTCGTTTACACGCGGGCAGACTGTGAGCCGCGGCCGCGTCGTCGGATGATCGAGATCGTGCGCGGCGACATCACCACGCTCGACGTCGACGCAATCGTGAATGCGGCCAACTCCGCGCTTGCTGGCGGCGGTGGCGTGGATGGCGCGATTCACCGGGCCGCCGGTCCCGAACTCGTGCGGGCGTCGATGGCGCTTGCGCCGTGTGCCGCGGGCAGCGCGGTGATC
>DATCGM010000212.1:0-2620 GCA_036508915.1 Gemmatimonadaceae bacterium
ACGCAGGAGAGTATTCGGTGCAGACTGGCGTTGCGGAGTTTCCGCCAATCCTCGTAGTGGACGACAATCACGATAACGCGGAGATCATCCGGCAGTATCTGGAGATCCGCGGCTATCCGATCACGGTCGCTCACAATGGGGACGAGGCGCTGGCGCTGTTCGAAACCGTGCGCCCCGCGCTCGTGCTGCTCGACGTGATGATGCCGGGACGCGATGGATGGGAAGTTTGCCGCCTCATGAAGCAGCACCCGGTTCTCGGGCGCACCGTGCGCGTGATCATGGTCACCGCGCTCGACGCGTGGGACGACAAACGCGAAGCGCTGCAGCTCGGCGCTGACGACTACGTGGAGAAGCCCTTTGACCTTCCGACGCTGGCCAAGACTGTGCAGCGCAATCTCGACCAAATGCGCGTCGTCTCCTAGTATGCGCGCGCGCTCCGGCGCACACCAGCCGGGCGCGTGAGCGTGTCGATCCTTCTCACGGATTCGGACGACCCAACGATCGGCGCCGCGGTAGCGTTACTCGACGGATGGCGCGCCGATCAGCGCGGGCACGCCGACTTGAGTGCGGCCATCGCCGAGCCTGGTGTGCGCGCGCTGCTCGTCACGACGAGCGATCCAACCGAGCTTCGCGCGAGCCTCGAGTCGGCGCATGCGCGCGGGATTCCCGTGATCGTCGGCGTGAAGGACGAGGCGAGCCGCCGTCGCGCCGTGGAGCTGCGCGCTGAAGAATGGTATCTCCTGCCCGCGACTCCCGAAGAGATCGCTGCCCGCATCTGGTCCGCCGTTGCCCGCGGCTCCGCGATTGGCGCGAGCGTGGCCGAGCGCGCCGACAAGGCCGAGTACGAGAACATGCTGCACGACTCGCTCACCGGGCTGCCGACCCTCCCCGTCGCGATCGAGCGCTCGCGCCAGCTCTTCAAGGAGCGCGGCGAGCTCGTCGTGCTCTATCTCAACTTCGTGCGCTACTCGAAGATCGAAGAAATTTATGGGTGGGAGAAGCTGGATGCAGTGCTGGAAACGACGGCGAGCGCCGTGCGAGACTTTCTCGACGACGATGATCTGCGCACCTCGCGCTTGATGGTGAGCTTCAGCAACGACGACGACTTCATTTTCTTCCATGTGCCCGCGAGCGGCGTGGCCGCCGCGACCGAGGGAGAGATCACCGAGATGGTGACTCGCCTGCAGCGGCACGTTGCGGCGCAGATCGAGACGGCGCACGGCGAAGACATCGCCGCGCTGTTCGACATTTACGTCGGACGGGCGCATCTGTACTACAACCCGAAGATCCGTCTCGAGCGCGTGATCTATCGCGGCATCCGCGAAGCGCAGAATGCCTCGCGCTCCCTCGAGCAGCGCGAGCGCACGCGTCGCGTGAACGATCTCAAGACGGTGATTCGCGATCGCGGCGTCTACGTGGACTATCACCCGATCGTCGTCGCATCGACGCGCGAGATCTTCGGCTATGAAGCCTTGGCGCGCGGCACGTTGCGCACCCTTCGTAGCCCGGAAGTGATGTTCGACGTGGCCGCCGAGGCCGATCTCATCTGGGAGCTGAGCCGTCTCTGCCGCGAGCGTGCGCTCGAGGGGATGAGCACGCGCCTCGAGGCGGACCAGCTTCTCTTCCTCAACGTCGACCCGCACGACTTCGCCGATCCGATGTTCACCGAGGACGAGGTGGAAGATCCGTCGCGTGTCGTGATCGAGATCACGGAGCGCACGGCGATCAAGGACTACCCGAAGTTCCGCGAGCGCCTCAAGGCATTCCGCGACATGGGCTACCGCTTCGCCGTCGACGACGCGGGGAGCGGCTATGCGGGCCTCGGGTCGATCGCCAACCTCGAGCCGGATTTCATCAAGCTCGACATCTCGCTGATCAACGCGATCGATACGAATTTCATCAAGCAGAATCTCGTGAAGACGATGGTCGGCTTTGCGAGTGACCACGGCGCCATGGTAATCGCCGAGGGCGTCGAGCGCGCCGAGGAGTTCAAGACGGTGCAGGATCTCGGCGTGCATCTGGTGCAAGGGTTTTTCCTGCATCGGCCGCAGAGCGCGTCGTCGCCGATCGTCGGGTCTGTCGCGGCGGGCCGGTAGGCACTGCCCGCAAACGACTACCCGAGTAACTCCCTCACGATCGCGTACGACTTCTCCGCCGCACCCAGCCCCCGGTGTACGACGCGCATCGCCGCCTCACCCGCCGCACCGCGCTCTGCCGGCGACCCGAGCCACCGCTCCACCACGCTGCGCAGTGTATCGGCGTCGACGACGCTCACCGCCGCATCTTCGTCGATCAACAGCCTGGCATCACGGCTCGCATCGTGCCGCGGGCCGAACAGCACGGGCGCGCCGAACGCCGCGGGCTCGAGCACGGAGTGCAAGCCGGCTGCGTGAAAGCCCCCGCCGACGAACGCCGCGGTCGCGAGCGCAAAGAGGTCGCCGAGCACGCCAACGCGATCGACGACGACGACATCGGCGCTACGTGCCGCAGACTCTCCCAGGCGCGCGACGCGCAATCCCGCGGAGGCGGCCCAGCGCTCGATCGGCGCGAGATGGTCGGCCGTCGGCTCGTGCGGAGCGACGATCAGCCGCGCCTCCGGCACGCGCGCGCGTAGACGAGT
>DATCGM010000213.1:0-11274 GCA_036508915.1 Gemmatimonadaceae bacterium
TGCCAGCCGGGTTGCCCCATTCGGCCATCTCGGGATCACCGCGTGTGTGCCACTCCCCCGAGCTTCTCGCAGCTTACCACGGCCTTCATCGCCTCTGTGTGCCCAGGCATCCCCCACATGCCTTCCTTCGCTTGACCACAAATGGCTCAAGCAGAAATACGCGCGTTGCTATCGCAATCTACCTCTTACCAATCCCCACTCGCCGTCGAGGGCAAGCCCCCTCAGCAAATGAGCACGGTAAAGATTCCATTTCCCACGATTTGCCGCCGACCAAAAGACCTCTCAAGGCCGACGACCCATCCTCTGTCCTTCACTTTTCAAACAGCGTCCGCGATTTCAAAAACTCTCGCGGTGAACCTTGCATTGTAAACGGGCGAGATAGCGCGTGCAAGTGCCGTCGCCCTCATTCCTGATATTTCACTTTCCCGCTCGCACACCCTCAAAAGTGCAGGTCAGCGAAGGGTCGTAATTGTACCCCATTTGCACGCGAATCTCAAGGGGCGCACACCACGCCTTCGTCGACGTACTTACGTTGCAGGATGCTCTCGGCAACTGTCTCCACGAAGGGCGCTCGGCGATGGGCCGGCGGACACCCCTGGATCTACCGCAGCGACGTGCTCGTGCGTCCCGCGGGCGACGCGGGCGCCGTCCGCGTTAGCGACCAGCGCGGCAAGCCCCTCGGCGTCGCGCTCTGGAGCCCGCGCTCGGAGATCTCGCTTCGCCTGCTCGACCGCGACGCGGACGCCACGATCGACGGCACATGGTGGTATGCGTCGATTGCACGCGCCATCGCGCGCCGCACTGGTCTCGACCGCGAGACGAATGCCTATCGCCTCGTGCATGGCGAAGGCGACCTGCTCCCCTCACTCGTCGTGGACCGCTACGACCAGTGGCTCGTCGTCCAGCTCATGAGCGCCGGACTCGAGCAGTTTCGCACGGAGATCATCGACGCGCTTCGCGCGCAGCTGCAGCCGGCGGGAATCCTCGCGCGCAACGACGTCTCCCTTCGCGCAAAGGAAGGGCTCGGCAACGACGTCGAGCTCCTGCACGGAACCGTACCCGACGAGATCGAGGTGCACGAGAACGGCGTGCGCTACCTCGCGGCGCCGTGGCGCGGCCAGAAGACGGGCGCGTTCCTCGATCAGCGGGAGAATCGCGCGCTCGTCGGCCGAGTGGCGCGCGGGCGCGCCCTCGATTGCTTCAGCTATCACGGCTCGTTCGCGCTGCACCTCGCGCAGCGCGCCGATCACGTCACCGCGCTCGACGCTTCCGCCCATGCACTCACCCGCGCGGAGGAAAACTTTCGGCGCAATGGTCTCGCGAACGGTGAGTTCGTCGAGGCGAATGCGTTCGAGTATCTGAAGGCGAAGGAGCGCGAGCGCGCGCAGTTCGACACGATCGTGCTCGATCCACCAGCCTTTGCAAAGACACGCCCAGCGCTCCCCGGCGCGCTCCGGGGCTACAAGGAAATCAATCTCCGCGCGATGCGGCTGCTCTCGCCGGGTGGCCTGTTGTTCACCGCGAGCTGCTCGTTCCATCTCTCCAAGCCGCTGTTCCTGGAGATGCTGGAAGAAGCGGCGGCGGATAGCGGACGACACATCGTCCTCAGGGAGATTCGCGGACAGTCCGTCGATCATCCGGAGTTGCTGACCGTGCCGGAAACCGGATACATCAAAGGGGCGTTGCTCGAGGCGCTCGACTAGCTCCATCGCGCAGGCAATGCGGCTAGACCTGGCACGAGGGACAGAAGTATGTCGATCGCCCCGCCTGCACGATTCTCTCGATGGGAGTCCTGCATCGCCTGCATGGCAAGCCTTCGCGGTCGTACACATCGAGCGCCACCGTGCTGTCGTCCGTGTACCGCGACCCGGTCGCGCGCTCGAGTACCGCGGCGACCGACCGGCGCAATGCCTTCACCTGCACTGGCGTCAACGATCGACTGGGTGCACGAGGATCGATGCGCGCACGCCAGAGCGATTCGGCGGCGTAGATGTTTCCAAGACCAGCGACGAGCTTTTGATCGAGCAGGGCGGGCTTGATCGGGCCACGTCGCGTCGCTAGCGCGCCTCCCAGCTGTTCGGCCGTCCACTTCTTGTCGGAGGCGTCGGGACCGAGTCCGAGATCGAGCAGCGCACCCGCTGGATGAAGCTCGATCGTGCCGAGTGCGCGCGAGTCCACGAATGAGAGGCGAGTGCCGTCGGTGAACTCGAGCACGGCGCGTGCAAAACGCGGAAGCTCGTCGGTTACCTTGCCGCACTCCCAATCTCCGTTCATGCGAAAATGCGCGTGCAGAACGCGTCCATCGGTGAGGTGCAGCAACTGATGTTTACCACGTCGCTCCACTCGCTCGATTTGGGCGCCCGCGAGCGACCGCACGCGCGCCGGCGAGAGACGACGGCGCATCGCAGGATGAAGAAGACGCAGATGAGCAATGGTGCGTCCCTTCGCTCGGCGGCGCAGCACATTCATCGCGGCTTCGACTTCGGGAAGCTCAGGCATGGAAGACCAGGTTGACCGGTAAGTCACCGCTACGTTGACATCGTTCGTATAAGCTACGCACAATCCTCCGAATGCTCACGCCGCCCGGCACCATCGCTATCGCAGCCGCGCCAGACCCGATGCGCTCGACCGGAGTGCGCCGGGCACTGATGGTCGTGCTGCTCCTCAACGCGATCTCGGTCGCACTCAAGGTTAGCGTCGGTGCGCGCACGGGCTCGCTCACGGTGCTCGGCGCCGCGCTCGAATCGGTGCTCGACATGCTGAGCAACGGCGTCGCGATTCTCGCTGTGTCCATCGCGTCGCGCGCGCCGGACGACGATCATCCATACGGCCACGAAAAATTCGAGACGCTCGGCACACTTGGCATCGTCTGCTTTCTGTCGATCACCTGTTTCGAGCTGTTGCGGCAGAGTGTGGGCGAGCTGAAGGGCGGGCACACGGTGCCTCGCGCGGCGACCGCAGACGGCGTGCTGCTGATCGCGTCGCTCGTCGTCAATTTCTGCGTCGTGTTCTATGAGCGACATCGCGGACGTGCGCTCTCGAGCACGCTGCTTCTCGCCGATGCGGCGCACACGGCGAGCGACATTCTCGTCACGGCGCTCGCGATCGGCTCACTCGTGCTTTCACGTCTCGGCTATCTGTACGCCGACGCGGCGCTCGGCGTGCTCGTCGCATTGATCATCGCGTGGAGCGGCTATCAGATTCTTCGCCACTCGATTCCCATTCTCGTGGACGCACGCGCGGTGAAGGCGGACCGGCTCGTGGAGATCGTGCGGACGATTCCCGGCGTGAAGGGCGTTCGCGCCGCGCGCTCGCGGCGTACCGCGTCCGGTCATCTGTTCGCCGAGGTCACGATCCTGGTGGATGGATCGACGTCGGTCACGGACGCGCACGACTTTACCGACGAGGTCGAGCGGGCGATCGCGCGCGAGCTCGGGACGGCGGAGGCGATCGTTCACGTCGAGCCCGCATAACGGCTGAAGTCGGCCCGCTCGTTACGCTCGCTCTTCCGCCCGTTCGCTAACGCTCACTCTTCGGCCCGCGACCGCGCTGCACACGGCGCTATTCGCGCCCAGGCGCCGCGGCCTATTCCGGAAACGACGACTGCAACGGTGTAACAAAGCACGCATATCCCTTTGCGATAAACAGGGTTGTAAACATTTGCTCTAACTTTATTTGGGACAGCCACTTGCGCGACAGGATGAATGCTCTAGCTTAGACGCGTCTCCAGCCCTTTCTCAGAATGGCGCAGCGGCCGTCCCGATCGCTCAAGCACGAGTACGAGCTGTACCTCGATCGAGAGATCGAGAACTACAAGGAGTCGGTCCCTCGAAGCGTGCTCCTGTTCATTGCGGACGAGGCGGTGCGCGTGCTGGACGCACAGCTGCAATTCGGCCTCACCGAGTTTCTGCTTTGCGCTGAAGTCGACCGGATCATCTTCAAGCGTCTGCGCTTACCAAACGTGGCGACCTGGGGAAAGCGCCGTCTCAAGGAGCTCGCCGAGCTGCGGCGTCCCGAACACTGGGGGCTCAGCCGCGATGACTTGGTCGTGCGCGCCATGCAGCCTGTCGTGGACAATTCGCACGTGCTCGTCGCCGGCGCATCCATCGAGACACCGGCGCTCTATCTCGCGGCCAATGGCTGCGACGTGACGGCGCTCGCCGATGCGGACGCCGTGCAGCGTGTGATGGACGCGGCGGCCGAGGCGGGGCTGGGCGAGCGAGTGCACGCGAGCGCGGCGGCGCTCGATTCTTTCACGCCGGACAACCCGCTCACCGCGGTGATCTACACACCCGCGGCTTTCACCGGACTGAGCGCTGCCGAGCGAGCGCGAGTCATTCTGGTGTTGCAGAGCGCGACCGCCGACGGAGGCGTCCACCTGGTGCAGACGATCGTTGCCGGCAAGCGGACCGCAGTTTCAATCGAGGAGCTCCGCCGACGCTATCGCGGCTGGGATGTGACGGTGTCCGATGAAGCGCCGAACAGCTTTCTTGCGCGCAAGGGGATGGCGTAGGGGCAGCTCTTACGACGAACCGCGTGCACCCACGTACCTCATGTACGTCGTATGACTCGGTACTGGGAATTTGCGCGTGCTATTGGGAGCTATAGACCCATCGCTGACGCAGAAGGGTCATGGCTCACAGGGCGTTGACGCCGTCAGTAGTTGCCCGGGATCGTGTGCGTCGCACAGAGGGTCTAGCTGTAGCGAAACGACACACAAGACCGCGTCCAGTCGCGTATCGTTTCGACACAGAGTGAGCTCGCCTGCCTCGCCACAATCTCCATAACTCATTCAATAACAATAGCTTACAAATAGCTAGATTATTGGCATCGATGCTGCCTTAGTGGAGGTGCCCCCGACCGTTCCGAGGGCTATCTCTTATACGGCGTCGTTATCTATATGAAGCAGGAAACGCAGTCGCAGAATGAAGAGCCCGTTGGGATCGTGATCTCCCGCGGATGGGAGCCGGCGACGACGCCAAGATTCTCCGCTTACGAGTGGGCTCCCGGTCCGGAGGATGAGATCGATCAGGACGCGGTAGCCACCTGAACCATCGTTCCCAACGAGTGCCGAGCGCCGTGGATATCCGCGGCGCTTTTCATTTCGCTGGGCTCGGTACGCGCCTTGCCCCCGTGGCGGTCGTGCACAGACCCATGGAGTGGGAACACGAGCGCTCGCAGCTCCTCGGCAGACAGATCTCGGAGCTCGGTCTATCGATTCGCGGAACACGCGTCGAACAGCTCACGTCGCGGTTGCATGCGGAGTTCGCCGCGCGTGAGATCGCTTTTCGTCCGCCGATCTACCTCAGCGATGAGTGGGGATGTCCGGATGGTACGCCCATCATCGGCGTTCCCTTCTATCTCGCGGATGATCGGCTCGAGCGGATCGAAGCCGAGCAGGCGGGCTCGATCGAGAGCGACGATGAGGCGATGCGCTATCTCCGGCACGAGGCCGGGCACGCGGTGAACTACGCCTTTCGTCTGCACGAGCGCGACGATTTCGGGCCGCTCTTCGGCGACTACTCGCGCCCCTACCGCGAGCACTACGCCGCCGACCCGTTGTCTCGCGCGCACGTGCGGCACATCCTCGGCTGGTACGCGCAGAAGCATCCGGATGAAGATTTCGCCGAAACCTTCGCCGTGTGGCTCACGCCGGGCCTGGATTGGCGCACCGAGTACGCGGGATGGTCAGCGCTCGCGAAGCTCGAGTGGGTCGATGCGGTGATGCGCGACGTATCGACGCAGCTTCCGCCGATTCCCGAGCTCTCAGACGACGATGTGCCCGTCGAGGCGATGCACTGGACGGTTGCCGAGTATTACGCGGATCATGAGTTGCTTCCGCTTGGCGATGCGCGCCAGTTCGACGGCGATCTGCGTCGCATCTTCGCGCGCTCCGCGGACGCCCCAGCGGGCGAGCCGGCGGCGTCCTATCTCGCGCGGCATGAAGGCGAGCTCGTCGCGCGCGTCGCATACTGGGCGGGTGTCGGACCCTCGGCCGCGCGCGCGCTCCTGCGTGCGCTGCGCGAGCGATCGTCTGCGCTCGAGCTCCGGGTGACCGGGTTCGAGGCGACGACGTTGATCGAGCTCACCGCGTTCGGAACGGCGGTTCTCTTGCATTGGCGGTACACGCGCGTCGCCGACGCGCCGTCTCATTCAGCGGGCACATGAACGTCGCTCTCTTGCACGGCGCGGACGCAGCGGAGCCGCCGGAAGACCCGGTCCTCTCGCAGCTCGAGTCGGCGCTTCGCTCGCTGGGACATGAGCCGACGCGTGTCGCGGTCGCCGCCAACGTGGAGCCGGTGATCGCGGCGCTGCGCGCGGCGGATCCGGCGCTGGTGTTCAATCTCGCGGAGTCGTTCGATGGAAAAAGTGCGCTCGAGTCAAACGTGGCGGCGCTGCTCAATTTGATCGGGTTGCGCTACACCGGTTCGAGCCCGGCGGCTCTCCTGATGGCGGGCGACAAAAGCCTCACCAAGAAGGTGCTGAGCTTTCACAGGATTCTGACGCCGGAATTCGCGACACTCTATCGCGGCGCGCTGGATCACGCGGGGGATCTGAAGTTTCCCCTGATCGTGAAGCCGCCGCAGGAGGACGCATCGCTCGGCATCACGTCGAAGAGTGTCGTGCGCGACATTCGCGAGCTGCTCGGGACGATGGATGCGTTGCAGCGGGAATTTCAGTCGCCGGTGCTCGTCGAGGAGTTCGTGGAGGGCCGCGAATTCTATGTCGGCGTGCTCGGCAACGTGACGCCGGTGGCACTGCCGGTCGTCGAGCTCGACTTCAGTGCCTTTCCGCCGGACCGGCCGAAGGTTGCGAGCTGGGAGGCGAAGTGGGGCGAAGGAGGAACAGGTGGCGCCGGCGAGACGGGAGCAGAGTTCGCGGGAACGCGTTCCATTTTTCCGACGGACGTCCCCGCTGAGCTGCTCGAGCGGATGCAGACGGTGGCGCTGGAATCGTTCAACGCGCTCAGACTCCGCGATTACGGGCGGGTGGATCTGCGCGTGACGGCGGCGGCGGAGATCTACGTGATCGAGGTGAATCCGAATTGCTACCTCGAGCGAACGGGCGAGTTCTCACGCGCGGCGGCCGAAGCGGGCATCACGCATGATGCGCTGATCGCGCGGATCGTCGAGCTGGCGCAGGGGCGATATACGCGCTGACCCAACGAAAGAAGCCGGCGCCAAGGCGCCGGCTTCTCCGTTGTGCGATGTCCGAACGCTTACTTCCTGGACTTCTTCGCGGCCTTCTTCGCACCCTTCTTTGCGGCCTTCTTTGCGCCGCCCCTCTTCGCAGCTTTCTTGGCGCCACCCTTCTTGGCAGCCTTCTTCGCACCCTTCTTAGCAGCTTTCTTTGCGGCCATGGTAATCTCCAGTGAAGGAGTGAATCGCCCGATCGAACCCCCGGTGGTTCGTACGAGCCAATGGGTGGACGCCGAAGCGTCTTCCCCACCGCGGCACGATCTCATGGCGAGACCGTGACGTCATGCGGTGCCGATCTACATGGCGCCGCTCAAGCTGGTCAATCCGAAAATAGACGTATCGCTGAACCGCAAGTTCCTGACCGCGGCGTCAAGTGAGACCTGTGTGAACTGCTGGATGTGGGGGTCACCGTCGATCGGCGACGAGGCGGCCGAGTGAACGGCGGCGCGGGCGGCGGATGAAGCCGCGACGCGATCAGCGATCGCCGCGGCAGCTGCAGACGTTGTGTTGACGAACTCTCTGCGGGATGAACCCACGCAATACCTTGAGCACTTGTGCACGCGCGTCGGCAACGATCGGACGACGACGCATCAGTAACAATCAACTTGCGCGAATATATGAGCTCGTGGAATCACACGCAATAGTGAATCGCGCGTCTCATTGAGAAGGTGCATGGAATTTTCATTCCAATTTCGTCGCGCGCTGTGATGGTACTCACCAATCGTTCGCCGTGCGATGCCACGCGCACTTCCCTCGCTCCGAGTGATCAGCGAGTTTTCGGACACGTCGCGCGGCGCGCGCGATGGTTGGTGTCACTCCGAGAGTCGAGCGAGGCGCACGTGAGAGCGCTAGTGAAGGAGACGGCCGGTCCTGGATTCACGCTGCGCGATGTTCCGCGACCGGTGATTCGCGATGACGAAGTGCTGATCAAAGTCCGGCGCGCCGGCGTGTGCGGCACGGATGTGCACATCTACGACTGGGACGCGTGGGCGCAGGGGCGCTGCCGTCCTCCTTTCACCGTGGGACACGAATTCGCCGGCGATGTCGTGCAGGTCGGCAGCCTCGTCAACGACGTGCGCGAAGGGGACCGCGTCACGGCGGAGGGACACATCGTCTGCGGACGTTGCCACCTCTGCCGCACTGGAAATGCGCACGTCTGTCCGAACACGCGCATCATCGGCGTGGACCGCGACGGATGCTTTGCCGACTACATCGCGATGCCGGCGTCGAACGTGTGGCACCTGGACGATGCGGTCTCGTACGAGGTCGGCGGAATCCACGACCCGATGGGAAATGCCTTTCACACCGCGCTCGTCGGGACGGAGATATCGGGGAAGACGGTGCTCGTGACCGGATGCGGTCCGATCGGAATCTTCGCAGTGGGAATCTGCAAAGCGGCCGGCGCATCGCGCATCATCGCGAGCGACGTGAACCAGACTCGGCTCGAACTGGCGCGCGCGATGGGCGCGCACGATGCCGTCACCCCGCAGGACGCCGAGCAGGCGGTGAAGGCCGCGACGAACGGGCTCGGCGTTGACGTCGTGCTCGAGATGTCGGGCGTTCCGTCGGCGATCCATCAGGCGTTCGCGCTGGTGCGGGTCGGTGGACGCGTGCAGATGCTCGGCATTCCCGCCAAGCCCATGGAGGTGAACTTCGCGACGGAGATCATCTTCAAGGGCATCACGGTCTATGGTGTCGTCGGCCGGCGGATGTACGACACCTGGATTCAGATGACGCAGTTCCTCCGCTCGGGCCAGTTCGATCCAACGCCGGTGATCACGCATCGGTTCCCGTTGGAGCAGTTCGACGACGCCATCGCGGCCATCAAGGGCGGGGCGGCTGGCAAAGTGGTGTTCGAGATCTCGTAAAGACCCGACTGTCTGACGGTCTGACTGTCCGACCGTCCGACTCTCCTATCACTTCTCCCAATGTCCATCAACACAAGTTTTCAGGCCGGCTTGGAAGCCAAGCTCCAGCAGCTGCGCGAAGACCGCGTCTACAAGCAGCTCAACTATCTCCACTCGCCGCAGGCGGCACGTGTGCAAATGGAAGGACGGGGCGAGGTGCTCATTCTCTCCTCGAACAACTATCTCGGACTGTGCGCCGAACCGGCGGTGGTGAACGCGGGGATCGATGGGCTGCACCGGTTCGGAGCCGGAACGGGGAGCGTGCGCTTCATCTGCGGGACCTTCACGGTTCACCGGGCTCTGGAGGAAGCGCTCGCCCGATTCGTCGGAACGGAAGCGTCGATGTCCTACGTCTCGGCGTGGAACGCGAACGAAGGGCTCACGGCGACGGTGGTGGAGGAAGACGACTTTGTGTGCTCCGACGCGCTGAATCACGCGTCGATCATCGACTCGATCCGCCTCGCGAAGTCGATCACGAAGTGTCAGACCGCGGTCTACAAGCACGCCGACCTGGACGATCTGCGCGCGAAGCTCGCCGCAGCGAAAGGCGCGAGGCGGCGCATGGTGTGGAGCGACGGCATCTTCTCGATGGAAGGATCCATCGCGCCGTTGCCCGACCTGTTGCAGATCTGCCGCGACCACGACGCGATCCTGGTGATCGACGACTCGCATGCGACGGGAGTGCTCGGCAAGACCGGTCGTGGATCGGCGGAGCACTTCGGCGTGCTTGGCGAGGTGGACATCATCACATCGACGCTTGGCAAGGCACTCGGCGGCGCAGCCGGCGGATTCGTCGCCGGCTCAGCGGCGCTCTGTGACTACCTGACGCAGCGTTCCCGTCCGCAGCTTTTCTCCAACGCGCTGCCGCCGACCGTGGCGGCGAGCGCGCTGGCATCGGTCCAGTTCATCGAGCAGCATCCGGACCGGGTACAGACGCTCCGCGACAATGCGCGCTACTTCCGAGAGCAAATCATCGAAGCCGGGTTCAAGCCGCTCGCGGGCGAGACGCCGATCATACCGATCATCGTCGGCGAAACGTCGACCGCGATCCAGATGAGCGACATGCTGCTCGCCGACGGTGTGTTCGTCACCGGCTTCGGATTCCCGGTGGTGCCGCAGGGTCAGGCGCGCGTGCGGTGCCAGGTATCGGCGGCGCACACGAAGGATGATCTCGATGAGGCGATTCGAGCGATCGTCAAAGTCGGGAAGACGTTAAAGATCGTTTGATTTGATAATCGATGTCTCCCCATTCGTGACCGAACAGGCGCCGTCTTCGTCCCAGAATTGAGCCTGCCGCCACTGGCGGTTGCGGGCTGCACTCTCTTTCCTCGAGGTTTCCATTTATGCGACTCCTCCGTGTGTTGGCGGTAGCCACCGGCTTCGCCGCCGTGCTCTCCCAGTCGAGTGCGGCACAGGACGCGCGGCAGTTCAAGGATGCGTGGTTCTGGGGCGTCAAAGGTGGCGGACTGCTCTACTCCTCCGTGACGACGACAGGTGGCGGTGCGCCGCTCGTCGGAGCGGAGTGGCTCATCACCAGAACGAATGGTGGGCTCTACCTGAGCTTCGATCAGGCCTTCCTCACGACCACGGGCAGATTCACCGATCGCGACCCGGACAGCGTCAGCAGCTTCGTGCGGAACGTCACGCTGAAGAATCTGCGTCGATTCACGATGGCGGGCATGATCTTTCCGGCACAAACGCGCAACCTCCACCCCTACGCGGGTGCGGGACTGGCGTTCAACCAGATCGGCGGCGTGGATCCTTTGATCGCGCGGGACAGCATCATGGCCAAGAAGGCCACGTTCTCGCCGATCTTCATCGCCGGAATTCAGGCGCGCTTCAAGCCGATGTCGCTCTTCGTGCAGGGGACGGCCTCGCCGATTCAGAAATCCTTCTTCCTCTCGAACAGCAACAGCTCGCGGTCATTCAATCTGTCGCTGGAGCTCGGCGCGAGATACAACGTGGGTAGTTCGATCGACCACGCGCGATAAGTCATCTCGACGAGATGTGACGAAGGGCCGCCTGTCAGTTCGGGCGGCCCTTCTTGTCGAAACGTCGGTTCTGCTCGGGCTACGGCCGATACGGCACGCGCGAGAAATGCGACGGCGTCGCCGATACGTACGGATCGTCGCGCACGAAGAAGCGCAGTGGCCAGTCGGCGGCGCGAG
>DATCGM010000214.1:0-4166 GCA_036508915.1 Gemmatimonadaceae bacterium
GGTCGAGTATTCGGCCAACTATCGCGCGGATCACTGGTGCGAGAAGGGGCATATCGTGTTGTGCATTGCCGGTGAGCTGGAGACCGAGCTGTCAGACGGTCGCACGTTTCGACTTCGCCCGGGCATGAGCTATCAAGTTGCCGATGGCTCAGACGCGCATCGATCAAGCTCGCGCAGCGGCGCGACGCTATTCATCGTGGACTAGCTACGATTGCGCGCACGGCGGGCTCGCCGCTCCTGTGCGGCCCGACGGCGCGGGTCACTTCGACGTCGTGGGGGTACATGTGCCCGAGCATGGCGGCCCGGTCCGGATCGGAGAGGTACCGGACACTGTCCATCACGGCATGGTCGTGGGTGCCTTCTCCTTGTTCCAGACGAAGCGCTTGAGGAAGATGTCCGTGCGCTCCCACGTGTCGACCCAGTTCTTGTGCAGCATCGACTCGTGCGTGTCGTCGGGCACGACGGTCAACTCGAAATACACGTTTCGCGCGCGCAGCAACTGCACCAGGCCCACCGTCTGCGCGAAGTCCACGTTGCGGTCGTCGTCGCCCTGCACGAGCAGCACCGGTGACGTCCATTTGTCGATGGCCCCGACAGCCGACGACTTGAACGAGAGCGCCGCCGTGTCGAGCGAACTGCCGTAGAGGTGCACGCCGGCGTAGTCGACACCGGCCACGAACAGGTCACTGTTGCGCGCGAGCGCCTGCGCGGTGAGCAGGCCGCCGTACGAGAGCCCCCAAATGCCGAGGCGCGAGGCGTCGACGTCGTTGCGGCTGCGCAGGTACATCGCGCCGGCCACGACGTCCTGGTATTCACTGTTGCCGCGCAGGTTGGTGTTGGGTGCATTCTGGAACGCCTTGCCGTAGCCGACGCCGCCGCGGTAGTTGACTGACATCACGATGTAGCCCTGCGCCGCCAGCCACTGGTTGTACGCGTATGCCCAGTGGTAGAACTCCATGTAGTGGTAGCCCGGGAGCATCTGCCGGACGGGGCCGCCGTGCACGAAGATCATCGTCGGGCGCTTCTCGCCCGGCTTCAGGTCCTTGGGCAGGAAGAGCTGGTTGTGGACCTCGACGCCGTCGGCCGCCTTCGTGATCACGATCTGCGGGATGACGTGCGCGTCGGTGGGAAATTCCTTGCCGAGCACGGGAAAGATCGTCTTCGCCTTCGTCGTGCCCGAAGCGACGATACCCACCGACGCCGGCGTGCGGGCGTCGAAGTAGAGCACCGCGAGCTGCTTGCCCGACGCCAGCGGCACGGGCGACGTCTCGATGCCATCGCCCTGCGACACCTGCTGCGGCGTGCCGCCGGTCACGGGTACCGACCAGATGTGCCGGCGTTCGATGTCCTTGGCGTTCGTGCAGTAATAGAATGTCTTGCCGTCGGCCGAGAGTTCCGCCGCACCCGCGCCTTCGATGAAACCGTCGGTCGTGGTGAGGAGCACGGGCGCCTTGGCAGGATTCGCCAGGTTGATCGAGAACCAGCGGTCCCAGTCATCGTTCGGCACGTTGGCGGGGAAGACCACGTTCCCGGCGGCGTAGCGCATGCCGTTGAGCGTCGCGAACGTCCGGTCGGCCGGCTGGTTGTGCCACACTTCCTTTGCGGTGCGCGTGGCCACGTCGGCCACCATCAGCGACAGCGTGTAGCCGCCTGCAAACGACGCCTGGAAGAATCCGGGGCGCTGTGCAGCGGCGGGGTTCGGTTGCTGCGCGCCCTGGCCGCGGCCGCCGCCGCCGCCACCACACGGCGGGCCGAAGCCGCCGTTTCGCAGGCGCTGGATGGCTTGCTGCGTGTTGAACGCACTGCCCTGCGGGTTGCCGATGCCGCCCATCCCTTCCTGGTTCTGCCCGCCGAAGGGCGTGCCGGGACGGCGCGTGAAGACGATCTGCCTGGAGTCATCCGACCAGGCGGGATTGCCGTCGCAATCCACGCTGGGATCGAGGTAGCTCACGTTCCGCTTGGCGTCGTCGTATACCGCGATGAACGCGTGATTCTCGCGGTCGCTGACGAACGCGATTTTGCGGCCGTCGGGCGACCAGAGCGGGTTGCTCTGCCGGCCCCACTCCTTAATGAAGGGCTTCTCGCCCCTGTCCATCGGCGTCCCCGGCTTGGCCGGCGTGACGGGCGCGCGGTAGATCTGCCCGTCCTTTACGTAGAGCACGGCCTTGCCGTCGGGTGACAGCGCCGGGCCGGCACCCACGGCCACCTTCCACGCCGGGCCACCCGTGGTCTTTACCGCCCAGATGGCGCGCTCGGGTCCGTCGGGATCGTGCGACGGGTTTGCCACCCAGTCACGCGAGTTTGTCGCCGAACCGCGCACGAACACCGCCACGGATCCGTTGTCGGACAGGGTGATGGCGGATACGTCGATACCATTGTCCTCGTTGAAGTTCGTGAGCTTTACCGGCTTCCACAGCGGCGCGGCGGCGGTGTAGACGTTGCGCATCCCCTTCTCGTACGTCTTCCAGGCCACGCGGTCCACCTTGGCGGCGGCCACGAGTGTGAGTGGGGAGGCGACGTTGAAGTACGGCTCGAACTTCGTGCCGGTCTTCAGGTCGGTGCGCTGTGCGGCGAGCGGCACGGTGACCAGCACAGTGGCGATGGCTAGCAGTGTGCGGTGAGCGAGCGACATATGGCCTCGACGGTCGGTGGACGACGGAAGTCGGAAGACAGATAGCTGTCGCAGAATGTACGAAACTGTGGGCTGGGGCGTTGGGCCTTCCGCCGTTCACATCCCCGCCAACATCCGCCTTCTCAGCGACATCAGCCGCTTCTTCACCGAGCCATCGAGCACCGTGTCGCCCACATGGACGATCACGCCACCCATGATGCTCGGATCGACCGAGAGATGCGGGACGACGTCCTTGCCGAACATGCGCGACAGCTCCTTCGCGATCGCTGACCGCTCGGGATCTGACGTCTCGCGCGCAACCGTCACGCGCGCATGGATGCGCCCCTCGGCCGCATCCACGAGATCGAGATACTCGCGCGCGATTTCCGGGATGAGCATCTGCCGGCGGTGCGTCACGAGCGACTGCAGAAAGCGCAGAAAGTTCCGCGGCATCTTGTCGGTGAACGCAGCGCCGAGCACCGCGTTCTTCTCCGCGGCGCCGATGCGCGGCGACTCCAGGAAGAGTCGCAGCATCGGATTCGCGCCCATCGCGTCCGCGATGTCGGTGATCATCGAGCCCCAGCCGCGCAGGTCGTTCGCCTTGCCGGCAAGAGCGAGCAAGGTCTCCGCGTAGTTTCGCGCGATGGTCGTGTCTCGCATCGGCTATCGGCTCGCCGTCACGGCGGCCGGCGTCACGCTGGCGAGGAAGCTCTCGACGAGCTTGCGGTTGCCGGTTTGATCGAGGTTCTTCTCGATCACCTTCGAGGCGCCGGCGATCGCGAGATCCACCGCCTCGCGACGCAGCTCGGCGATCGCGAGAGTCTTCTCTCTCTCGATCTCCTGACGTGCGCGCGCCAGCATGCTCGCCTGCTCGGCGTGCGCCTGCTCGACGAGCTCGGCACGAACGCGGTCCGCGGCGACGCGAGCGTCGGCGATGATCTTCTGCGCCTCGGCGCGCGATGCGGCGAGAGCGGCGCGATGCTCGGCGAGCAGGCGCGCGGCCTCCTCACGGTCGCGCTTCGCTGCGTTGATCGCATCCTCGAGCGCCTGCTCGCGGGCCTCAACCGACTTCAGGATCGGGCCGAACGCGAAGAACTTCAGAATGACGAAGAGCCCGACGAAGATGAACAGCGTCCACGCCATCACCCCGTAGTTGGGATCGAGCAGATTCGTGTTCGCTGGCTCAGCGAGTGCCGGCGAAGCCGTGAGAGCAAGCAGCGCGAGCGAACGGAGCAGAGTGCGCATCGAAGTCGATGAAGTCGATATGGAAGAGAGGTAGTTCGCCGGTACCCCGGGGCACCGGCGGACCAATTGAATTACAGTTTGCCCTGCATCAGGAACGCGACGACGACGCCGAATAGCGCCGCGCCTTCGATGAGGGTGGCGAAAATTATGGCGGCGATCTGGATCTTACCCGCGGCCTCCGGCTGACGCGCCATTCCTTCAACAGCCTGACCGCCGATGCGGCCAATGCCGATGCCCGCGCCGATGACGGCAAGGCCGGCACCGAGACCAGCGCCAACGCCCACGAGACCACGCCCGTTGTCGGTGACGG
>DATCGM010000215.1:0-3019 GCA_036508915.1 Gemmatimonadaceae bacterium
CTCGATTGAATCGACGAGCGTGCCGTCGAGGTCGAAGAGAATGGCAGGGCGCATGAGTGAAATGATATGCGATAAGCGGGTTTATGATGCACGAACGGCGTCGACCGGAGGGCTACAACCTCGAAGGTCAAAATCTGCGAAGCTCAGCGAGATTCGCGAAGATCCGCGTTCCCCCCGAACAACGCACCTTGATGTCGCCGAACGGCTCACGAAGCGTGGACGGTCGCAAGAGAGAGGTCATGCGGTCATACTAGCGGTTACGGCAGCTCCCGCGTACTAGATAACGTCGTTCCGAACGGATCATTCACTTCGCCTATTTTCACCCTTGGAGTCATGCGACACGATCAATCTCAGCTGGTTGCCGGCCTATCTCTCTTCCTTGCGAGCGCGACGGCCTGCCACAGCGGTGTGCCGGCGAGCGGCACCGCGTCAAACACTACTGCAAGCGTGAGCAGCAGCGTCATGTTGCCGAGCGCCGGTCCCGCCGTGCAGGCGATGACGATGGAGGAGGCTGGCGAGTATCTCACGATCGTCGGAAGCTGCAACGATTGCCATACGCAAGGCTGGACGGAATTGAAGGGGAAAGTTGCGCCGGCCGACCGGTTCGCCGGACTGAACGTCGGATTTCGCGGCGAGTGGGGCACGGTGTATGGGAAGAACCTGCGCACCATTACGCAGCGCCAGAACGAAGATCACTGGGTCAAGGTGCTGAGGACCTCCGATGGCGGCGATGGCAAGCCGCCCATGCCGTGGTGGAATACCGCCCTGATGAGCAATCGCGACCTGCGCGCGATGTACCGCTACATCAAATCGCTCGGCCCAAACCCCAAGGGCACGCCGCGCAATCTGGTACCGGGCAAGGAGCCAACCGGCCCGTACATCTGGGTGACGCCGAAGACGGGGACGTAAGGTGCTGGCCCCCGCGCCAATCTTCTCGTAGAATCGGGCTCCTCTCTCCCGCAACTCTCTGCTACTCCGCTCTCTCCGCCTCGCCAGCGCTCTCGCCATTCTCGGTGGAGCGCTCTTCGTCGGCGCGCGCCGCATCGGCCCCGCTCCAGCGCTCGGTCCCTTTCTCGAGCCGGCGCACGGCGTGTGGTCGCTCGCCCGTTCGGCCGAGCTGCCGCGAACTGCACACGCCAACGTCGTGCACCTGAGCGGGACGGTGAACGTCGTGTATGACGATCGCGCCGTGCCGCACATCTTCGCCACGAACGAGGAGGACGCATATCGGGCGCTCGGCTACGTCGTCGCACGCGACCGGCTCTTCCAGCTTTATCTACAGACGCTCGCGGCAACGGGGCGGCTCACCGAGATCGCCGGCGCGCGTGCGCTCGCGCTGGACCGTGAGACGCGTGGGCTCGGCCTTCCCCGCTCGGCGGAGCGGAAGATCGCCGCCGCCGGAGACACAACTGCGTTCATGAAGTACGCGAAGGCGTACGCTGATGGCGTGAATGCGTATATCAGACAAATGCCGGCGAACGAACTCCCGCTCGAGTTCCGCCTCACGGGCACGCATCCAGTGGAGTGGAGCGCGATCGATTCGTATCACCTCTTCAACCGCATGGGGTACACGCTCGCGTACCTCGCGGTGGAGAACGACCGATCTGCCGCCGCGTCGCGTGTCGGCGCTCGCGCGGCCGAAGCGCTCTTTCCCGACGATGTGCCGATTCAGGAACCGATTCAACCGAATGGACAGCATGCGGCGCGATTCGACTTTCATCCGCTGCCGCCACCTGGCGCGCCGGATACATCTGCCTCACTGCTCCTCGCGGCCACCAACGCCTTTCTGCCATCGAATCAGCTCGCTCGCGCGAACACGGAAGATCCTCCGCGCTCGATGGCCAGCAACAACTGGGCGGTGTCGCCGCGGCGGTCGGCGACCGGTCACGCGCTGCTCGCCGGCGATCCGCATCTTGACCTCTCGCTCCCCTCCATCTGGTACGAGGCGCACGTCGTCGTGCCCGGCAAGCTCGACGTGTACGGCGTCACAATTCCGGGCGCGCCGGTCATGGTGATCGGATTCAACCGCGACGTGGCGTGGACGTTCACGAATACCGGCGCCGACGTGCTCGACTACTACGCCGAGCGCGTGGACGACGACGCGCATCCCAGGCGGTATCAGGTGGATGGCGCGTGGCGTCCGGTCGAACAGCGCGTCGAGCGATACCGCGGCACACGCGGCGATACGATCGCCACCGACACCCTGTATTTCACGCATCGCGGACCCATGCGCCACGTTGGTGGCCGCTGGCTCTCGATGCGCTGGACCGTGCTCGAGGCGGGCCGGGAGCTCAACGCGTTCTACGGCATCGCGCACGCGACGAGTGCGAAGGAACTCGAGGAGATCATGGCGCTCTCGTACAAGGCGCCAGCGCAGAACATGCTCGCCGCGGATCGCGGCGGGCACATCGCCATTCAATCGACGGGGAAGTTTCCCATTCGGCCGGGCGACGGAAAGGGCAACGTGGTGCGCGACGGAAGCCTGAGCGCGAACGATTGGCAGGGCGAGCTGCCCTCGACGCGCTATCCGCACGCGTTCGATCCGGCTCAGGGATTTCTCGCGTCGGCGAACCAGCAGCCCATCGACCCGCGCGTCGCGGTGGGGTGGTGGGGCGGCAGCTACGACCCGTGGCGCGCCGTGCGAATCAACACACTGCTTCGCGCCGATTCCGCGGTCACCACATCCGCGATGCGGAGCTTCCAGACTGATCCGGGCAGTGCCCGCGCCGACCTCTTCGTTCCGTCGTTTCTGCTCGCGTCGCAGCATGCGTTGCTGCGCAACAGCAAGTACGTCGATCTCGACGCGCTCATGAAGGCGCGTCAACTACTCGTCCAGTGGGATCGCCGCTACACGAAGGACAACCGGCGCGCGGTGTTGTTCGAAGAGGCGATGCGCGAGCTGGTCAACCGAACGTGGGACGAGCTCGCGACGGAGCCAGGCAGCACGCGCCGGGTCGCGACGCCGTCGAGCGCGGTGCTTGCCGAGCTGATGGCGGATTCGCTGAGCGCGTGGTGGGAT
>DATCGM010000216.1:0-4167 GCA_036508915.1 Gemmatimonadaceae bacterium
CGGATGTGAGCGGCGAAGGAACAGAATTCACATGCGCGAGCACCGGCGAATGATCGGGGCTTTCCTCGAGCATCACGAGGACATCCATACCCCCCTCCTGAAGTGTGTCCTGCTGTACCATCCTGCACTCCACGACGAACGGATTCGGCCTGAAGTTTCGGCGGCTCAGACGATTTCCTGAGTGCCGACAGAGCGAACACGATCATCTCGCCAAAGTTCCTCGCCGCATGTCACATGCGGGCGACGCATGCGTTCCATTGTGGACATGAGCGAGGTACCCGACGAAGAGCTACCCCGAACGCCGCCAATGCGCTGTGAAGAGTGCGATGTGACGATGTGAGCTCCACGATGACGACCCCCGCCACCGCGCTCACTACAAGAACCACCGCACCCCCCACCAGCGTCACATCGGATTTGAATCCCCACACATCGTCGGCGCGCATGCCGAGGACTGTATGTGCCGCGGCGTTGAGCGGGCGCCACGGCGTGCTGTATCGCCGCCCGAATCCGAGGAGCATGCCCAGCACCGTCGCGCTGGTGAGAGCGGTCGCCGGAATCGCGAGCCGACGGATCGGCGCAGCGTCTTCTGTCATTCTGCGCGTGATTGGTGTTCAACGCAAACGCGCCCGCCGAAGGGCGGGCGCGTTCAACCGTACGATTTCGAGCGCCGGAATCAGGGACCGCCGATTCCAGTGGACTTTAGATCCTAGGGGCAATCATGGTCACATGACTGAAAACCCGAGCTCGTGTAGCCGCTGTGGTGCTTGATGCGACGTGTGACCAGCCCGTGATGGGTATCGACGTACGTGCGCTCCGTCGCATCCTGAACCGACTCGTCGATCCTCGGGCCGCCGATGCTCATGGCATAGTCAATATTGAAACTCGCCAGATCCTTCGCCCCGATGGCACCCGGCGTGAAGATAAAGATGTATGCCCAGTTGCTCGGGTTGTCCGAGGACACGTAGCGAATATCGGGGCTGAAGTCCACCCACGTGCGACCATTCTGGAGCCGGACCACAGCGTGCATCTTGATCGACGTCTTGAGCGCCTTGCATGGAGAGTCCCAAGTGCCCACACCATAGCTGCTCGTGGCGGGATCGCAGATGCCGTTCCGCGGAATGACGAGCGCGTGGTTACCGATGTGAAAGATTCCGCCCTCGGGTCCGACGGTGAAGTCGACCGAGGTGTTGCTCTCGTGGTCGCCATTCAAGCTCAACTGCGGCATCCCCTGGGGGGCGAGCATCATGGTCGCTGGTGCAACGGGCGCCAGATCGGGTGCGGAGACCGAGTGGTCCATACAACCCGAGAGAAGCGCCATCGTCACCAGCGTGCTCACGGTCTTCCAATTAGTCCGGTTAGTCCGGCGCATTTTATGTAACCGCTCCGCGCGGCAATTTTCGGGAAGCGCTCTCTGATCCAGAGAGGCTTCTCAACTACACCTCGAATTTGATGCTAAGCGAGTTCGTCCCCGCCTTCGCAACTCCAGCGCCATCATGCCCTTCAACATTCAAGACGAGCGCAAGCATATTGCGTAACGACACCTCGGTCAATAGTGGCTCAACTGTCAAATTTTAATGCACTCAGTCGCTGCTGCATCCTCGGGTTACCCAGGAGTTCCGGTCGGCGAGCATACTCTCGAACCGCAGCCTCCACTTCCACAGCCAAATGAGTGTGGAAGGTCTGTCCAAACTCAGCCGTAAGCCAGGCCGCACCGTAGACATCGCTCGGACCCGCCGCCAAAAGTGCCCGCTCGAAGACCTCCGCCGCCTCTGACACTCTATCGTCGGTCAGAAGCAAGTGGATCTTGAGCGCCTCCATGAGTTCGCGTCCCTGGAACCATTCCAGCAGACGCTCCATCATCGGGCTCGCTCGCTCCAATGCCTCCCGAGCCGCGCTGACGTCGCCAAGCAGGAATCTGCACAAGCCCAGGCCCGCCAGCGCGCCGGTCTGGACCTCTACCTGCCCGATTCGCTCGGCAAGCTCGGTGACGAGAGCATAGGTGTCCGCCGCCTCACGCAATCGCAGCCGCTCACGCTCCAGATGCGCAAGGTTGTACGTCGCGTACAGTTGCTCTTCGCTGTTCTGTACCATCGACGTGAGCCGGAGCGCTTCTGCCAACGCCCGCGCTGCTCCGTCGTGATCGCCCATGCGGCCAGCGAGCACACCGAGGTTCAGCTCGGCGCGGCCCCACCATTCCAAAAGACGGGCAGTCCGGGCCTGGTCTGCCGCAAGCGTGAGCATTCGCCTCGCCTCGTTCCAGTTGTTCGAGATCAGCTCGAGCACGCCGATGTTGTTCAGGGCGCGCACCCGACGGACGACGTCGCCGGTTGCCGTGGCGATCTCGAGCGACTGATTGAACAGTTCTCGCGCGCGCTGCGCATTCTCCAGTTGGATCGTAACGGCGAGCCGGTTGCACGAATCCGCGATGAGCAGCGCGTCCGTTCCGCGCTCGGCGATCTCCACGCACTCGGCGGCAACGCGCTGGGCTGCGCGGAGATCGCCGAGGCGCCAGTGTGTTTGCGCGACGAGAAGCAGGATGGCGGCTCGCTCCGCGTCGGCCTTCACCTCTCTTGCTTCGGTCTCCAGGGCGAAGAGGTTCTCAAGCGTATCGCTCGCGGCCTGTCCGCGCTGCATGCGCGCACGCACTCGCATGCGCTTGAGGCGCAACGCCTGCACCGAGTCATGCTGCGCCTCGTACCAGCCGAGCACCTGCTCGCAGAGAGACTCGACGTCTTCGTACCGTCCGTCTGCTTCCGCAAGCGTCGCCATCCGCAGGCGAACCTCGGCCAGCGCGCCTTCCGTGGGCGCGTTGCGCTCCGCCGCCTCGAGCAGTTCGGCCACCGCGCCCGTCTCGTGGGCGACAGTCGCTTCGTCCGCGCCGAGCATCGCATAGCGGTGCGCCTCGACACGGTTGTTCGCGATTTCGAAGTGGCCGGCGATCTCGGCAGGGGATTGCCGCTCGTGCGCCGCCAGCGCCCGCGCGATTCGGCCGTGCAGCTCGATGCTCCGCGCGGGCGTGAGCTGGGCGCGCGCGACGCGCGCCACCTCGTCGTGCGACACGACGTACGTCGCTCTGCCGCGGTCGTACGCGGGCACCAGTAGGCCGCGTTCGAGCAGGTGCTCCAGGCCCTGCCGCGCATCGGGCGTCGCGAGCGAGCTGTCCAGCAGGAGCACCTCCTCCGACTCTCGCCCGATGACGGCGGCCGCCTCCAGCACCGCGCGCGCGGGCTCGGGGAGACGAGCGAGGCGCCGCGCGAGAAGATCGTCGAGCGTCACCTGTGTGGGCAGCTCGCTCACCGGGCTCCATTGCCACGCACCCTCGTGGGGCACGACGTGCCCGGCCTCTTCGAGGTCGCGCATGAGATGCACGAGCACGAGCGGATTTCCTGCGGAATGCCGATGGACGTAGGCGAGCAGATCGCGAGCAAGCTCGCCCGTGCGCATCGCGGCCTCGAGCCAGCGCTTCACGTCATCGCGCGTGAGATGCGTGAGCAGAATCTCGGAGTGGCGGGGCCGCGTCGCCAATCGGCCCCATCGCTCGAGCGCGTCGTCTTCCGTCCCGCTTTGGAACGTGAGCGCGAGAAGAATGCGCTCACTCTCGAGCTGCGGGATGAGATACTCGAGCGCGTCCCACGACGCGGCGTCGGCCCACTGCAGATTCTCGAGCAGGAGCACCAGCGGGCGCTGCTGCGCGGCGCGGCGGAGGAAATCGGCGAGCTCCTCGAGGAGCAGCGTCTTGCTTCTGCCGCGCGCGTCGCCCGTTGCGCGCTCGAGCGTTGGATCGAGCGACGGAAGCTCGCGCCAGAGCCGAGTGCTCTTCACCGGCAACCGTCGCACCGCGCGAAGCACCTCGCTCCACACCGCATACGGCGCGGCGAAGCGATGCTCGCGACAGCTTCCCGAAACGAGCGAGCCGCCGCGCAACCTCACTTCGGGCGCGAGCGTCCGCACGAGCGTGCTGGTCCCGACGCCGCACGCTCCCACGATGGCGACGACGCGGCCTTCGCCGCGCACAATGTCGTCCAGATAGTCGGTGAGCTGCGCGAGCGGCTCGGCGCGACCGACGAAGCGAGTAAGATCGAGGACGTCGGAGCGCGGAGTGAATGCACGCGCCGATCCATCGCTCCCTGCGGCCGATCGCGCCTGGCGCGCCGCGGCGAGCAGCGC
>DATCGM010000217.1:0-10461 GCA_036508915.1 Gemmatimonadaceae bacterium
TCATGCTCGCTGTCGACGATCAGGTGCGCGGCGGCATAGCGCTCCGCATTCTCGAGATAGCCGGCAAAGATCCCCTCGACTTCTCCGAACGACGTGACGGCGTAGAGCTTCTTCCGCAACTCGGCGCCGCCGTGCAGCCCCTTGGCGTACCAGCCGAGGTGCTTGCGGAACTCGATGGCGGCTCCGCGCGGATCGGATTCGTACGCCATCACTTTCCGCGCGTGATCGAGCGCGACAGCGAAGCGCTCCGCGACCGGAGGAGCTGGCCGCTTCGGCCGGCCGGCCATGAGATCTTTCACCTGGTTGAAGATCCAGGGCTGACCGTACGAGCCGCGAGCGATCATGATCCCGGCGCAGCCCGTTTGCTCGCGCATGCGCACGGCGTCCTCGGCGGTCTTGATGTCGCCATTGCCGAGCACCGGGATGTCGAGCGCGGCGGCCACGGCGGCAATCTCCTCCCAGCGCGCGTTCCCCGTGTACATCTGCGTGCGCGACCGCGGGTGCAGCGCGAGCACGCGAGCGCCAGCGTCCTGGCAGCGGAGCCCGATCGTCACCGGGTCGCGCATCTCCTCGTTCCAGCCACTGCGAATCTTGCAGGTGACCGGGAGGTGCGTGGCGGACGCGACGGCGCGAATGACCTGCTGCACCAGATCGAGATCGCGCAGGCAGCCCGATCCCCCATTGCGACGAACAACTTTCTTGACCGGGCAGCCGAAGTTGATGTCGATGAACTCCGGCTGGAAGACGTCCGACACGAAGCGCGCCGCTTCCCCCATGGCGACCGGATCGGCGCCGAAGATCTGCACGCCGATGGGGCGCTCTCCGGGGCCGAAGGACAGCTTGTGGATCGTGGCGTCATTCTCCCGCCGGATCCCCTCTGCCGACAGGAATTCCGTGACGACGACATCCGCCCCATGCTCGTGGCAGAGTTGCCGGAACGGAGATTCCGACACCCCGGCCATGGGTGCGAGATAGAGGGGAACGGCGACGTCGAGCGGAAAGGGGAACTTCATAATGCGAAAGTTACCGAGTCGCGGAATTCGGAGCAACGACCTCGTTTGACAAGGCGCGGCGCGCACGGGTAAATTTCTTGGTTCGACCACGACGACACGCCGCCCAAGCACCGGATTCAACGAGATGGAACTGCGCGAGTTCTTCAACGAAGACGCAATCAAGCTCGAGCTCGAGGGAGAGACGAAAGACGACGTCCTCAAGGAGCTCATCGGCCTCCTCAAGCTCGACGAGAAGTCGGAGGGGATGCTCTACAAGATGCTGAAGCGCCGCGAGAATCTCGGCTCCACGGGCATCGGCCGAGGCATTGCCATCCCGCATTGCCGGTCGCTCGTCGTGAACAAGTTGCGCGTCGCGTTCGGGCGAAAGACCAACGGCATGGACTTCAAGGCGATCGACGAGAAGCCGGTGAACTTCTTCTTCCTCATCGTAGCACCGCCACTGGAGGTCTCGAACCAGTACCTCCCGGTGCTCGGCAAGATCGCGCAGTTCTCCAAGGAGCCGGACGTGCCGCAGCGACTGCTGGCGCTCACCGACCCTGGCCAGTTCCTCGAGCTGCTGAAGGAGAAGGGCGTCTAACGCGCCGCTCGTCGCCAGTCACTCCCACTCGATCGTGGCCGGTGGCTTGGAGCTCACGTCGTAGACGACGCGGTTGACGCCGTCCACTTCCCTGATGATGCGATCGCTGATTCGCGCCATGACGTCATGCGGGAAGGGATACCAATCGGCCGTCATGCCATCGGTGCTCGTGACGGCCCGGAGCGCAACGACGTTGTCATAGGTCCGCTCGTCGCCCATGACTCCCACGCTTCGCACGGGGAGCAGTACGGCAAAGGCCTGCCAGATCTCGTCGTAGAGGTTCGCGTTGCGAATTTCCTCCAAATAGATCGCGTCCGCAAGACGCAGGACGTCGAGGGCCGGCTCGTTCACTGCGCCGAGGACACGAATCGCCAGTCCGGGGCCCGGGAACGGGTGCCGGCCGACCATCTCCTCCGGCAGGCCGAGCTCTCGCCCGACGTTGCGTACCTCGTCCTTGAACAGCTCCCGGAGCGGCTCGATGAGCGCGAACTGCATGTCGGGCTTCAACCCGCCCACGTTGTGATGCGTCTTGATCGTCACGGACGGGCCGCCCGATGGCGACGCGCTCTCGATCACATCGGGATAGAGCGTTCCCTGCACCAGAAACTTCGCGTTCGTCCCCGCGTTCGACGTTGCATCCTCGAAGACGTCGATGAAGGTATGGCCAATCGCGCGTCGCTTGGCCTCGGGATCTTCGACGCCCACGAGCACCTCGAGAAATCTCTCCGAGGCGTCGACCGTGACGAGCTTGATGCCGAGGTGGCGCCCCATCGTCTGCTGGACCTGCTCGCGCTCGTGCAGACGCAGCAGGCCGGTATCGACGAAGACGCACGTCAGCTGATCGCCGATCGCCTTGTGCACGAGCGCCGCGGCGACGGAGGAATCCACGCCGCCGGAGAGACCGCAGATGACCTGGCCGTCTCCGACCAGTGCGCGAATCATCGCGACTTCGCCGTCGATGAATGCGCCCGGCGTCCAGCTCGGAGTGGCGCGGCAGACTTCGAAGAGGAAGTTCGCAACGAGCTCGCGGCCGCGCGGCGTGTGCGCGACCTCGCAGTGAAACTGAACGCCGAAGATGGGGCGAGACTCGTGCTCGAACGCGGCGACGGGATTGCCGGCGCTCGTCGCGGTGACGCGAAAGCCGAGCGGAGGAGCTTCGATGTGGTCGCCATGACTCATCCAGACCGTCGTGCTCTCCTCGGGAGAGAATCCGTGAAAGAGCACGCTCTCGCGCGTCGGCCGGATCTCGTCGCGACCATACTGGCGCTGCCCGCCGCGCGTAACCTCGGCGCCGAAGAGATGCGCGATGAGCTGCATGCCGTAACAGACGCCGAGCACGGGCGCGATGTCGAACAGCGCAAGGTCGGCGCTCGGCGCGTTCTCTCCGTACACCGAGTTGGGTCCGCCGCTCAGAATGATGCCGGTTGGATTCCACTCCCTGATCCACTCGATCGTGCATGTCGGCGGGTGAATCTCCGAGTAGACTCTCGCCTCGCGCACGCGGCGCGCGATGAGCTGAGTGTACTGCGAGCCGTAGTCGATGATCAGGATGCGGCTTTGCGCCGTCATGTCGTCCAGCGCGCGGGGTCGAGGCTGAGGAACTCTACTTTCTTCGTGTCCAGATCGAGGATCGCGGCCTTCGGCGTGCCGAAGAGCCATCCGCACGACTCGCCGGGATTGACGATGAGCGTGTCGCCGCGCGTCTTCATCTCCTGCTGATGCGTGCAGCCATGCACGACGATGCTGTGTCCATCGATGCTGCGCGACTGTACGTCGCCGATGTCATGGACAACGAGGATACGCTGTCCGCCCAGCTCGAAGCTGTGCGGACCCTCGAACAGCTCGGCTGCGAATCCCGCCGTCGCCTTCGCGAGCAGCCCCTGCGTGTCGCCGTCGTTCCGGCCGAACACCCCAGAGAGCGACATGCGCGCTTCCTCGATCGGCCGCAGAGCAAACGGCGCGCAATAGTCGCCGGCGTGCAGCAGCATCGAGACGCCCTCCGCCTGCATGAGCTTTACGAACTCGGCGATCGCGGGGATCCGGTCGTGGCTATCGGCCATCAGTCCGACTCGCATCAGCCATCCCTCCACTGAAGGTCATCCTGCTCGAGCCGCACGAGATCTTCGTATCGCTCGCGCGCTGTCGTCACGGCGAAGCGGTCTCCGTTGACCAGCACTTCCACGCCGCGTGGGCGAGTGTTGTAGTTGGACGCCATCACGTAACCGTACGCGCCGACATCATAGACAGCGAGGAGGTCGCCGGCGTTTGCTTCGTCCATCGACCGGTCGAGCGCCAGGAAATCGCCACTCTCGCAGACCGGGCCGACGACGTCCACCGTTATCTGCCGCTCGACCGGCTTCACCGCCTCGATGCGATGGTACGCATCGTAGTGCGACGGACGAAGCAACTCGGTCATGCCCGCGTCGGTGATGAGGAACTCGCGCCCACCACTGTGCTTCCGGTACAGCACGCGCGTCAACAGGATGCCGGCGTTGCCGACGATGAAACGGCCTGGCTCCATCAGAAGTGTCAGTCCGGTCGGCTGCACGCGCTTCACCAAAGCGTGCGCGAATCGCTCGAGATCCGGCGTCTCCTCGTCATCGTAGCTCACACCGAGCCCGCCACCGATGTCGAGGTATTCGATCGTATCCACTCCATCGGCCTTCAATTGTTCGAGCAACTCGATCAGCTTCTCCGTTCCGTCCAGGTATGGATCGAGGCGGAAGAGCTGCGACCCGATGTGCATGTCGAGGCCAATCAGTTGCGTATTGCCAAGCGAGGCGGCGACCCGCGCGACGGCGTGCACCGCATTGAACTGGACGCCGAACTTTGCGCCCTTCTCGCCCGTCTTGATGTACCGGTGCGAGCTGTCGACGGTGACTTCCGGATTCACCCGAATTCCCACCGGCGCCACGACGCCGAGATCCCGCGCGATACGATCGATCAGGCGCACCTCGGCCTCGGACTCGGCGTTGATGAGCAGGACGCCGGCCACGAGGGCCTCGCGGAGCTCGTGCTCCGTCTTGCCGACGCCGCCGAAGATGATGTCCTTGCCCATGAATCCGGCACGCAGCGCACGAAAGAGCTCGCCCCCCGACACGACGTCCGCTCCCGCGCCCAGCTCGCGCAGGATAACCAACACCTCACGATTGGAGTTGGCCTTGAGCGTGTAGTGAATACGATGCGGCAATGGCGCGAGCGCAGCATCGAGACGGCGATAGCGATCGCGCACCACGGAGGCGCTGTACACGTACGCCGGCGTGCCGACCTGCTCAGCCACCTGGTCGAGCGAGACGCCCTCGCACGCGAGAGCGCCATCAACCCGGGTGAAGCCTGATGTCAGTACGCCTTGGCCCACAGCGCCTCGGCGGTTGAGGCACGCCCACATCTGAGGCAGCTCGTCGGAGCGTCCGCCGAGCGGAACTCCTCGTCTGGCAGGCAGCGAATGGTTGCCTTCGTATCCTCCTTGATCGACGCCTCGCACGCCGCGTCGCCGCACCAGCCGGCGTACACGAACCCTCCCGGCCCGTCCATCAGCTCGCGGAACTTGTCGTACGAGATCGACGCGCGAACGCTATTCGCCTCGCGGCGGTCGAGCGCGGCGGCGAGCATGTCCCGCTGCATGGCACTGAGACACTCGGCGACATCCTCGCCGAGCGTGTCGAGCGAGACCGGCTTTTTCTGCTTGGTGTCGCGCCGAACGAGTACACCCTGATTTGCCGCGAGATCGCGTGGGCCGAGCTCGAGCCGAAGCGGAATGCCACGCAGCTCCCATTCGTAGTATTTCGCACCCGGCTTCATCCCGTCGCGCGAGTCGAGATGGACACGCAGACGCGCCGACTCCCGGCGGTCCCAGGCACCGAGCGACTTGGCGATGCGATTGGCCGCTTCCAGGACGAGCGTACGCTCGTCCTCGGTGCGATAAATTGGAACGATCACCATCTCGATGGGCGCAAGCAGCGGTGGCACGCGAAGCCCGTTGTCGTCGCCGTGCGTCATGACGAGTCCGCCGACCAGACGTGTGGACACGCCCCAGCTCGTGTTCCAGGCGTATTCGGTCGTGCCCTGCTCACTCTGGAACTTGAGGTCAAAGGCCTTCGAGAAGTTCTGCCCCAGGTTGTGCGACGTTCCGGCCTGGAGCGCCTTGTTGTCCTGCATCATCGCCTCGCACGAATACGTGCGCAACGCGCCGGCGAAGCGCTCGGAGTCGGTCTTCTGGCCGGTGATCACCGGCATCGCGATGTAGCCTTCCATGAAGTCGCGATAGACGCTGAGCATCTTGCGCGCCTCCACTTCGGCCTCGTCGTGCGTCACATGCGCCGTGTGACCTTCCTGCCAGAGGAACTCGGTGGTGCGGAGGAAGAGGCGCGTGCGCATCTCCCAGCGAACCACATTCGCCCACTGATTCATCAAAATGGGCAGATCGCGATAGCTCTGCACCCACTTGGCGAACATCGAATAGATGATCGTCTCCGACGTGGGCCGCACGACGAGCGGCTCCTCGAGCTTCTTGCCGCCGCCGTGCGTGACGACGGCGAATTCATGCGAGAAACCCTCGACGTGCTCCTTCTCCTTGTGGAGATACGACTCGGGGATGAAGAGCGGGAAGTACGCATTCTGATGGCCCGTCGCCTTGAACATGTCGTCGAGGGCGCGCTGCATGCGCTCCCAGATGCCGTAGCCATTGGGGCGAATGACCATGCAGCCCTTCACCGGCGAGTAGTCCGCCAGCTCGCTGCGCAGCACCACCTCGTTGTACCACGCGCTGAAGTCCGCCGCGCGCGTCGTGAGCTTCTTGTCATCAGCCATTCGGTGCGTCGTCGTTCGAGAGAGTTACGAATTCCTTTGCGCCGCTCGCCTGCGCGGCCTTCTTCTGCTTGCTCAGGGACTGCGGGCGCAGTGCGTATTCTACCGAGTGCCCCGCCGCGCGCCGTCTCGACGCTTCCGACATCACCTGCTCGATCGGCGTCGTCTCGTCAGCCGCGAGCCAATACTTCGCGGCGGTATCTGCCGGACGCATGAGTCCCTTCGATCGCAGCAACTCGCCGAGCACCACGTCGCCCATGCCGAAGCCGAGCGCGGGCATGTCGGCACCACCGAGCGATTGGAGCAACGTATCATAGCGCCCCCCGCCGCAGATCGCGCGAAACTCGCCGGAACGATCGAACAGCTCGAAGACGATCCCGGTGTAGTAGGCGAGACCACGCACGATCGAGAGATCGAGTTCGAGCCACGATGCGTCGCCGCCGAGCAGCGCGGAGCTGTACGCCAGATAGCGCTCGAACTCGTCAGCATGAACCGCGGCAGGTGATCCGGCGAGTCGCTCCTTCACTTCGGCCAGCCCCACCGAGGCGATCGTCACGATACGATCGATCGCCTCGGCAGAAACGCCGAGTGCCGCGAGCTTTTCGGCCGACACCTCGGCGGGCGTGCGATCGAGCTTGTCGATCACGCCATACACACGGGTGATCGCGCCGGCAGGCACCCCGAGCGACTCGAGGAACGCCTGGAGAATCCGCCGGTCCGACACGCGCACGACCACGTCGCTCGAGGTCAGCGAGAAGGCGCGCATCATGTCCACGGCACACGCCACGAGCTCCGCGTCGGCGGCAACGTCCGACGACCCGAAGATGTCGACGTTGAGCTGGTAGTGCTCGCGCAAGCGGCCCTTCTGCTGTCGCTCGTAGCGGAAGAGCTGCGGCATCGAGAACCAGCGCACCGGCTTGCGCAGCGCATTGGCGCGCGCCGCCACCATGCGCGCGACTGTCGGCGTCATCTCCGGACGCAGGGCGACATCGCGTCCTCCCTTGTCCACGAAGTTGTAGAGCTGGGCGACGATCTCGTCGCCGCTCTTTTTCGTGTACAGGTCGAGTGGCTCGAGCGGAGGACCGTCGTACTCCACGAATGCGTACCGGCGCGCCACATCGCGCCACGTATTCATGATGAATGCGCGCTCCGCCAGTTCCTGGGGATAGAAATCGCGAAAGCCGGGGAGGGCGCCTTTGAACATACAGCAAGTTACCCTGTTAGAGGAGACACCTGCAACCGCGCCATCGCGTCGCCGACCGTGTGAAACGACCCGGTGACGAGGACGGAGGCGCCCTCGGATTCCGCCCGGCGCAAGGCCTCGCCGAAGTCGCTCACCGCCACGGCGCGATACCCGTGCTTCGTCGCGTAACCGAGCGCCTCGGTAAGCGACCAGGCGCGCGACTTCGGAGCCGTCGGTGCGTCGGTGAGAATGAACTGGTCGACGACCGGAGACAGGGCGTCGATCATCGCTCGCCAATCCTTGTCGCCGAGGACACAGAGCAGCGCGACCACCGGACGCTCGTGCGCCACGCTTTCGAGGCTCGCGGCAAAGGTTCGGATGCCGTCCGAGTTGTGGGCGACGTCGAAGATCCAGCGACCAACCTGCTGGAAACGACCCGGGAGCCGCACGGAACCCACCGCGACGGACGCGTCGCGTAAAGAGACGCGGAAGGGGTCGCCTGCCGCGTCGAGCAGCGCCAGGGTAAAGGCGAAGTTCGCCGCCTGATGTTTTCCGACCAACGGCGACTCGATGATCCGCTCGTCGCCGAGAGCATTCAGCCGGAATCGCGTGCCGCGAGTCGTGACCTCGATGTCGGCGATCTGCATTTCCTCGGCGACAATCCGCACCGGCGACGCGCCCGCGCGGCGCGCGTCGGCGGCCAGCCAGCCCCTGACCTCCTCGTCTGGCTCGCCGATCACGGCTGGCTTCCCCCTCTTGAAGATCCCTGCCTTCTCGGCCGCGATCGCCTGAAGCGTCGGCCCCAGGTACTCCATGTGATCAAACCCGATCGACGTCACCCCAGCCGCGCGCGGCACCACCACATTGGTCGAATCGAGCCGACCGCCGAGTCCGGTTTCGATGAGAGCGACGTCGGCACCAGCGCGCGCGAATTGGAGGAGCGCCAGTGCCGTCGTCGCCTCGAAAAACGAGGCACCGAGCCGCTCGACCAGAGGCGTGTATTCGTCGATGAAGCGGACGATCACCTCCTCAGCGATCGGCTGACCGTCAACGGCGATGCGCTCGCGGAAATCGACGAGATGCGGCGAGGTGTACTTCGCCACCTTCAACCCCTTCGCGCGCAAGAGCGCCTCCGCAGTAGCGACGGAGCTTCCCTTCCCGTTCGTTCCGGCGATGTGCAGCACCGGGTAGGTCAGGTGCGGATCGCCCAGCTCGGCGAGGAGTGCCCGCGTGCGCTCGAGACCGAACTTGAAGGCGCCCGTCGTCCGCGCGAACAGGTAGTCGAGCGACGCCGCGTAGCCGGTCAGGACGATGTCCACCCCGTCGCGGACGGCTTGCCGCTCATGTGGCGCAGTAGCTGGCTCATGGTGTGCTTCAGGTCCTTGCGGTGCACGACCTGATCGAGCATGCCGTGGTCGAGGAGAAATTCCGCCGTCTGGAATCCCTCCGGCAGGTCCTGTCCCAACGTCTGCTTGATGACGCGCGGGCCGGCGAACCCGATCACCGCGCCCGGCTCGGCGACGATCGCGTCTCCGAGCATGGCGTAGCTCGCGCTCACGCCGCCCGTCGTCGGATTCGTCAGGATGGCGATATACGGGATCCGGCGCTCGGCCAGTTGCGCGAGCACCGCGCTCACCTTCGCCATCTGCATCAGGGAGAGCACGCCCTCCTGCATGCGGGCACCGCCCGACGCACAGACCACGATGAGCGGGTGCTTCCGCTCGAGCGAGCGCTGGCCGAGGCGCGCGATCTTTTCACCGACGACGGAGCCCATCGAGCCGCCCATGAACGCGAAGTCCATCACGCCAAGATTGACCGGCAGATCCTCCATCATGCCCGTCGCGGCGAGGAGCGCGTCGCCGTCACCGACATTGGTCGTCGCCTTCTTCAGCCGTGCCGGATACTCCGGAAATCCGAGCGGATCCGTGGACCGGATGTCGAGCTCGAGCTCCTCCATCGACCCATCGTCGAGGAGGATATTGCAGTAGTCGTTCGCGCGAATGCGGCGATGATAGTCGCAATTCGGGCAGACGTTGAAGTTGCGGATGAACTTCTCACGGATGTCCGTGTGTCCGCATGCCTCACACTTCTCCCACACATCGGCGGGAATTTCGAGCCGCTCCCGTCTGGGCTCTCGCGGCTTCTTCTCCTTACGGAACCAAGCCATAGGAGGACAATGTGACCGAGATCATACGAGGGGGCAAGGGATTGACATGGCGGGAGAGAGAGCGTCCGCCCTTCCCGCCATCGCATCGCGGATGTGAACAGCGTTGTTTGGATTCAACGCGGGTCCCTCGGATTTACGCAGATCTTCGCGGATACTCCTCTGCATTGAGAGACGGCGAAGAGAATGCTGAAGAGACCCTCGCCTCGGCCGCCGAATTCGGGCCTCACGATTTCACATCTGCGTAGATCCGCGAAAATCCGCATGATCCGCGATGGCTTCGACCGACGCCTTTCCACCGCCCCCGCTACACCGCGAAGGGTCCGTTCCGCCCGCCGCGACCCTCAGCGGAGATGCGCAGGAGAATGCCGATCGCGATCCAGCTCGCGAGCATGAAGCTGCCGCCGTAGCTGAAGAACGGAAGCGGAATTCCGGTGATGGGCATGAGGTTCAGCGTCATTCCCATGTTCTCGACCACGTGCACGAACCAGCTCGCCAACAGACCGAACGCCACCAGGCTGCTGAAGGAATCGTTCGCACGCTCGGCGACCTTGATCACGCGGAGGAACAGCAGCGCGAAGAGAGTGATCGCGAGCGTGACTCCGAGAAATCCGAGTTCCTCACCGACCACGGCGAAGATGAAGTCGGTATGTTGCGCGGGCAGGAACGCGAGCCGCTTCTGCGTCCCCATCGTGTAGCCCTTTCCGAACCAGCCTCC
>DATCGM010000218.1:0-7781 GCA_036508915.1 Gemmatimonadaceae bacterium
CTTCGGCCAACTGTGCCACGGACCCGGCTCGATCGCGTGCCCCAGCGCGTGTGGTACCCCCGAGCGCGGGATCCACACGAAGATGCGCCGCGAGATGAATCCCTCGAGGCCGAGCATCCCCATGGCGATGGGATTCGTCTGCTGAAAATCGAACAGCAGCCAGCCGTCGAGATCAGCGGCGGCAAGCGCCTGCTGCAGGTCGGGAAGTGTCTCTGGGGTCAGCATCTAATTGTCGTCCTGGGCGAAGCGAAGGCGCTGTACCTGTTTCATGCTACTGCACACTAATGCGCGCGCGACTGGTCCGCGCCGCGCCAATCCGCGCGCCACTCGCACGTCCCCTCGCCGCGTCCCTCGCACCGCGTGTGCTCCACCGAGCCGGTGCCTCCGACGAGCAATCGCAGCACCTCGCGCAGCCAGGACTCGTAATACGAGCAGCCAGTGCTCCCCGGCGCGACACCGAGCGTGATGGAGCGCGGAACCTCGAGCAGCACGAACTGCCCCACGCGGCGCACGTTCCCATTCAGATAGCGTTGCGCAATGCGACGCGTCTTCCGGAAGGCGAGCGGGCGCGAGATCATCGACGGCATCACCTTGAGCACGCCGCGCGTGATCGGTGACACGGTCAGGTAGGCTTCTCGCGCCAGAAAACGACCGGCCTCGCGCAATACCGCTTCGGCATCGGGCCGCCGACCGATGAGCCGCGCGAGCGCGATCGTCTCATCCTGCGCCGTGCGCTGATTGCGACGCACCGCTTCGGTGTAGCGCTGAATTTGCGAATAGACCGTATCGCTCAATCCGAAACGCTTGTTGCGCAGCTCGTCCACGAATTCGGCATCGAGTACCCCCTCGGGTGCATCGACGTCACGAACGGCTTCGAGAAGACTGAGCGGAAGTAGTGAGTCAACAGTGGCGAGCATAGTACAACTTTGGACGACAGGGCAGCAGGACGAGCGTGGCAGCCATTCAAGTTAACGGGAACCGAGGGGGCTCTCAATGGCTTCACCCGATGTGATGACGCCTATCGCTTCGCTGATGCTCGAGCGCGCTGCGGCCGGAACGGTTGCCGCCACGGTCATCGCCCTCGTTGCTCGTCCTCTTGGCTCACTGTCCACCTCCGGTGCCGTGGCGACCATCGTCGTCGGCTCCGCGTCCGCCGCGGCAGGGTGGAATTGGGGCGCGCTGCTCATCGTCTACTTCGTGGCCGCCATGCTCCTCTCGCGCCTGGGCCGTGCCGAGAAGGAGCGGCTCACCGGAGGCGTCGTGGCCAAGGGCGGCGCGCGCGATGCCACGCAAGTCATCGCCAACGGGGGCGTCTTCGCGGCGAGCGTGCTGCTCGGCTCCTTTGGCCCGGGACCCTTTGGCGTTACGATGGGGATCGCCGCGCTCGGCGCACTGGCGGCGTCATCGGCGGATACCTGGGCGACCGAGATCGGAACGCTCCATGGGGGCACACCGCGCTCCATGCTCACCTTTCGCCGGCTCCCGAGCGGAACGTCGGGAGCGGTGAGCGTGATCGGCTCATTGGCGATGGTCGCCGGAGCGGCATTCCTCGCCTTTGTCGCGAAGGGCATCGGTCTTCCCGACGCGGTCGGCATCGTCACGGCGGCCGGCGTCGCTGGTGCGATCGCCGATTCCCTGCTCGGCGCCACGCTTCAGGAGCGGCGCTGGTGCTCCGCTTGCGAGAAGGCATCCGAGCGACGCGTGCACGACTGCGGAACGCCGACAGCACTCATTGGCGGACGCGAGTGGATGGACAACGATCTCGTGAACCTGATTGCGACCTTCATTGGTGCTGGCGTAGCCGCAGTGCTGGCCAACCTCTAGCCTTCAACGCGTGAGCATTCGACGCAGCAAGAGTGAAGGCAAGTACGACGCAATCGTCGTTGGCGGAGGACCCGCGGGCGCATCGACGGCGTTCGCGCTCTCGCGCGCCGGCGCGCGCGTGCTCGTGCTCGACCGCGCCAACTTTCCGCGCCCGAAGCCCTGCGCGGAATATCTCAGCCCGCAAGCCTCGCGGCTCCTGAGCGAGATGGGCGCGCTCGACGCCGTGGAAGGCGCAGGGGCAGCGCATCTCGCGGGCATGATCGTTCGCGCGCCGAACGGTGCCGTGCTGCGAGGGGATTTCGTCGCCGGGCACGGCTACAGCGCCTTTCGCGATCGCGGGCTCGCACTCCGGCGCACCGCGCTCGATCCCATTCTGCTCGGCTGCGCACGCAGCGCGGGAGCCGAAGTACGTGAGGGCGCGCGCGTCGTCGATCTGGTGCGGGACGCGAACGGCCGCGTGACCGGCGTGCAGCTCCTCAGCGCGCATGGCGCCGCCGAGGCGATCATCGCGCCACTCGTTGTCGGAGCGGACGGACTTCGCTCCGTCGTTGCGCGACGGCTCGCGCTCGCGCGCACGAGCCGCTTCTGGCCGCGTCGCATCGCCCTCGTCGCGCACTACGAGAACTTTGGCGACGTCGGCGATTGGGGGGAGATGCATGTGGAGCGCGACGTCGGCTACGTCGGCCTCGCTGCCGTTGATAGCGGACTCACGAATGTGGCGATGGTCGTTCCCGCCTCCGCCGCGCGCGCAATCAGTAGTGATCGTACAGCCTTCTTCGAGCAGTGGCTGCGCGACCGGCCGCAGCTCGCCGGCCGCGTGGCTGGTGCTCGACGCGTGACGCCGGTGATCGCGACCGGCCCCTTCGCCTCGCACGCGCGCCGAGCGTGGGCGCCCGGTGTCGCGCTCGTGGGCGACGCGGCCGACTTCTTCGATCCCTTCACCGGGGAAGGCATCTATTCAGCGCTGCGCGGCGGCGAGCTCCTCGCGCCATTCGCGTTGCGCGCGCTCGGCGCGACCACGGCGGCGGCGTACGACGCCGAGCTGCGCGCCTATGGTCGCGCACGTCGCGCCGAATTTCGCGGCAAGTGGATCGTCGAACGATTGATCAACGCCGCCGTCGGATTCGCACCCGCGATGAACTACTTCGCGCGCACGCTCGCGGCGCGAAAGGATATGGCCGACCTCCTCGTGGGCGTCACGGGAGATTTCGTGCCCGCCAGCGAAGTGTTGCGTCCAGCCTATCTGCTGAATCTCTTTCGCCAGCCCGGCCAGAGACCCGTTCCAGACGTATGACGATCGACGCTGATTCCTTCCGCAGCGTACTCGGACGCTTTGCTTCCGGCATCACCGTCATCACCGCTGTCGATGGCGATGGCCGCGACGTGGGGATGACGGCGAGCGCGTTCTGCTCGGTGAGCCTGCATCCTCCGCTCGTGCAGGCCTGCGTCGATCGCGCCGCATCCATGTTCGATGCCCTGCAGCACGCCGAGTGGTTCGGGGTGAGTGTGCTGGCCGCGGAGCAGGAGGCGCTGTCTCGCCGCTTCGCCTCCGTGGATTCGTCGCACCGCTTCGACGGAATCGGCTATTCGCGCGGGGAGAGCGGCGTCGTGCTGCTCGACGACGCGCTCGCGCACATCGAGTGCCGCGTGATGTCACGCTACGAGGCCGGCGATCACATGCTGTTCGTCGGCGAAGTGGAGCGCGCGATGGCACGCGACGCACGGCCCCTGCTCTACTACCGCGGCGGCTATGCGCAGCTCGAGCGGTAGGAGCCAGTGCTGACACCAAAACGCCATCGCAGTTTCGAGCACCTCGATGATCCGGGCACCGATCCCGCACTTCGCGAGCGCTCGCTGCGCGACGTGCGGCGCGCGAACACGGTCCTCGGCGGCGCCAACGCCGTGCTCGCGGAGCTTCGTCGCATCATGCCGTCGCTCGGAGACGAAGCGTCATTGCTCGACGTTGGCACGGGTCTCGCCGATATTCCCGTGCGCGCGCGCCGGCTCGCAGCGCGGCACGATGTTCGTCTTACCACCTTCGGCGTCGACCAGGCGGAGACGCTTGCCGCCGTCTGCGGGAAGCTACTCGATGGAAGCGCGTGCGCCGATGCCCGGCTGCTTCCCTTCGCCAACTCGAGCGTGGACGTGGTGATCTGTTCGCAGGTGCTGCATCATTTCGAGGACGACGAGATCGCCATCGTGCTGCGCGAGATGCATCGCGTCGCGCGGACGGCGGTGATCGTGAGCGACCTGCGGAGAAGCTGGTTCGCCGCGGGCGGCTTCTGGCTCGTCGCCTGGCTGTTGGGATTTCATGCAATCACCCGGCACGATGGAGCGGTCTCGGTCCTGCGGGGTTTCACCAACCGCGATCTCGCCGATCACGTGCAGCACGCGACGGGACACGTCGCTACCATTCGACGCCACCTCGGCTATCGGCTCACTGCCACCTGGGTACCCTCGACATGAGCGATCTTCCACCGCTCGAGCTCGGTCCAATGCCCGCCTCGCGGGAGATGTCGACGGTGGACGAGCGACTCGTTCGCGCTCCGCTCACCCGCATCTTCTCGCTCGCGGCAGACGTCGAGCGCTGGCCGTCACTCTTGCCACACTACCGGTTCGTGCGCTACGTGGAACGGCGGCGCGATGGAGGCGGCATCGTCGACATGAGCGCAAGCCGGCCATTCGGCCTCGTTCAGTGGCCCACCTGGTGGCGCTCGAAGATGCAGGTGCACGCGCCATTCAGCGGAGCGTCGCCGAGCATTCGGTTCACGCACATCGCCGGCGTGACGAGTGGCATGGAAGTGGAATGGACATTCGGCGAAACATCGCAAGGGACGCACGTACGCATCCTGCATCTGTGGAATGGTCCGTCGGTTCCCCTGGTTGGTGGAGCAGCGGCTACGCTCGTGATCGGTCCGGTGTTCGTGCACGGCATCGCGAGCCGTACGCTGGAGGGGCTGGCAAAGCAGGCGGAACGGGATGCGATTGGGGCAGCTAGCTGACAGCCGACGGCTCTTAGCTGACAGCTGTCAGCCAGCTCGCGAAAGTCCGGCATGTGCTGGTACACACATCGAAGTACTTCTGGAGGAACAGGGTGACTGATCGCAGGCGCGTGGCTGTGACGGGAATTGGGGCGGTAACGCCCATCGGATTGGGGCGCGAAGGGCTGTGGGATGGACTTCGCCGGGAGCGCTCGGCCGTGTCCACGATCACACGGTTCGATCCCTCGATGTGGCGGAGCCGCAACGCTGCCGAGGTCAATGACTTCGACGCGCTGGATTTCATCGTGGCGAAGAAGGCCAAACGACTCGACCGCTTCAGCTCGTTCTCGGTCGCGTGCGCACGCCAGGCACTCGACGACTCGGGCATCGATCTCGCCGCCGAGGATCGTGAGCGCGTTGGCGTCATGATGGGCAGCGCGCTTGGCGGCATCCGCTTCGCCGAACTGCAGCTCGGCATCTTTCTGACCGATGGGATCAAGTCGGTGGATCCCTCGCTCGCACTCAACGTCTTCGGCGGCGCATCGAGCTGCAACATCGCCATCGAATTCGGCGCACAGGGCCCGAACGCCACCAACGGCATGAGCTGCGCCTCCGGCACGATCGCGGTCGGCGATGCGTTTCGCGCCATTCGCGATGGCTACGCCGACGTGATGTTCGCCGGTGGCGCGGAGGCTCCGCTCGCGCCGCTCTGCTTTGGGTCCTTCTCGATCATTCATGCGATGTCCACGCGCAACGATGATCCGTCGGCGGCATCACGACCTTTCGACAAGGATCGCGATGGCTTCGTGATGGGCGAGGGCGCCGCGGTGCTCATTCTCGAGGAGCTGAACCGGGCACGCGCTCGCGGCGCCCACATCTACGCCGAGATCACCGGTTTCGGCAGCTCGAATGACGCGCATCACATGACCGCACCGAGGCCCGATGGCTCGCAGGCCGCGCGCTCCATGCGTCTCGCGTTGACGGACGCCGGCATCTCGCCCGGCGAGATCGCGTACGTGAACGCGCACGGCAGCTCGACGCTGCTCAACGATTCAACGGAGACGCTGGCGATCAAACAGACCTTCGAGGAGCATGCGCCACAGCTGCAGGTGAGCAGCACGAAGGGATATTACGGCCACGCCCTCGGCGCGTCGGGGGCGATGGAGCTCGCGATCACCGCCCTCGCGCTCGAGCGGCGGTGGCTTCCGCCGACGTTGAATCATGATGCGCCGGCGGAAGGCTGCGATCTGGACTACATCCCGAACCATGGTCGCGATGCCGACGTCGAGTTCGCGCTGAGCAACAGCTTCGGATTCGGAGGGATCAACGCCGCCATCGTGCTCAAGCGCCACGATGGGGTCTGACGCGGCTGCGGATTCCCCGTTATCGTTGAGGCGCGGCGCGGAACAATCGGCCGCTCACCCCTCGCACTCACGGGTCCATCATGCGCGATAGCTGGCGCCACTTCGTTGCTGAGTTCATCGGGATCTTCGCGTTCGTCTTCGTCGGCGGCGCGTCGATCATGTCGGCGACGATGTCGAACCTCAATCCGCTACTGCCTGCCGCCATCGCGCACGGCCTCATCCTCGGGATCATGGTGACGGCGACGATGCGCATCTCGGGGCACCTCAACCCCGCGGTGACCATCGGATTCATGGTCACCAAGCGGATTGAGCCGATGATGGGCGTCGTCTACATCATCGCGCAACTCCTCGGCGCCGCCGTCGCGGCGTACGCGTTGAAGGCGGTCTTCCCCGTCGGCGTCGCCGAGGCGACACGCTTGGGCGGCCAGGTGGTGAGTGGCGACATCAACACGATGCAGGCAATTCTCTGCGAAGCGATCGCGACCTTCTTCCTCGTGTTCGTCGTCTTCGCCACCGCGGTCGATCCGCATGCGCCCAAGGTGGGAGGATTCGCCATCGGACTCACCGTCGCGGCGGACATCCTCGCGATCGGCTCGCGGACCGGCGCCTCGATGAATCCCGCGCGCTCGTTCGGGCCCGCCGTGGTGTCGGGGGTGATGGAGGGACAGATCGTGTTTTGGGTCGGGCCGATTCTGGGCGGGATCGCGGCGGCGCTGCTGTACGACGGATTGTTCCTGCGTCGTGGGAAGGAGCCGGTGGAACATGGGGCGGTCGATCCTCTGGGGTGAGCACTATAGACTCTCTCGAGAGCTAGTGACAAGGCGACCGGAAAAGAGTGTGCAGGTTCTGAATGACATCGAACGCCCCACGACGGGGCACGGACAACGAAAGAGGAGTCGTTATGAAAGGCTTTGTGCAAGACATCGAGGGTCTCGCCGTCAAGAATGACGAGTTTCGTCGGGTGCTTTACACGACAAAGCAAAGCCAGCTCGTCCTCATGGCGCTAAAGCCCAAGGAAGAGATTGGGGCGGAAGTCCACAAGTCCGACCAGTTCTTTCGCGTGGAGGAAGGGATCGGTGAGGCGGTTCTCGATGGCGTTCGGACGGCGATCCGCGCCGGCTTCGCGGTAGTCGTCCCGGGTGGGACGAATCACAACATCATCAATACCGGCAGTGTTCCACTGAAGCTCTATACGCTCTATTCGCCGCCGAATCATCGGGACGGCGTTGTCCACCATACCCGCGCCGACGCGGAGAAGGACAACGAACACTTCGACGGCAAGACGACGGAATAGGTACTCCGGCCAACAGTTGAGAGTGGGGGAGTTTTCCTGCAACAGAACGGCGGAACTGACGTTGTCGTCGGTTCCGCCATTTCGTATCGAACGTGTGCCGTGCTGGGATGACCTTACTCCCTTGGGATCCGCGACCAGGGTCACAACTCGACGACTTCGACTAACAGCTGGCCGAGAACTCCTCCACTGTTAGCCGAAAACAGTTGAGAGGTTCTGCCCCTGCTGCCGCGCGTCAGCCCTTCGTGCTACGCAACTCCCGCTTCGAGCCGTACGTCGCCTCGTATCGTTCGATCGACTCCAACACGATGCGCGTCGCTT
>DATCGM010000219.1:0-23935 GCA_036508915.1 Gemmatimonadaceae bacterium
GTTCGCGCATCTCGCCGACGGCAGTGGGCGCATCCAGCTCTATTTTCGCAAGGACGAATTGGGCGAGGACGTGTTCTCGCGCCTCGGCCTCTTCGACATCGGCGACGTCGTTGGCGTGACCGGCCCACTCATGCGCACGCGCACGGGTGAAGTCACCGTACGCGTCAGCGCTGTGGAGATGCTCGCGAAGTCGTTGCGTCCGCTGCCGTACGGCAAGGAGGAAGTCGTCGACGGCGTGACGGTGCGGCACTCGGGCTTCGCCGACCCCGAGCAGCGCTACCGCCAGCGCTACGCGGATCTCGCGGTGCATCCCGAGGTGCGTGCGCTGTTCATCGCGCGCTCGCGGCTTGTCACGTCGATTCGGGGCTTCCTCGACGCGCGCAACTTCCTCGAGGTGGAGACGCCGATCCTCCAGCCGCTCTATGGCGGCGCCACGGCGCGGCCGTTCACGACGCATCACAACGCGCTCGACATGCCGCTCTTCCTGCGCATCGCGGACGAGTTGTATCTCAAGCGGCTCATCGTCGGCGGCTTCGATCGTGTATACGAGATTGGCCACGATTTCCGCAACGAAGGCATCGACCGGACGCACAATCCGGAGTTCACGATGCTCGAGTTCTACCAGGCGCTCGCCGACTATCGCGAGATGATGAGCGTGGTGGAATCGCTGATCGTGCATGCCGCAGACGCGGTACGCGCCGTGCCCGGCGTCGGCGATGCGGTGCCGGTGTTTCAGCCGCCATTCCCGCGTATCGAGTGGATGCCGTCACTCAACGCCGCGCTCGGCCGCGATGCGATGGCGTGTACGGACGCGGAGCTGCGCGCCGAGGCGCGCAAGCACGGGGTGGAAGAGGTCGATGCGATGAGCCGTCCGAAGCTGCTCGATGAGCTGTTCGGGGCGCTCGTGGAGAGCAAGATCGTCGAGCCGACGTTCGTGATCGACTATCCCATGGAGCTCTCGCCGCTCGCCAAGCCGAAGCGCGGGAATCCCGCACTGACGGAACGCTTCGAGCTGATCGCGCGCGGCAGGGAACTGGCGAACGCGTTCAGTGAGCTGAACGACCCGATCGACCAGAGGCAGCGTTTCGAGGCTCAGGCACGTCTCAAGGCGGCGGGCGACGAAGAGGCCGCCGGCGTGGACGAGGACTATCTGCGCGCCATGGAGTACGGCATGCCGCCGATGGGGGGCGTGGGGATCGGGCTCGACCGCCTGTTCATGTACCTCACGAACACGGTGAACATCCGCGACGCCATTCTCTTTCCGACGATGCGCCCCGAATGAGCCGGCTCGAGGTTGCCATCGCGTGGCGCTATCTGCGCAGCCGTCGCGGATCGAAGCTGCTGTCGCTGATCAGCGTGATCGCGATCGGCGGCGTCGTGATTGGCGTGAGCGCGCTCATCGTCATCATGGGCGTGATGAGCGGACTGCAGAACGACCTGCGCGAGAAGATCCTCATCGGCAGCCCTGACGTGCGCGTGCTGAACTACGGCTCGGACATGGTGTTGAAGGACTGGAAGCCCGTCCTCGAGAAAGTGAGTCGGCAACCCGGCGTCGTCGCGGCGGCGCCTTTCGTGCTCACCAAGGCGCTTGTCGACGCCGGGCACAAGTACAGCGATGGCGCGTTCGTCATGGGGATCATTCCGGAAGGCGAGGGCGGACCGCCGGTCACGACGATTCGCGCCTTCCGCACGGCCGGTGATTTTCGATTCCAGACGACCGACGGCAAGCAGCGCGGCGCGGTCCTCGGCGCGAAGCTGGCGAATCGTCTCGGGGTCTATCCCGGCGCGGACTCCATCACGCTGACGACTGTCGGAACGGCGATCAGTCCCGTCACCGGGACGCCGATTCCGCGCGAAGTGCATCTCGAGGTGACGGGGGTGTTCGACACCGGGATGTACGAGTACGACAACGGCTATATCTACGTGTCGCTGCCCGTCGCTCAGCAGCTCGCGGATCTCGGGAGCGACATCACGGGGCTCGAAGTCCGCACGCGCGATCGCGAGGTCGCTCCGGCGGTTGCAGAGCAGTTGGCGACCATGCTCGGATATCCCTATCGCACCGCGGACTGGCAGGCGCAGAACCATGCGCTCTTCCAGGCGCTGCGCCTGGAGAAGCTCGGCATGACCTTCATCCTCCTGCTGATCATTCTCGTTGCGGCATTCAACATCGTGGGAACGCTGACGATGGTCGTCGCGGACAAGACGAAGGAGATCGGAATTCTGCGAGCGATGGGAATGCCGGCTGCCTCGATCCGCCGCATTTTCCTCGTGCAGGGTACGTTGATCGGCGTCGTGGGCACGACCCTCGGACTCCTCGTGGGATTGGCGACGGCGCTCGCGCTCGACACGTTCAAGCTGATCAGGCTCGATCCGCAGGTGTACTTCATCGACCACCTTCCGGTCGATCGAGCGCCCCTCGACATCGGGCTCACGGTGGCGGCAAGTCTGCTCATCGCGGCGGTCGCAACGATCTATCCCGCAATTCAGGCCTCGCGATTACTGCCAGTGGAGGCGATGCGCGAATGAGCGTCGTCGAGGCGCAGGCGTTGACGAAAACCTACACCGGCGGAGACGGTGCGAGCATCACCGTACTCGATCACGTCGACATGGCGGTAGAGCGTGGCGAGATGGTGGCCGTCATCGGGGCCAGCGGAGCGGGCAAGAGCACGCTGCTTCATCTGCTCGGGGCCCTCGATCGTCCGACATCTGGTGTCGTACGCATCGCGGGCCAGACGCTGTCGGGCCTCGATGACAACGCTATCTCGGCGCTGCGCAATCGCACCGTGGGGTTCGTCTTTCAGTTCCATCACCTGTTGCGCGAGTTCACGGCACTCGAGAATGTCATGATGCCGCTTCGTATCGGGGGAATGGACGAGGCACAGGCGCGCCGCCGTGCGACGAGCCTGCTCGAACGCGTCGGTCTCGGTGGACGCATGACACATCGTCCGTCGGCGATGTCGGGGGGAGAGCAGCAGCGTACGGCAGTCGCGCGCGCGCTCGCCGCCGATCCGGCTGTCCTTCTCGCGGATGAGCCGTCGGGGAACCTCGACCACATGAACAGCGAATTATTGCACGATCTGTTCGCCGAGTTGGCGCGCGAGCTCGAGATCGCGATGGTCGTCGTCACGCACAACCGGGCGCTGGCCGCACGCGCCGATCGCATTCTCCAGCTCGAGGACTCTCGGCTCTCGCAGATCGAATTGCCGGAGGTGGTGGCCTGATGGTTTGCGACAACTGCCATGAGCGCGATGCCGTCGTCAATCTGACGACGATCGAGAACAACGCGGTGAGACAGCTGCACCTGTGCGAGCAGTGCGCAGCGGAGCGCGGTGTGGAGACCACGGTCGCCGCACCGAAGCATCCCCTCGGCGAGTTCCTCCAGGCGATGCAGCAGCAGAGCGTGCCGGCAAGCACCGACGCGGGGAAGTGCGCCTTCTGCGGGCTGACGATGAAGGATTTCCGCGATACCGGGCGGATGGGCTGCGCACGCTGCTACACCACCTTCGAGTCGAGCATGCGAGAGCTGCTGCGCCGAGTACACGGCGGCTCGCGACACATCGGCCGTGTCTATCGGGCGCCGAAGGAAGAGGTGCTGGAAAAGGCAGGAGTATTGGGCGAGCTGCGAGACAAGCTCCGACGCGCCATCGAGCAGGAGCAGTTCGAGGCTGCGGCAGAGCTTCGCGACCGAATTCGGGTATTGGAATGACGTTGGACCTCTCCCTTCTCCCCGATGGCGGGGTGCGCTGGCTCGACGCGTCGGGTCAGCACTCCGATGTCGTCCTCTCCACGCGCGTTCGCCTCGCGCGGAATGTGGACGGCTACGCGTTCGCCAGCCGAGCGCGCGATGGCGAGCGCCTGCGCGTTCTCGCGCAGGTGCGCGAGGCGCTGAAGGAGATTCCGGCCATGCCGGAAAGCTTCATGGTGCGCGTGGACGAGCTCGGTGCCGCGGACCGGGCCATTCTGTTCGAGCGTCATCTCGTCAGCAAGGAGCTCGCGGGACTCGAGACGCAACATCCGTTGCGTAGCGGCGCCGCCGTGTACCTGTCTGACGGCTTGAGCGTCATGATCAATGAGGAGGATCACCTCCGCATGCAGTCGTTGCAGTCCGGTTTCGAGCTTCGTGCGGCCTACGCGGCGCTCGATCGGGTTGACCGCGAGCTTGGTGCAAGGGTCCCCTTTTCGTATCACTCGGAGTTCGGTTTTCTCACGGCCTGTCCGACAAATGTGGGAACCGGCATGCGTGCCTCGGTACTCATACATTTGCCTGGGCTGGTGTTGACGAAGGAAATCGGGCGGGTGCTGGCTGGCCTTCAACAAATGGGGCTCACGTACCGAGGCTTGTATGGTGAGGGGTCGGAGGTCGTCGGGAACTTTTTCCAGATTTCCAATCAGACGACGCTCGGCCGGTCGGAGGAGGACCTGCTCGATCAATTGATCCGCGTGGTGGGCCACGTGATCGAACGGGAGGAGGAAGCGCGGCGCGTCCTGCTGCGTGATGCCGGTTATATTATCGAGGACAAGCTCTGGCGAGCATACGGCACGCTGCGATACGCGCGAAGCCTGACGTTCGACGAAGCGATGAACTATCTGAGCGGCGTGCGTCTGGCCGTTGGACTGAAACTGATCCGTGGCCTCAGTGTATATACCCTCAACAAGCTCCTGATCTTTTCGCAGGCCGCGCATCTGTCGGCTGCGGAAGGGCGATCGCTATCCGAGAGCGAGACGAACCTGGCGCGAGCGCGCTATGTGCGTAAAGCGCTCGAAGAGGAAGCAGGGGCGGTCGGTTAAAAGCACGTCCACCCGGGTCTCTCTGAGGGACTGAATGAACGGCTACAACTTTACTGAGCGGGTGCGGAAAGTCCTCGCGATGGCGCGCGAGGAAGCCGCCCGACTCCACCACGAATACGTGGGCACGGAGCACATCCTGCTCGGCCTCATCCGCGAGGGTGAGGGAGTCGCCGCCACCGTGCTGCAGAATCTCTCGGTTGAGCTGGATGAGATTCAGCAGAAGATCGAGGAGACCGTCAAGAAGGGCAAAGCTGCCCAGACGACCGGTCCCGACCTTCCCTATACCTCCCGCGCGAAGAAAGTGCTCGAGCTCGCCATGAGCGAGGCTCGGGAGCTGAGCCACTCCTACGTCGGCACCGAGCATCTGCTGCTCGGCCTGCTCCGGGAAGAGAAGGGCATCGCCGCGCAGGTGCTGACGGACGCCGGCGTGAACCTCGAAGCCGCGCGCGCGGAGACGCTGCGCATTCTCGGCACTGAGATGCCGCAGCAGCAGGGCGGCGGCCAGTCGGCTGCCCAGCCGCAGCCGCCGGCGCCGAAGGGGGAGAAGAAGTCCAAGACGCCCGCGCTCGATCATTTCTGCCGCGACCTCACGCAGCTCGCCGCTGAGGGGCAGCTCGATCCCACGATCGGGCGCGCCAAGGAGATCGAGCGGGTCATGGAAGTGCTGACGCGCCGCAAGAAGAACAATCCGGTGCTGATCGGCGAGCCGGGTGTGGGCAAGACGGCCATCGTCGAAGGGCTCGCGCAGCTCATCGCCAATGGCGAGTGTCCGGAGTCGCTGCGCGACAACCGCGTGCTCTCGCTCGACATGGCGGCGGTCATCGCCGGCACGAAGTACCGCGGCCAGTTCGAGGAGCGGCTCAAGGCGGTGATGAACGAGATCGCGCAGAACAAGAACGTCATCCTGTTCATCGATGAGCTGCATACGCTCGTCGGCGCAGGGGCGGCCGAAGGCGCGATCGACGCGTCCAATATGTTGAAGCCCGCCCTTGCCCGGGGCGAGTTGCAGTGCGTCGGTGCGTCAACGCTCAACGAGTACCGCAAGTACATCGAGAAGGATGGCGCTCTCGAGCGTCGCTTCCAGACAGTGGTCGTGGATCCGCCGACGATTGATGAAACTGTTGAGATCCTGAAGGGGCTGAGAAAGAAGTACGAGGATCATCACAAGGTGACGATCCCCGACGCGACCCTCGTGCTCGCCGCGAAGCAGTCGGAGCGCTACATCACCGATCGCTTTCTGCCTGACAAGGCAATTGATGTCATCGATGAGGCCGGTGCGCGCGCGCGGTTGGCCGCGCAGGCGCCACCACCGGAAGTCGCTGCGCTCAAGGCAGAGCTGGAAAAGGTGAACACCGAGAAGGAGGCCGCGGTCCGCGACCAGAACTTCGAACGTGCCGCCTCACTCCGCGACAAGGAGCGCGAGATCCAGGGTGAGATCCGCAAGAAGCAGGAGGAGTGGGAGCAGCGGCGCCAGTCGCACCGCCCGGTCCTCGGCGAAGAGGAGATCGCCTTCATCGTGAGCCGCTGGACGGGCATCCCCGTCACGCGTCTTCAGGAGGCGGAGACCAGCCGCCTGCTGCGCATGGAGGACGAGCTGCACCAGAATGTCATCGGGCAGGACGAGGCCATCAAGGCACTCAGCCGCTCTATCCGGCGCAGCCGCGCAGGGCTCAAGGATCCGAATCGTCCGATCGGCTCGTTCATCTTCTGCGGACCGACGGGCGTGGGCAAGACCGAGCTCGCACGCTCGCTCGCGCAGTTCCTCTTTGCCGACGCGTCGGCGCTGATTCGCGTGGACATGAGCGAGTACATGGAGAAGTTCTCCGTGTCGCGGCTCATCGGTGCTCCGCCGGGCTACGTGGGATACGAGGATTCAGGCACGCTCACAAAGGCCATTCGCCGGAAGCCGTACTCCGTCATCCTGCTCGACGAGATCGAGAAGGCGCATCCGGATGTGTTCAACATCCTGCTGCAGGTTCTCGATGAGGGGCACCTGACCGACAATTACGGGCGCCAGATCGACTTCAAGAACACCGTCGTCATCATGACATCCAACGTCGGCGCGCGCGACATCACCAAGGGCAAGGGGCTCGGCTTCACGCTGGGTGATTCCACGACGTCGTTCGAGCGGATGCAGGAGAAGGTGAAGGAAGAGCTGAAGGTCGTGTTCAATCCGGAGTTCCTGAATCGCCTGGACGACGTCATCGTCTTCCATCCGCTCAGCCGGGATCACATCACCCAGATCGTGTCGGTGCTGCTGAAGGACGTCCGGAAGCGGTTGGCGGAGGACGATCTCACCATCCGGCTCACCGAGAGCGCGACCGCGCTGCTGGTGAAGCACGGCTACGACGAGCGCTACGGCGCGCGACCGCTCAAGCGCTCGATTCAGAAGTACATCGAGGATCCGCTCTCGGACAAGATCCTGATGGGCGAGTTCTCGCGAGGCGACGAGATCGAAGTCGACGCCTTGGCGGACGGCACTCGGCTCGATTTCAAGGTGCTTTCGAGCGCGTCGAAGGCGTAGTTTCGAGGAGAAGCAACCAGAGAGAGTCTGGCAGGGTCCAAATGATAGGGACCCTGTCGGCCTTTTTCAGTGTATATTACGAGATGCGACGTTTGCTTTCTTCCGCCGTCGCCCTGCTGCTCATGGGGGCGACGGCGCGTGCGCAGGAGCCCACTGTAGCCGGCGGGCGATGCGCCATTCCCGACACCATCGTATTCCATGGCGCGACGCGCGCCACGGATGCCACTTTGCGCGCGGAAGCCGGGCTCGTTCCGGGTCCCGTCAACTACCGCGCGCTGGATCGCGCCATCAGATCGCTTTACGCCACGGGCCAGTTCGACGACGTGGTGGCGAATTGCGAGTTGTCGGCCGATCAGAAGCGCGCGAGCCTCATCTTCGACTTCCGCGAGCGTCCGGTGCTCAACGGCGTCGACGTCGCCGGCACGGACCGCGTCTCGCGCAACGAGGTGCGCGACCGCGTCGATCTGCTGGTGGGCAAGCCGCTCGATCCCGCGCAGGTCTCCCGCGCCGTCCAACGTATCGACTCGCTGTATCAGGCGGAGGGGTATTACCTCGCCGAGGTGAAACCCGAGACGACGATGGTGAATGGGCAGGTGCACCTGCTCTTCCGCGTCGACGAAGGCAAACGCCTCGCGGTCTCGGGAGTGAACGTCGCCGGAAACAGCGGCGTCTCCGACAAGGACGTCGTTGGAGCGATGGAGACGAAGCCTGAGGGGTTCCTCTGGTTCAAGAAGGGTGAGCTCGACGCGGACAAGTTCGCCGGTGACGTCGGCGAGCGAATTCCCGCGCTCTATTCGTCGAAGGGCTACCTCGATGCGCAGGTGCTCAAGGACACGGTTACGGTCGATCGAGCCCGCGGAAAGGCGCTCGTCGATCTGACGGTGAAAGAGGGGCCGCGCTATCGCATCGGCACGTTTGAGGTGACGGGAAGCCGCCGCTTCTCGAGTGAGGATCTGCAGCGTTTCTATCCATTCGGCGAGCAGCCCAAGACGATCACCGGCGCTGTGAAGGGCGTGCTGCGCGTGGGCCGAGGCAATGACGACGCCGGTTACTTCGATCAGGCGAAGTGGGATGACGCGACCCGTCGCGTGGGCGAAAGCTACGCGAACGAGGGCTACATCTACGCGAGCGTGCGGCCGGTCGTCGATCGCCGTCGCATCGGACCGGATTCGGTGCCGACCGTCAATCTGCGCTGGGAAGTGGACGAGGGCGCGCCGGCGATCGTGAATCGCGTCGACATCCTCGGCAACGATGTCACGAACGAGTCGTGCATCCGCAATCAGATCTTCGTCGTGCCGGGTGACATCTTCCGCCGCGACGCACTGATTCGCAGCTACCAGAGCATCGGCAACCTGGGCTTCTTCGAGACGCCCATCGCACCGCCGGACACCAAGCGCGCCAACGAGCAGGGCGACCTGGACGTCATCTTCCACGTGAAGGAAAAGCGCACCGGGAACGTGAATTTCGGCGCCTCCGTGGGCCAGGGCGCTGGCGTGGGCGGATTCATCGGCTTCGACCAACCGAATCTGTTCGGCATGTGCAAGAAGGGATCGCTGAATTGGCAGTTCGGGCAGTACATCAACGATTTCAGCCTCACGTACTCCGACCCGTTCATCAAGGAGTCGCAGTACTCCGGCACGGTGACGGCGTATCACTCGCAGACGCGCTACTACGTGAGCGACGTCGGACAACAGACGCGGGTCGGGGGCCAACTCCAGATCGGCTTCCCGCTCATGGGCTCGCGCTTCTCGCGACTGTTCGCGTCATACGGCGCGGAGAAGGCCACGTACGGCAATAGCGGACTCGTCAGCACGATCAACTGCAACATCGTGAGCTGCGCCCGTTCCACGCTGGGGCTCTCATTCGAGCACGACACGCGCGTAGGACTGCCGTTCGCGACGGACGGTGGCAAGCAGACGCTTGCCGCGCAGGTGAATGGAATTCTCGGCGGCGCGCAATACACGCGCTACACCGGGGAAATGCGTCACTATGCGTCGCTCGCCCAGTTCGGGGGCGGCGCAATGGGCTCGGAGCCGATCGTTCTCTCGCTCGGACTCTCGGTGCGCGGCGGCGCCGTGTTCGGCGATCCGGGCGGGTTCTACATCTCGCAGAAGTTCTCACTCGGCGGGGTGCAGTACGGCGAGCAGCTTCGCGGGTACGACGAATTCTCCATCACGCCGAACGGGTACCTCGAAACTGGAACCGGCCAGGCGCAGGCGCAGGCGTCGTCATTTGGCAGTGCATTCTATACCAGCACGGTTGAGCTGGGGCTTCGCATCAACCAGCAGCTCAACTTCGACGCGTTCTACGATGCGGGCAACATCTGGGCACGCCCGCGTGACTTCAACCCGACCCGACTGTTCCGCGGCGCCGGCGTTGGAGCATCTGTCGTCACTCCGCTGGGACCGCTCGGCCTCGATTGGGGATACGGATTCGACCGTACCACGAATGGGGTGAAGGATCCCAAGTGGCAACTACACTTCAAGCTCGGTCAGCTCTTCTAACTCCTGGAGTATTTATGCGTGCCTTGTTTCGCGCGGCGCCTGTCGCGTTTGCCTTCGTCGCCGCCATCAGCGGGCGTGCTTCTGCCCAGCAGAAGAATGCCTACATTCAATCCTCGATCCTGCTCGATCAGGCGCCAGGCCGCGCCCAGGCCGAGGCGCAGTTCACGAAGGAGTCTGCGCCGGTGCAGGAGCAGATCAAGCGCATGAGCGATTCGCTGCAGGCGATGGTCGCCAGCTTCGAGAAGCGCGCGCCGACGCTCACTGCGGCGCTGCGTGACGCGCAGGGCAAGGAGATCCAAGCCAAGGAAGCAGGCTTCCAGGCACGTGCGCGCGAGCTCGAGGCGAAGCAGAACCAGCGCCAGAACGAGCTCGTGCAGCCGATTCTCGATCGCATCAAGCTCGCGATCGAAGATGTGCGTGTCGAAGGCGGCTACTCGTTCATCTTCAACGCCGATCAGGGGTCGCCGATCGTCGCGCTCGACAAGAATTTGAACGTCACCGACCGCGTCCTGGCCAAGCTGCGGTCCGCAGCCGGCGCCACCGCCGCGACGAAGCCCGCGACGGGAGCGCCGACCCCGGCACCTTCCGGCGTGACACGTCCGGTGACCCCGCCGCTCGACTGAGCCGTGGCAGACGCCCAGCGTTCTGGGGAGTCTCACGGCGGTGAGGGCCCACGAGCCCTCACCGCCGCGTCCATTGCGGCAGCGGTGGGCGGCACGCTGACGGGCGACGAAACGGCATCCGTTACTGCGGTTGCGCCGCTCGACCGGGCGCAGTCGCACCACGTCACCTTTCTCGCCAGCGCCAAGTATGCGCCGCTGCTCGCGTCGGCGGATGCGGGCGTGCTGCTCGTCGCACCAGCGCTCGCGGAGACGCCGGGGCGGGCGCGTGCACGCGTGGTCGTGGCGAATCCGTACGAGGCGATGCTGTCGCTCCTGGCGGCGCTGTATCCGAGCGCGAGGCACGCGCCAGGCATCCACCCGTCGGCGGTTGTGGGGCGCGGTGCGACGCTCGGCGACGACGTGTTCATCGGGCCGTTCGTCGTCGTCGGCGAAGGCGCACGACTTGGCGCGCGGGTACGGTTGCACCCGCACGTGGTCGTTGGCCCTGGGGTCGAGATTGGGGACGACTGCGAGCTGTACGAGGGCGTGACCTGCTACTCGGGCACGTTACTCGCGGCGCGCGTTCGCGTGCACGCCGGCGCCCGTCTTGGCTCCGACGGATTCGGCTACGTATTTCGAGGCGGTGTGCATGAAAAGATTCCCCACGTCGGACGCTGCATCGTGGAATCCGATGTCGAGATCGGCGCGAACTCGACGATCGACCGCGGGAGCATCGACGATACCGTGATCGGTGCTGGCACCAAGATCGACAACCTCGTGCAAATCGCACACAACGTTCGGATCGGGCGCCTCTGCCTCATCGTGTCGCAGGTCGGCATCGCCGGGTCCGTACAGGTGGAGGACGGTGCCATTCTCGCGGGTCAGGTCGGCGTCTCGGGACATCTCACGATCGGCAAGGGCGCTCGCCTTGCCGCGCAAGCTGGTGTGTTCGGAGACATTCCGGCGGGAGAGACCTGGTCGGGCTATCCGGCGCGTCCGCATCGCGAGGCCCTTCGCGCGCAGGCCGCGCTGTTCAGGCTCCCGTCGCTGATCCGCGCTCTCGAGCGGCTCGTGAGCGGCGGGCGCGATGACGCCGGTTCAGACTGATGCGAAAAACGATCGGACGTTGCGCGAGTGTCAGCGGTGTGGGATTGCATCTGGGAATCGACTGCACGCTGGAGTTCCTTCCGGCACTCAGCGGCACCGGGATTTGCTTTCAGCGCCGCGATCTCCCGGGCGCGGCGGCGATTCCTGCGCTGGCAGACCGTGCGGTGCTCACGGAGCGACGGACGCAGCTCGGTGAGGAGCCGAACGCTGTGCACACCGTGGAGCACGTCCTTGCCGCCGTGGCAGCGCTCGAGATCGACGATCTGCTCATCTCGCTCGACGGCCCGGAACCGCCTATCATGGACGGGAGCGCCGGGCCGTTTTTCGAAGCGCTGCGTGAAGCTGGAGTCAGCGAGCAACCCGGATATATCAGGACCGGGCGGTTGACCGTACCGCTGCGGCTGGAGGACGGCGAATCGGTCTACGAGGCATTTCCGGCGGAGCGACTGGAGCTCGACGTCTCCATTTCATTTCCGCATCCGCTCATCGGCTCGCAGCGGTTCTCGACCGGCGTCACAGCGGATACGTTCGCGCGCGAGCTGGCGTTCGCGCGTACCTTTGGCTTCGTCCGCGAGGTCGAGCCGCTCCGCGCTCGCGGGCTGATCAAGGGCGCGTCGACGCAGAATGCCGTCGTGCTCGATGACGATGGCGTAGTGGACAACGTGCTGCGCTCGCCGGACGAGTTCGTCCGGCACAAGATGATGGATTGTGTTGGTGATCTGGCGCTCGCCGGTCTGCGCATCAAGGCGCGCATCGTGGCGCACAAACCCAGTCATCGCGGCACGGTTCAGTTCGTGCGCGCGCTGCAGGCATCGTTAGCGCAGGAGACTCAGGTGCTCGGAATCGAAGAGATCATGCAGGTGCTGCCGCATCGGTATCCGTTCCTTCTCGTGGATCGCATCCTCGAGCTGCATCCGGGGAAGCGGGTGGTGGGCATCAAGAACGTCACGATCAACGAGCCGTTCTTTCAGGGGCATTTCCCCGGGCACCCGATCATGCCGGGCGTGCTCATCGTCGAGGCGATGGCGCAGGTGGGCGGCATGCTGCTCATGGGTGCCATCCCCGACCCAACGAGCAAGGTCGTCTACTTCACCTCGCTCAACAACGTGAAGTGGCGCAAGCCGGTGAAGCCGGGCGATCAGCTCCGCCTCGAGCTCGAGCTGCTCCAGGTCCGCGGTCCGATGTGCCGCATGCAGGGTGTTGCCAAGGTCGATGGCGAGGTCGTCTGCGAGGCCGAGATGAGTGCGATGGTGCGCGACAAATGACGGCACGTATTCACCCGACGGCCATCGTCAGCGCCGATGCGCTGATTGGCGCCGATGTCGAGATCGGGCCGTTCGCGATCATCGGCGAGGGATGCACGATCGGGGACGGATGCGTCATCGCTCCGCGCGCGATGCTGGAGCGCAACGTCGTCCTCGGCACGAACGTCACCGTGGGGTCGGGCTCCATTCTCGGCGGCGACCCGCAGGATCTCAAGTTCAAGGGAGAGCACACGATCGTCGACGTCGGCGACGGCACGATCATTCGCGAGTACGCGACGATCAACCGCGGCACGACGCAGTCGTACAAGACAACGATCGGGCAGAACTGCTTCATCATGTCGTACGTGCATCTCGCGCACGACTGCCATGTTGGCGACGGCGTGATTCTCGTAAACGGTGTGCAGCTTGCCGGCCACGTCACCGTCGGCGAGAAAGCCATCATCAGTGGCTTGAGTGCGGCGCACCAGTTCGTGAAGATCGGCAAGTACGCGTTCGTCGGCGGGTGCTCGCGCATCTCGCAGGACGTGCCGCCGTTCATCAAGGCCGTCGGCAATCCGATCAAGCTGTATGGCTTGAACAGCGTGGGACTGCAGCGCAACAACTTCCCCGAGGAAGTCGTGCGCGAGCTCAAGCGTGCGTACCGCCTGTTCTTCCGATCCGAGCTGAACGTCACGCAGGCCAGGGAACGTGCCGCGACGGATCTCAAGCCCTATCCGGAAGTGCAGGAGCTGCTCCGCTTCCTCGACGAGAGCGGACGCGGGGTCGTCGTCTGAGCGCGCGCGTGCGGACCGGCGTCATCGGCGCCGGCGGGTTGGGCATCCATCATGTGCGCATTCTGCGCGACATGTCGGGGCCGGATTTCGTTGGCTTCCACGAGTCGCGCGCCGATCGCGCCGCGCAGGTCGCGACGGAGCTGGGCGTGCGTGCGTATCCGACCCTCGAAGCCCTGCTCGACGAAGTCGATGCGGTGACGATCGTCGTGCCGACGCCTGGTCACTATGCCGTCGCGCAGAAGGTGCTGGCTCGCGGCATCCATGCGATGATCGAGAAACCGCTGGCGGCCACCCTCGAGGAGGCGGACGCGATGCTCGCGCTCGCGCGAGAGCACGGTGCAATTCTGCAGACGGGACACGTGGAGCGCTTCAACCGCGCTATTCGTGCCGCACTCCCGTACGTCGACGCGCCACGGTTCATCGAGAGCGACCGCCTCTCGCCCTTCAACCCTCGCGGGTCGGACGTCGCCGTCGTGCTCGACCTGATGATTCACGACATCGACCTCGTGCACACGCTGGTGGGCGGGAAGGCGTCGTCGGTGAGCGCGGTGGGTGTGCCGGTGTTGACGCCATTCGTCGACATCGCGAACGCGCGTCTCACCTTCGACTCCGGTGCGGTGGCGAACATCACGGCGAGCCGAGTGTCGCGGGAGCGCATGCGCAAGGTGCGCATCTTCCAGCAGAGCGGCTATCTCTCGCTCGATCTCGCTGCGGGTAACGGTGAGTTTTATCAGATGCGCAGTGACGTTGATTTTGCAAGTCTCGCGAGCGCACCACTCGCGCTCGAGCAATTTGTCGAGCGCATTCCGCTCGAGGCGGAAGAGGGAGAGCCCCTCAGACTGGAGTTCGAGAGCTTCCTGGCCGCAGTTCGCGGCGAGGCGCCGGTGGCTGTGAGTGGCGAAGCGGGGCGCGAGGCGCTCGCGGTCGCGCTGCAGATCGTGAGCGATATCGAGCGCACGCTGCCCGCGCCCGGTATCCGTTCCCCATTTGGTGCGCGTGCGTGAGATTCTCTTCGTCGCCGGTGAAGTGTCCGGCGATCAGCACGCCGCAGGCGTAGCGCGGGAGCTTCGGGCTTCGGGAGCGCCGTTCGCGCTGACGGGCGTGGGTGGAGAAATGATGCGTGAGGCCGGTGTCGAGCTCATCGAGCACGCCGAGAAGCTCGCGCATCTGGGGTTCGTCGAGCCGCTCAAGCATCTGCCACAGTACCTCCGACTGCGCCGCGAGCTTCGCACCCGGATCGAGAGCGGCCGCGTCGCACTCGTCGTGCTCATCGACTACGGCGGATTCAACATGAAGGTCGCGGCGGTCGCGGCGGACGCGAGAGTGCCCGTGCTGTACTACATCACGCCGCAGGTGTGGGCATCGCGAGCCGGACGCATGAAGAAGCTGGCGCGCACGGTGACTCGCGCGGCGGTGATTCTGCCGTTCGAGGAGAAGCTGCTCCGCGACAATGGGATCGACGCGACCTTCGTCGGCCATCCGCTGCTTGACCGTGCACAGACGCTGCCGGATCGCGCGGACGCCCGGCAGGCGATGGGCATCGGCCAAGACGAGAAGCTGCTCGTGCTTTTCCCCGGCAGCCGCTCGCAGGAGATCGCGCGCCATCTGGATCCGTTCGTCGCAACGGCGCGCGAACTCCAGCGACGAGATCCCGCGCTCAAGGTGGTCGTCAGCGCCGCACCGCACGTCACGATTCCCACCGAGCGGTGCCCGTTTCCGCTCGTGCACGCGGCGGCGTTCTCCCTGCTGCGTGCCGCCGACGCGGCAATGTGCAAGAGCGGCACGACGACGATCGAAGCGACGGTGGCGCTCTGCCCGATGGTCGTGGCCTATCGCACCGACCGGGTCACCTACACGTTGGCCCGGCATCTCCTGACGATTCCGTTCATCGGCCTGGTGAATGTCGTCGCGGGCCGCGAAGTCGCGCGGGAGTTCGTGCAGGACGCGCTCGAGCCCATCGCGGTCGCCGATGCGCTCGAGCCTCTGCTGGATACCGCGAGCCCAGCGCGCGCCGCGATGATCGCGGAGCTCGCTCGAGTCCGCGGCATGCTCGGGGAGCCCGGCGCGGCGAAGCGGGTTGCAGCCATCGCCATGTCACTCGCGTCGGCGAGGGGGGAAGAGACGTCGTGAGTTCCGATCGGCGCGTGCGCTGGACGGTGCGTGCAGGTGCCGCGCTTCTTCGCTTGCTCGCCAGTACATGGCGAATGCGGTCGCACAACATCGAGCCGCTGCATGCGGCGCGTGCCGCTGACCGGCGTGTGATCTTCGCGCTCTGGCATGGCGAGCAGTTGCCGTTACTCTGGCAGCATCGCGGGGAGAATATCGCGATCGTGATCAGCGAGCATCGTGATGGCGAGATCGTGGCGCGCATCGCGGAGTCACTGGGCTACGCAACCGTACGGGGATCGTCGTCGAGGGGCGGGAGTCGCGCGCTGATCGGACTGATGCGCGAGATCGACGCGGGGCGTGATGGTGCCATCACGCCTGACGGTCCCCGCGGTCCCGCTCGGGTGTTCGCGCCCGGCGCCGCGGTGGCGTCGCAGCGCACGGGCGCCTACATCGTGCCCATTCGCGCCGCTGCGTCGCGCTCGTGGCGGCTGAAGAGCTGGGACCGGTTCCTCATTCCGAAGCCGTTCGCCCGCGTGGACGTCAGCTACGGCGAGCTCACGGTCGTGGAAGCGGCGTCGCCACGAGATGCGGCAGATCAGGCGCCGAGGCTTCAGGCGCTGCTCGAAGCAACACCCGGGTCGTGACCAGATGAGCGCGGTGCAGGGGATCTGGTACGGCGCTGGCGCTGGCGCTCGCGCGGCGCGCGCGGCGCTTATGCCAGCGAGTTGGCTCTTTCGCGCCGGCATCGAGCTTCGTTCATGGCGATTCGCGCACGCGCCTGGCGCCGAACATCCGTCGCCGCTTCCCACGCTCAGTCTCGGCAACATCACCGTTGGCGGCACGGGGAAGACGCCGGTCGCGGCATGGGCGGCCGCGGCATTGCGCGCGCGCGGCGCAGTTCCAGCGATCGTCATGCGTGGCTATGGCGACGACGAGCCGCTCGTGCACGCGCGCCTGAATCCCGAGGTCACCGTGATCGTCGATGCGGATCGCGTGCGCGGGGCAGCGCGGGCGCGTGACGCCGGCGCCGATTGCGTCATTCTCGACGATGGCTTCCAGCACCGCCGCATCGCGCGCATCTCGGATTGGGTGCTCGTCGCCGCCGAGCGGTGGCGTGACGATCTGCGACTTCTCCCTGCAGGTCCCCTTCGCGAGCCGCTCAGCGCGCTCGGCCGCGCCGACGTCCTCGTCGTGACGCGCAAGACTGCCTCGTGCCAGGATGCCGAGGAGATCGGAAAGCGCCTTGGCGCCCGCTTTCCGCGGCTCGGGCTGGCGCTGTGCCATCTCGCGCTGGACGCTCTGGTGGATGCGCGCACGGGCGAGCGAAGGCCGCTGACCTGGCTCGCGGACAGGCGCATCGTCGCGGCGGCCGCGGTCGCGGAGCCACGGGCGTTCTTCGCGCAGCTCACGGCGGCCGGTGCCCGGGTCGAGGAGCGTTCCTTTCGCGATCATCACGCCTTTGATGCCGCGGACGTAGCCGAGCTTGCCGCTGCGGCGGACCGGCGTGAGGGGCTCGTCTGCACCCTCAAGGACGCCGTGAAGCTCGCTCCGCTCTGGCCTCCCGCCGCCGCGCCCTTGTGGTATCTTTCCCAAATTGTCGTGATCGAGCGCGGAAATGCGGTGCTCGATCGTGCACTCGAGGCGGTCCTGGCGGCGCGCCAGGCCGCGACTTCAACCGCCGGCCCAGCCGGCCCTGGTTCCCTCCCAAATGGCCACCAATCTTCGACTACCGACTGATAGCATCATTATGCCGGACAAGGACCGCTTTCTGAACGAGGAAAATCCGTTCGAAGCGATGATGAGCCGGTTCGACCGTGCCGCACAACTGCTTGATCTGGAGCCCGGTCTGTACAAGGTGCTTCGCCACCCTGAGAGACAGATCATCGTCTCCATTCCCGTGATGATGGACAACGGGGAAGTGGATGTGTTCGAGGGCTACCGCGTGCTTTACAACACCTCGCGCGGTCCGGCCAAAGGCGGCATCCGCTTCGACATGCACGTCAGCCTCGATGAGGTGAAGGCGCTCGCCGCCTGGATGACTTGGAAGTGCGCCGTCGTGAATCTGCCCTTTGGCGGGTCAAAGGGCGGCGTCATCTGCGATCCGCTCAAGCTGAGCGCGGGCGAGCTGGAGCGTCTGACGCGCCGCTACACCGCGGCGATCATCCACACGCTCGGTCCGGATTCCGACGTGCCCGCACCGGACGTGAACACGAACGAACGCGTGATGGCGTGGATCATGGACACCTATTCCATGCATCATCGCCACACGGTGACCGCCGTCGTCACGGGTAAGCCGGTCGAGATGGGCGGATCGCTCGGGCGGCGCGAGGCGACCGGCCGCGGTTGCATGATCGTCACGAAGGAAGCGCTCAAGCACCTCGGAATGAACATGCGGGGGACAACGGTTGCGGTGCAGGGCTTCGGCAACGTTGGATCGGTCGCGGCCGATCTGCTCGCGAAGGAAGGCTGCGTCATTCGCGGCATCAGCGATCTCTCCGGTGCGTACTGGAACAAGAAGGGGTTCGACATCGCCGCCGCGCTCAAGCACGTCAAGCAGCACCGGAGCCTCGAGGGCTTCACCGGCGGCGAGTCCATCACCAATGAGGAGTTGTTGACCTCCGAGGTGGACGTGTTGCTTCCCGCCGCGCTCGAGAACGTCATCACGAGCAAGAACGCGGCGAAGATCAAGGCGAAGATCATCTGCGAAGGCGCGAACGGCCCGACGACGGCTGGCGCCGATTCGATCCTCGTGGAGAAGGAGATCTTTGTGATCCCCGACATTCTCGCGAATGCGGGCGGCGTCACGGTGTCGTATTTCGAGTGGGTGCAGGATCGCGGCGGCTACTTCTGGTCCGAGGCCACGGTGAACGAGCGGCTCACCGACATCATGACCCGCAGCTTTGCCGACGTGCTGAACCTCTCCGTGCTGCACAAGGTCGACATGCGCACCGCGGCGTACATGCTCTCGATCAACCGCGTCGCCACCGTGCACCGGCTGCGGGGCGTCTACGCGTAGCTTCGCGTGCGCGTCGTGATCGCCGCCGTGGGGAAGCCGCGCGATCGGCACCTCGCGGCGGCGATTGACGATTACGAGACTCGAGCGGCGCGGTACTGGCCGCTCGACGTCGTGGAGGTCCGTGAGGCGAGTGGTCGCGGAATCTCTCCGGAGCTGGCCAAGGAAAAGGAGGGCGAGCGGATTCTCGAGCGTCTTCCCGCGGCTGTCGCGCTCGTCGTCTGTGACGAGCACGGCGACCGCCTGACCTCCGCAGAGTTCGCGACGCTGGTCAATGCGGCCCGCGACCGGGCAAAGGACATTGCCTTCGTGATCGGCGGCGCCTTCGGGCTCGCGGACTCGTTGCGCTCGCGGGCGACGCGAGCGATCCAGCTGGCACCCTGGACACTTCCTCACGAGATGGCTCGCCTGGTCCTGGCGGAGCAGCTCTATCGCGCCGGCACGATCGTGCGTGGGGAGCCGTATCACAAATGACGGACGTACGCATCATCACCGGCACGCTTGGCGGTTCGGCGCTCTCGCAGCTGCTGCAACGCGGCGAGGCACCGGCCCACTGGATCGCCACCGCGCCGCGCGCCGCGTTGGAGTGGCGCGAACGAGCGTTGCAGCGAGCGCGCGAGCGCCCGTGGGAGGAATGTTGGTCGGCGCTCGAGCCGGCCTTCGCTGCAACTGGACGAGCAGCCGAGCGCCTGGGTCGCGTCCGGCGCGAGGGCGGCGTCGTCGTGACGACCGGGCAGCAGCCGGGGCTCTTCGGCGGCCCCGTGTACACGTGGAGCAAGGCCATGGGCGCCCTTGCGATGGCCGACGCGATCGAACGTGAGACGGGTGTCGCGACCGCCGCCGTCTTCTGGGCGGCGACCGACGACGCAGATTTCGCCGAGGCGTCGTACACGGTGCTCGCGCGAACGGGTAGCGCGGAGGTGCTTCGGAGCGACAACGCGCCCCCGGCGGGTACTCCTATGTCCCTGGCACCTCTAGCGGACGTCTCCCACCTGCGAGCGCGCTTGCGCGAGGCCGCTGGCAGTGCCGCGGATCCACGCCCCCTGCGCGCCGTGGAAGAGGCTTATGACGATCCAGCTCGCAGCGTCGGCGACGCGTACGTGGCGCTGCTGCGCGAGTTGCTTGCACCGCTCGGCATTCCCGTCCTCGACGCATCGCATGCCGCCGTGCGAAACGCGAGCGATGCGACGCTCCGTGCCGCACTGCACCAGGCCGCGGCGATCGAACGGGCTCTCGCCGATCGGAGTCGCGAGATCCGCGCTGCTGGCCTCGAGCCGCAGGTCGAGGATGTCGCGAGCCTCTCGCTCGTGTTCGCGCGCGAAGGGACGATCAAGCGCCGACTCTCGGTGGCCGAGGCTTCACACGTAGCGGAAGATGGAGACGCCTGGCTGACGCCGAACGTCCTGCTGCGTCCGATCGTGGAGCAGGCCATCCTGCCGATGGTCACCTATCTCGGCGGGCCCGGTGAGCTGGCTTATTTCGCGCAGGTGAGCGCCGTCGCCGACGCGCTAGGCGTCGACCGGCCGCTCGGATTGCCACGATGGTCGTGTACGCTGATCGAGCCGCACGTCGCCCGACTGCTGAAGCAGTTTGGCGTCGAGCCCGATGTCCTCGCACGTCCCGATGCGCTGGAAGGGGCGGTGGCGCGCGCGGCGATGAGCGATCGCTCGGCCGACGCATTGTTGGCGCTCCGCAAGGCAATCGAGGCGCTTCCGGAGGCCCTCGCGCCCGAAGCCGAGCCGGTTGGCCTCGGTGCTGCGGTACAGGGGTCGATGCATTCCCTCCAGCACCGCGTCGATCGGCTCGAGCGTCGTCTCGTCGCCGGCATCAAGCGCCGAGAGCACGATCTGCTGCGTGACGTCGCCACCCTTCGTGCGGCATTGTATCCGCTCGGCACCCGCCAGGAGCGCGCGCTGAACCTCATTCCGATTCTCGGCCGGCAGGGGCTCGACCTGCTGTCGGAGATGCGCGATGCGGCCTCGTTGCATGCGCTCGGGTTGATCGGCGCGAGTCGCCCGTCATGACAGGACCTGCGCCCGCGGCAAGACCACATAGCTCTGGGCGAAGCTCTGCGCTCGTTGGGGCGGGCATATTCCTGTCGCGGCTTCTTGGCCTCGCGCGCCAGAGTCTCATCGCCAAATATCTGGGAGCGGGCCTCGTCGCCGACGCCTTCAATAGCGCCTTCCGGATCACGAACATCCTGCAGAACCTGTTTGGCGAAGGCGCGCTTTCGGCGTCGTTCATTCCCGTCTACGCCAAGGCCGTGGCCGATGGCGACGACGAGCAGGCCGATCGCGTCGCCGGCGCGGTGGGGGCGATTCTGGGACTCGTCTGCGCGGTGGCGGTTGCGCTAGGGATCCTGGCGGCGCCACTGTTCGCCAGGGTGATTGCGCCTGGTTACACCGGCGAGAAGCTTCAGCTCACGATTCGACTGACCCGGATCCTCTTTCCGGGTGCGGGCATCTTCGTCCTGAGCGCGTGGTGCCTGGGGATATTGAACAGTCACCGGCGCTTCTTTCTGTCGTACGCGGCTCCGGTCTTCTGGAACGTGGCGATGATCGTCGCACTCGTCGCATACGGGCCCCGCACGATGGGTGCGGGCGTGGTAGGCGAAGTCGATCTCGCCGTACTGCTGTCGTGGGCGTCGGTCCTTGGCGCCGCCCTTCAGATGGGTGTGCAGCTTCCGTCCGTGTTCAGCGTGCTCGAGCACCCGAAGTTCCGGTTTGACATCGGTTATCCACCCGTGCGAGAGGTTGTTCGCAATTTTCTTCCCGCCTTCGTGACCCGTGGCGTGGTGCAGATGAGCGGCTACGTCGACCTCGCGCTGGCCAGCTGCATCCATGTCGAAGGCGTCGTCACTCTTCTGCAGAACGCGCAGACGATCTACCTGCTGCCCATCAGCCTGTTCGGCATGTCGGTCTCCGCCGCCGAGCTTCCGGAGATGTCGCGCGACAGCGGAACCGACGCGAATGCAATCGAACGCGTTCGCATGAGGCTCAATGCGGCATTGCCACGCGTCGCTTTCTTCGTCGTGCCCTCGGCTATCGGGTTCTTCCTGCTCGGCGAGGCGATTTCCGGCGTGCTCCTGCAGCACGGCAAGTTCACGTCGGTCGAGAGTAGGCGGACCTGGGCGATTCTTGCCGGCTCGGCCGTTGGGCTGTTGGCCAGCTCGCTCGGGAGGCTCTATTCATCCACCTTCTTTGCGCTGCGCGACACACGCACACCGCTGCGTTTCGCGATCGCGCGCGTGATCCTCACAGGTGTTCTTGGCTATCTCTTCGCCTTCCCGGTGCCCCGTCTGCTCGGCCTGCCGGCGTGGACTGGTGCGGCCGGACTTACCGCGTCAGCAGGGATATCCGGCTGGCTCGAGTTCCTGCTCCTGCGCCGCTCGATCACTGCGCGCATCGGCAAGACGGGGATCGCTCGCGGCGCACTGCTGCGACTTTGGGCGGCAGGACTGCTCGCCGGCGCGGCGGGTTTCGGCGTGATGCAGCTATTGAATCCCGCGCACCAGACGGTTCGCGGTATCTCGGCACTCGTCACGTTCGCGATCGTCTACGGCATCGGCACCGTCGCGCTCGGTGTTCCGGAAGCCAAGGGCATCGCAGCTCGCGTTCTACGCCGCTAAGGACCTGCACCCGATTAGCGTCCGCGCGCTTTGCCGATCCAGCCTCACGTCGAGCGGTTGGAGGTGGGTCTTCCCGGCTTTTGCATGGGTTCATGCGTTCAAGAGCTTCTGAGCGCTGACTTCTCTGCGCGCGCCGCCGACTGCACCGCGCGCGCCGCTGACTCCACCACCCGGTCCGCCGACTTGTCCGCCCGGGCCGCTCACTTGTCCGCCCGAGCCGCTGACTTGTCCGCCAAGCCCGCTCACTCGTCCGCCCGAGCCGCTGACTCGTCCGCCCGGCCCGCTGACTTGTCCGTCCGGCCCGCTGACTTGTCCGCCCAGGCCGCTGACTTGTCCGTTCGGGCCGCTGACTCGTCCCCCCGGGCCGCTGACTTGTCCGTTCGGGCCGCTGACTTGTCCGCTCGCGCCGCTGACTTGTCCGCTCGCGCCGCTGACTTGTCCGTTCGGCCCGCTGACTTGTCCGCCCGAGCCGCTGACTTGTCCGCCCGAGCCGCTGACTTGTCCGTCCGGCCCGCTGACTCGTCCGCCCGGGCCGCTGACTCCACCGCGCGCGAGGCTGACTTCATCACGGGGACGACGACTCCCATATCCGCGCCCCTCTCTGGTAGCGAGGACGAGCGGTTCGCCGGCGGGGTATATTGCCAAATGGCTGTCCCCGACGCGATTCTCGAAAAGATCCCGCATCTACCCGAGTCGCCCGGCGTCTACCTCTGGCGGGACGCCGATGGCACGGTGCTGTACGTCGGGAAGGCGAAGCGGCTTCGGTCGCGCGTGCGCAGCTACGTCGCGACCGACCATCGCGAGAGCGTGAAGACGCGGCACCTGATGCAGCAGGTCCAGGGGCTCGACACCATCGTCGTTCCGAGTGAGGCGCACGCGCTGATTCTCGAGGCGAACCTCATCAAGGAGTACAAGCCGCGCTTCAACATCGCGCTGCGCGACGACAAGTCGTATCCGTACATCAAGGTCACCGTGCAGGAGCCTTTCCCGCGCGTGTGGGTCACACGCCGGCTCCAGAACGATGGCGCCCGCTACTTCGGTCCGTACACCGACGTGGGCGCGATGCGTCGCTCGCTCGATGTGGTGAAGCGCCTCTTCACGGTGCGGTCGTGCAACTACGACATGCCGGCACAGATGCCCGAGCGCCCTTGTCTCGACTATCACATCGGACGCTGCAAGGCGCCCTGCATCCTCGCGCAAACGCAGGGCGAGTATGCCGCGATGATCGATGAGGTGATCGACTTTCTCGCGGGCAAGCCGGAAGAGGTCGTCCGAAAGATCAAAGAGCGCATGGCACTCGCCGCCGAGTCGCTCGACTTCGAGCGCGCGGCGCATCTGCGCGACGTGCTCGGCCATCTCGAAAAGATGGAGGAGCCGGCGGTCGTCATGGAGGTGGAAGGTGGTGACCGCGACGTGATCGGCTACGCGCGCGATGGCGACGACGCGGTGATCGCGCTGATGCGCATTCGTGGCGGCAAGTTACTCGCGCGCGACCATCAGTTTGTGGCGAATACCGAAGGAGAGACGGACGCGGACGTGCTCGAAACCTATCTCGCCGGCCCGTATCGCCTGCTCGAGGAGCGCGCGCAGGAGCTGCTGCTTCCGTTCGACGTCACCGAGCG